>JAUNKK010000041.1 GCA_030532825.1 Propionibacteriaceae bacterium
AACTCGGGGGCCGCGATGGTGGGGTGGGCAGGAGTCACGGAAGTGAGCTTATGGTGCGTGACTGAGTTACGTCTGATGGCGCGCCGGAACCAGTCGCAAGCTGATGGAATTGATGCAGAACCGTTCATCGGTTGGGGTGTCGTAGCCCTCCCCGGCGAACACGTGCCCCAAATGCGAGTTGCAGGCGCGACACCTGACCTCCGTCCGGGGGCGACCGGGGAGGGAATTGTCTTCAAGATAGATGACTCGGTCACCCGCCAGCGGTTCGAAGAAACTCGGCCAGCCGCAGTGGGACGAGAACTTGGCGGAACTGCGGAACAACTCGGTACCGCAGGCGCGACATTCGTAGACCCCTTCTTCGGTGGTGTCCGTGTATTCCCCCGTGAAGGGGCGTTCGGTGCCGGCCTCCCGCAGCACGTGGTACTCCAGAGCGCTCAGGCGCTTACGCCATTCCTGGTCGGGAAGCTCAAGGGGGAACTGGTCGGGCATGGTTAACCTTCGTGTGGATCGACATCAAGCAGCCGCATGGCCGCGAAAGCATAACGCGCCAAGATGAGTTCGCTGACTCGGGGGTCCTCGGTGATGGGGGGAGTCACCGCCAGGGTCCCAGCGCGCACGGCCGCCTGCTGGTGAGCTCGAAAGACTGGGCCAGACGTGAGAAACAGCGAACCGACGGCGATGTGGCGCCGCCCCTGCGATCGCAGAGCGGCGATCGCAGTGCTGGTGGCGCGACCCGTCGTGTCGTTTTGTGCCAGTTGGACGGGCAACTTGTGGTGGGCGCCCCATTGTCGTGCGCGCCGCGCCAGCAGCGACGTTCCCCGGACATCCCCGCCGGCGGGGCAGGCCAGGACCAGGGCATCGATTTCGACAGCGCTGACGCGGTGCAGTTCCTCACGGAGTTTGGCGTCGAGCACATTCAGTAACTCGACAGCTGGGCCGATCGGGCGGGCCACCATGATGCTGAGCTGGGGGTGCGCCGCCTTGGCCGCGTTGCTAGCTCGGCTGATGATGGCGGGATAGTTTGCAGCTGAGACCAGATCCATGGGGACCATGACGATCTCAACGGTTCCGCTGGCGGTTAGGTCCTCAATGGCTTCATGGACCGTGGGTGAGGTGCTAGTCATCAGGCCAAGGGCAACCCGAAGGTCGGGACGGAGCCGACGGAGGCGTGCCATGACAGCGTCCAGGGAGGCCTGGGCCAAGGGGTCGTCATCTCCTCGCGCGACGAGCACGATGGCTGGGGCTGACATGCTTCTCCTCCGGGCGTCTGGGCGATCTGCTGAGGAGCATCGGTGGGCGATGGCGGTTTCGAACCGCCGACCTCTTCGGTGTGAACGAAGCGCGCTACCACTGCGCCAATCGCCCGTGCGGACAGAAACTCTACCGTACCCAGCGAGGCTGTGCCAATTTGATCCGACTGCATGACTCTACGCGGCTAGGCTTTCAGCGTTCACCGACTTATGGAGGTCAAGCGCCGTGGAACCCCTTTCCGCAACGTCGCAGCAGGTAGCAAAAGCCCTGGCCATCGCGCCCACTGGGGTCTTCGTGAACGGTTCCTGGCGGGAGCCGTCGACGGGGCGATGGTTTGATGTGCTCAACCCGGCCACGGGGCGGGTCCTTGCGTCAGTCGCAGATGCCGGTACCGCCGACGGCGCCGCCGCCCTTGAGGCGGCCAGCGCAACCCAGGAGACATGGGCCGCCCAGCCGCCTCGGGCCAGAGCCGAGTTATTGCGTAACCTCTTCGAGGTGATCCAGGCTCGGGCCGAAGAGTTCGCCACCCTCATGACTTTGGAGATGGGCAAGCCCCTGTCCGAGGCCCGCGGCGAGGTTGCTTATGGAGCTGAGTTTCTCCGGTGGTTCTCCGAGGAGGCCGTGCGACTCAATGGCCGTTACACGACGACACCTGAGGGGAACCTGCGGGTCATCACCATGCCACGCCCCGTGGGTCCGGTACTGGCTATCACACCCTGGAACTTCCCGCTCGCCATGGCTACCCGGAAGCTCGGGCCGGGGTTGGCTGCTGGGTGCACCGGGATCCTCAAACCAGCGCGTGCTACTCCGCTCACCGCTCTGGCCTTTGCTGAGGCCTGCCGTGAGGCGGGTATCCCTGACGGCGTCGTCAACGTGTTGCCGACTGCCGACTCTCGGGGCATCACTGGGCCCATCATCCAGGACCCGAGGTTGCGGAAATTGTCCTTCACGGGGTCCACGGATGTTGGCAAAGCCCTTTTGCGTGACGCAGCAGCCAATGTCCTGCGCACCTCCATGGAGCTGGGTGGCTGCGCGCCGTTCATCGTCTTCGCCGATGCGGACCTGGACCGGGCCGTCGCCGCCGCCAAGGCGGCAAAGCTGAGGAACATGGGGGAGGCGTGCAACGCCGCCAACCGGTTCTATGTCCAACGCGATGTTGCTGACGAGTTCGCGGCCCGTCTTGCCGCGGAGTTTGAGCCCCTAGTGGTCGGAGATGGCTTGAATCCCGGAACCGACATTGGGCCCATCATTTCCGAGGAGGCGCGAGCCGACATCGCCTCCCTGGTCGACCGAGCGGTGACCGGGGGAGCGCAGGTTCTGACGGGAGGCGAAGTCATCGCTGGGGATGGCTATTTCTATCCCCCAACGGTGCTGACTGGCGTCGCCCCTGGAGAACCTGTCGTGCGCGAGGAGATCTTCGGTCCCGTCGCGCCGGTGGTGGCGTTCAACTCCGAAGACGAGGTGCTGGCCTGGGCCAATGCCTCTCCCGTCGGGCTAGCCGGCTACGTCCACACCGGCAACCTTGAGAGGGCACTTCGCATGGCGGACCGTCTTGAGGTGGGGATGGTCGGCATTAACTCGGCGGCGACGTCCAACCCGGCGGCACCGTTTGGCGGCATCAAGCATTCAGGGCTTGGCCGTGAGGGCGGCTCCGAGGGCATTGCCGAGTACCTGGAGACGATCTACGTCGCGATCCCGGTTTGATCGCCTCCCGGGCGGACGCGAGATGCGAATTTGCAATCCCGCGAAACCCTGCGCTAGTGTTCTCAACGCGCCGAACGGGGTCTCCCACCGGGGGATCAGCGGAAAGCGCAGGCGGACGTGGCTCAGTTGGTAGAGCATCACCTTGCCAAGGTGAGGGTCGCGAGTTCGAATCTCGTCGTCCGCTCGGAGACAGAACTCCACCCGGTGGAGTGGCCGAGAGGCGAGGCAACGGACTGCAAATCCGTGTACACGGGTTCAAATCCCGTCTCCACCTCGGGCGGTTGGCGCAGTGGTAGCGCGCTTCCTTGACACGGAAGAGGTCGCCAGTTCAAACCTGGCATCGCCCACCAGAATCACCGGAAACACCGAGCTCTGGGCTCGGTTCATGTGTTCTGGAGGCCCCGTGGACGAATTTATTCTGGTCAAAAACGAAACCGCGCACCGCTATGAACTGCGCGTTGCTGGCCGCTTGGCGGCCTTCGTCGAGTACCTACGGCACGGCCCAGTGATTGAGTTGCCTCACACACTGACCGAGCCAGAGTTTCGTGGCCGGGGACTAGCCGGCCAGGTGGTGGACTTCGCCTTGGCCGATATCGCGGCAGCTGGGCAGCAGGTGCGCCCCACCTGTCCCTACGTCGCCCAGCGCATCGCCGGAAACCCTAAACTTGAGCAGCTACTCGAACGGTAACCACCGCTCACCGGTCCCTGACAGGGAGCCAGCCCTCACCGGTCTCAACAGCCGGTTCCCCAATCATCGCAGGCTAAGTCGGGCGCGACGACTTCGAATCTGAGGGCCACGGCTCAAGTCCTTCTCATCGGAGGTTTTACCGCCCACCGCACATTTATCGCACGGCGCTCCTGGGCGACGGCGATAGGACGGGGTGGTCTTTTCGACCGGCACACGCCGCTGATGGCAGAATGAGCAAGTCATCTACCGAAAGGAACGCGCCCGTGTCTGCGTCCATCGTCGTCGTCCGCCCCGACTTGCGCGAGAACGTTGAGCTGACGGCGACCACGACCGGGCTAGACCTCTTCGGAACTGATCGCTCGATCGTCGCCATGCAAGTCAACGGCGAGACGCGCGATCTACAACGGCAGTTGAGCGACGGCGACGAGGTTACGCCCATCCTGGCCAGTAGCGACGAAGGCCTGAGTATTCTGAGGCACTCGGCGGCACATGTGACCGCTCAGGCGTTACAGCAACTGTTCGTGGAAGCAAAACTCGGCATTGGCCCGCCCATCACCGACGGGTTCTACTATGACTTCGCCACCGCCCCTCTGACCCCCGAGGACCTCAAAGCCATTGAGAAGCAGATGGCTCAGATCGTCCGGGAGAAGCAACGCTTTGTGCGCCGCGAGGTCAGCGATGAAGCTGCCCGCGAGGAACTGGCCGCCGAGCCCTTCAAGCTTGAGTTGATCGCCGACAAGGGGGGCGCCTCCACCGCTGACGGCTCATCAGTAGAAGTGGGGGAGGGGCAACTCACCATCTATGACAACGTCCGGCGCGACGGTAGCGTCGCCTGGCGGGATCTGTGTCGCGGCCCGCACGTGCCCCACACCGGCTATCTACAAGCCTTCGCGCTGACGAAGGCGAGCGCTGCGTATTGGCGGGGCGATCAGCGTAATACCGGGATGCAGCGGGTCTATGGCACTGCTTGGGCAACCAAGGAGGAACTCAAGGCCTACCAGACCCGCATGGCCGAGGCCGCCAAACGCGACCACCGGAAACTGGGCACTGAACTCGACCTGTTTTCTTTTCCCGACGAGATTGGCTCCGGCCTAGCCGTGTTCCATCCCAATGGGGCGGTTGTGCGCATGGAACTGGAAGACTACTCTCGGCGCCGCCATGTCGCCGAGGGATATCAGTTCGCGTACAGCCCACACTTGACTAAGGCATCACTGTTCCAGACCTCGGGGCATCTCGACTGGTACGCCGACGGCATGTACCCGCCCATCCAGATGGACGAGGAACGCGACG
Source organism: Propionibacteriaceae bacterium (assembly GCA_030532825.1). Classification (GTDB taxonomy): domain Bacteria; phylum Actinomycetota; class Actinomycetes; order Propionibacteriales; family Propionibacteriaceae; genus Arachnia. Next base: position 4,934 of record JAUNKK010000041.1, read on the forward strand.
CCGAGGGCAACATCCGCAAGCCCGGGCAGGACTACTATCTCAAGCCCATGAACTGCCCCATGCACAACCTGATCTTCCGGTCCCGTGGCCGGTCGTATCGGGAACTGCCGTTGCGGCTGTTCGAGTTCGGCACCGTCTACCGCAACGAGAAGTCCGGGGTTGTGCATGGTCTGACCCGGGCCCGGGGTTTTACCCAGGATGACGCCCACATTTACTGCACTCGCGAGCAGATGCGAGACGAACTGGCCAGCCTACTGACCTTCGTACTCAACCTGCTCAAGGACTACGGCCTGGATGACTTCTACCTGGAGTTGTCCACCAAGAATCCCGAGAAATTCGTCGGCGATGACGTCACCTGGGAGGAAGCGACGCAGGTGCTGGCCGAGGTTGCCGAGGCCTCTGGGCTTACTCTCGTGCCTGATCCGGGGGGAGCCGCGTTCTATGGCCCCAAGATCTCCGTTCAGGCGAAGGACGCCATTGGCCGCACCTGGCAGATGTCGACGATCCAGTTGGATTTCAACCTTCCGGAACGATTCAACCTGGAGTACCAGGCGGCTGACGGAACCCGGAAGCGGCCCGTCATGATCCACCGTGCCCTATTCGGGTCGATTGAACGGTTCTTCGGGGTGCTGACCGAACACTACGCCGGGGCCTTCCCAGCCTGGCTCGCCCCTGTGCAAGTGTTGGGAGTGCCCGTCGCCGACGAATTCAACGACTATCTTGAGGGCATCGCCCAGCAGCTGAGGGCACGCGGCGTGAGGGTCGATCTGGACCTGTCAGACGACCGCTTTGGCAAGAAGATCCGCAACGCTTCCAAGTCCAAAGCCCCGTTCATCTTGATTGCGGGTGGCGAGGATCGGGACGCCGGGGCTGTCAGTTTCCGGTTCCGCGACGGCTCACAACTTAATGGTGTTCCGGTCGACCAAGCGGTGGCGAGGATCGTCGAGCACATTGAGTCCCGCAGCAACGCCGACCCCGCCGCAACGCAATGAAGGAACAACCAGCAGACCTATGCGGGGTGCCTGATGCCTTTCAACGCCTTTGGACCCCGCACCGGATGGTCTACATCGAACAGGCCAAGCCGCATGACGCATCGGAGTGCCCATTCTGCGTCTCACCCACCCGAAACGATGAGGATGGCCTGATCGTCGCCCGTGGTACCCACGCATTCGCGGTGATGAATTTGTTCCCGTACTCGCCTGGGCATCTGCTCATCTGCCCCTATCGGCATGTCAGCGGATACGTGGACGCCACGGCTGAGGAAACCCGGGAGATCGCTGAACTCACACAACAGGCGATCGCTACCCTCAGCCGCGTATCAGGCCCGGCTGGGTTCAACATCGGTATGAACCAAGGAGCCGTGGCGGGCGCCGGCATCGCCGCCCACCTGCATCAACACGTCGTCCCCCGGTGGGCGGGAGACACGAACTTCATGCCCATCGTCGCCCAAACCCGTGTGTTGCCTCAGCTGCTGGGCGATGCCCGACGACTGCTAGCCGAGGCCTGGGGGCCCAAGGTCTAGGCTGGGCGGCGTGAATTCAGTGGAGCCGACTCAGGAGTGGGATACCGACCGCCTCTGCACGGTGCCCAATGCCTTATCGTTCCTGCGGCTCCTCGCGGTTCCAGTGTTCGGCTGGCTGATTCTCGTGGGCCACGATATGGCCGCAGTCATCCTATTGGCCATCTCCGGGGCCACCGACTGGCTAGACGGTTTTCTCGCGCGCCGACTCAACCAAACATCAGAGCTGGGGGCCAGACTTGATCCGATCGCGGACCGGCTCTACATCCTTACCGCTCTCCTGGCTCTGGCCGCACGATGGGTGGTCCCATGGTGGTTTTTGGTACTTCTCGTGGCGCGCGATGCGATGCTCGTGGGGCTTCTTCCCTCGCTGCGCCGCAGCGGCCGTCTGGCTTTGCCCGTCAGCCTCGTCGGTAAGGCGGGGACCATGTTGCTGTTGCTGGCATTTCCCCTCATCCTCATCGGTTCGCCACGGTCGATGGGGATTGCCTGGGTAGCCTGGATTGGCTGGCCCACGGCCGTCGGGGGCGCCATCGCCTATTGGGTGGCGGGGGCAGATTACGTCGCGCGTACCGTGCGGCTTGCGCGCACCAGGGAGATCGAATGAAACGTCCCGATGCCAGCATGAGCCTGCTCAGCGACGTGGCCGCAGAGGCGATAGAACCCGAATATTTCACCACGACCGCCCCACGCCGCAATAGTGGACTGCTAGCAGTTGCTTTAGTGCTGGTTGCTGCGTTGCTAGCGGTGGCGGTTGTATCCGCCACTCGTTCACGTAGCGAAGTCGCGGACGAACGCAGCGACTTGCAAACCCGGATCGCTGCCGAGCAGCAACACCGTGACGAGCTCGCGGACCACGTAGCCGAGCTTGGCAACGAGATCAGCCGGTTGCGGCAAGCAGCCGTCGGGGATCCCAGCGTCCGAGCCGAACTTCAAGATCTGGAGTTGATCACGGGCGCCTCGCCAGTGACGGGGCCCGGCATCATCATCCGCACTAATGACGCCGCAACCACCGTGGACGGCAAAGGTTTCATCTACGACTCCGATCTGACGCGGCTGGTCAACGGTCTTCGGGAAGCTGGCGCCGAGGCCATCGCCATCAATGGCCATCGCATCACCACCCTTACTCCGATTCGTGTCGCAGGTTCCGCGATCACCGTCGACTACGTCTCTCTCACACCACCCTATGAGATTCATGCCATCGGCGACCCCCGGCAGCTTCAGGAGCGTTTCGCTCGCACCTCCGCAGCCAGTTGGTGGCAGGCCATGCGGGATAATTACGGCATCAGCTACGAGATACGCCCGGCTCCGGGAGATCTCGCCCTCGCTGCAGACCCAACCATGACCTTGAGATACGCGGACCAGTAAAGGAGAGCCATGCTTGCCATCATCGGACTCGTTGCTGGAGTCGTGCTCGGTCTGCTGGTTGAGCCGGTACTGCCGATCTTTTTGCAGCCCTATCTCCCGATCGCCATCGTTGCTGCCCTCGACGCCATTCTGGGCGGAGCTCGGGCTTGGCTGGAGGGCGTCTTCTCCGACCGGGTCTTCGTGGTCTCGTTTCTATCGAATGTCACCATTGCCGGGCTCATCGTCTTTGTAGGCGACCAGATCGGAGTTGGTTCGCAACTGTCCACCGGCGTTGTTGTGGTCCTGGGCATCCGGATCTTCAACAACTCTGCCGCGATCCGCCGGGCGGTGTTGCATGCCTGAAACTGGGATCCCGCGGCGCGCTGCACAACAACTGGGTCCGAAGGACCAGCCGCAGTTCTGGCGCTCTTTCTTCCATCTCGGGCGCGGTCAGATCGTGGTCGGGGCCGTTCTGTTCGTGGCCGCTCTGCTGATCGTGTGGACCATCCGGTCCCAGGCAACACAACCCGACTACTCCAACCTGCGTCGCACCGAGCTTGTGCAGTTGCTGGATAACCTCTCCGCTGAGACTCGCCGGCTGGAGAGCGAGGTGCGTGATCTGACCACGACCCGCGACCAGCTATCGTCAGGCGCCGAGGGGGCCAAAGTAGTTGACGACGAGACCCGTCGCCGTATCAACCAGCTGCGGATTCTAGCCGGCACCGTCCCAGCGCAGGGGCCCGGTATTCGGATCACGATCCATGATCCGCACGCGGCGGTGACCCCAGAACTGCTGCTCGACGCTCTGGAGGAGCTACGTGATGCGGGTGCTGAAGTGGCGGAGTTCAACGATGGGGCGAGGGTCGTCGCATCCTCCTGGATCGGCCTTGACGACCAAGGAAGCATCGTGATTGACGGCATCGTTCTGACACGCCCTATCATCATTGAGGCCATCGGAGATCCCGCTACGCTTGAAGCTGGCGCCCGTTTCCGGGGCGGCCTCGTCAGCGAGGTCGAGGGGAGCCGTGTCCAGGGGCGCGTTGAGATCAGCCAGGTAAGTGACTTGGCTATCGACACTGTCGTGACATCGCGTCAACTAGAATTCGCGAAACCCAATTAGCATGGCGGGCTTGTCAATCCCTCATCCACCGATAGGCTTGTGGCAGCCGCGCCGAGCACCAGGATGGAAAGGGGGCCACCCATGACGGGGTTCGGAAACCACCGTGAAGGAGAGCTCATGGATTCGAAGAACGACACGACTAGCGTTCTGTCCGCTCTCACCGACGAACACCTGTCGGGTGTCGGCACAGGGATCGCAGCCAACACCAGCGAACTCGCCCCTGGTAACGCGCTGATGATCGTCACACGCGGCGGGGTAAAGGAGTCGCAGTTCTTGATCGACTCCGACGTGACCACGCTCGGACGACATCCCGAATCTGACATCTTCCTAGACGACGTCACCGTGTCGCGGCACCACGCGAAGCTGGTGCGCACCGATGGGAAGCTCATGCTGGAAGATTTGGGCAGCCTCAACGGAACCTACGTCAATCGCGCCCTGCTGGACGGCCGGACCCAGGTGAGGCACGGCGACGAGATCCAGATCGGTAAATATCGGGCGACGATCTTGTTGAGCGAGGCCGGGCGGAGCTGATGCCCGCCGCGCCGCGCACGATCGGGCAGGTGCTGGAGGCAATCCGGGGAGAATTCCCGGACATCTCAGTCTCCAAGCTCCGTTACCTTGAAGGCGAGGGGCTCATCTCACCGGAGCGGGACCACCCCTCCGGTTACCGAAAGTTTCACCCCAAGGACGTCGAGCGGCTGCTGTTTATCTTGCGCGCCCAGCGGGACAGGTATCTGCCACTCAAGGTGATCCGCGAACAACTAGAGGCGATGGACCGTGGCGAAAGCCCCGCTGAGGTCATGGACGAATCCGCGCCTGTCCCCGCACCGCCAGTCTCCGACGCCACTCCGCGTGCCCAACCCGCTACGCGTCGCGGGCAGCTGTTTAAACGGCGCGAACTCCTGGCGGAGTCCGGTCTGGGGGAGGCGGCACTCATTGAGCTTGAGCGTTTGAAGCTGATTGCCCATCGCCCCGGCACTCAGCTCTACGGTCGAGAAGCGCTGACGCTGGCCTGGGCCGCGAAGCGGCTGGGAGACTACGGCGTCGACATTCGGCAGTTGCGGCTGGTGCAGCAGGCAGCCGCTATGGAGTCCGCCCTGGTTGAGCAGGCGCTCAGCCAATATCAGCGTCGACAGGGTGCACCGCCCGAGGTCCGCAACGAGGTCTACCAAGTCGTGATGAACGCTCACACCGCCATGGTGATCTCGCAATTGGTGGGGTGAACTCCCGCGTAGGCTGGAGATCATGATTGAGCTGACGGTGGCCGGTATGCGCTTAGATGACGAAACCCCAGTCCTGCTGCTGCGGGAACGTGGCGGTGATCGGGTTCTTCCCATCTGGATCTCATCGGTGGACGGCGCCGCGATTGCCCTCGCCCTTGAGGAGGAGAAGTTCCTTCGGCCCCTCACGCACGATGTGTTAGTAACGGTACTTGAACTCCTGGCAGGTGAGGACGATCCCGTATTGACGATTACCGGGGTCAGCGATGGCGTCTTCCGTGCTGAGATCAAGGTCGGTGCTCACGTAGTCGACGCTCGCCCCAGCGACGCCGTGGCCGTGGCGGTGCGTCGCGACTGGTTGCTGCAATGCCCAACCACGCTCATGGACACTGTCGGAGTGTCGGTCAACGAGAACCCGCCCGACGAGGTCGAGCTGTTCCGGGAGTTTCTCGACCAGGTGCAGCCAGAGGACTTCTGAGGCCATCGCGCGCGACCACCACCCTAGCCCCGACAACCCTGAAGCCGGGGTAGAGGGTTTAGAATCAACTGGGTCACCGCTTGGGCGTGTTGGCCCAAGACCGGGGCGGCCCAAGGTTAGCGTCAGTTGTGCCGCACTGAGTGACGAGAAGGATGAGGGCTGATAGTGGCTAAGGAAACCAATCGAGCGGGCAACGAACCGCTTCAGGAGACGCTGTTCGAGGGTGATTTCGCCCCCGTTGCAGCGGATCTGGGTTTCCGGGGACCTGTGGCCCACAAGGTCGCGGGGATCACCTACCGCCAACTCGACTACTGGGCTCGTACCGGGCTCGTGGTGCCAGAACTCCGAGATGCCAACGGTTCCGGCTCACAGCGTCTGTACTCCTTCCGCGACATCCTCCTGCTTCGGGTCGTGAAACGCTTTCTTGATGTTGGGATCTCGCTGCAGCAGATTCGCGCAGCTATCGAGCATTTGCGGGCCCGCGGCGTCGAGGACCTCACAGAACTCACCCTCGTCAGCGACGGCTTCAGTGTCTACGAATGTACCTCGGCCAATGAACTGTTCGACTTAACCAAAGGCGGGCAGGGCATGTTCCTGATCTCGGTTTCCAGCGTATGGCAGGAAATCGAGGGTACCCTCAGCGATCTCCCCAAAGAAAGACTCTCCGCCGGTAACAGCCATCCCGAAAACGAACTCGCATCACGTAGACGGGCCAAGGCTGGTTGAATCGCATTAAGCAACTTCTTAAGCAGGTTCGTGAACGTCCCGTGATACTTCGGTTAACGGGCTCTCTCAGGCGTTTCTACCGCCGTCACGGATTGCAGCGCGCTGCCGCCATCAGTTATTTCTCGGTGCTGACCCTGATCCCAGTCCTGATGCTCATCGGCGCTGCTGCTGGGTTCACGTTGACCGTCGTGCGTCCGGACTGGCTAGAGTTGCTGCGTGCTGGTTTGAGCGCCTCGCTTGGGGAATCGGAACTCGGCCGTTGGGTTGATTCGGCCATTGAGCAAGCGGCCTTCAACTGGCGGGAATTAGTGGGGATCGCCGTGCTGACCGCCGCCTACTCCGGGATCAACTGGGTGGGAAATCTGCGCATCGCGTTCAACGTCATGCTGCACGACGACGAAACAGCGGCACCACTGAGCAAAGGAATCGTTAAGGAACTGGCAAGCAATCTGGGCATTTTCGTGGGTCTGCTCGTGTTCCTCCTGGGATGCATCGCCGTAGTTGCAGGTGGAATTGCCTGGCTGGGGTCCTCAGGGATCTTGGTGTGGCTCGGGCGGATCGTCCTCACCTTCCTGGCCACGTGGCTGCTGTTCGCCTACCTGTATCTCACGCTTGCTCAGGAGCGGCTCAAGGTAAGGCACTGGTTGTTCAACTCGTTGGGGGCAGCCGTGCTGACCGCCTTTCTACAGCAGTTCGCTGGATATCTCATCGCCGCGTTCTCTCAGAATCCCACGGCTCTGATCTTCGGTCCGGTGATTGTCATCATGGTGATGTTCAACCTGATGGCGTTGATCGTGCTGGTGTGTTTCGCTTGGACAGGGGAGCGAGTCGCTGAACACACGGACGAGCAAAAATGAGCTTGTGGGTTGGGGGCAGCCGCCCGCGGGATGGCTGCCCCCTGACCTGGCTTCTGCTCAGTGAGCAGGGGCAGCGACCGGAGTCGGCTGGCCGATGGCGGCGACCATGTCGGTGAACCACGGCACGGTGATGTCGAAGGGCTTGCCGCCCTTGATGCGGTCGAAGGCGATAGCGGTCAACACGTCGCCGTTCTCTTCATCCTCACCGATCACGCCGGGCTTCCCGGCCAACGCACTGTCGACCGCCAGATCGGTGCACTGTTTGATGAGCGCCAAATCGGCGGCATTCGCGGCTGCCGAGCGGGAGAAATACCCGGACTTCTGGATCATGACTTTCTCGGCCCCCAACTTCTCGGCGAATTTGTCACCAAACCACTTGCCGGGGTTGACCTTGTCGAGCTTCACGTGGCCGAAGGGGTCGCGGGGGACTTCCTCGCCCGCCGCCTCCATCTCGGCGACGATCGAGTCCAGCCCGGCGCCCTCAGACAGGAAGATGGTGACGTTGCCCACCTCGTCCATCACCTTCCGGAGCCGCTCGGATTCCTCAGCGATGTCGATGACCGCCTCCGGCACGTACACGGCATGGACGTCCCACGCCTCGCGCGATAGCCCAATCTCAGGCAGCCATTCCTGCGCGTCCAACCACTTGCGATACTCCGCGGCAGTCGCAGCGGTCAGCCAACCGCAATGCCGACCCATCACCTCGTGGACGATCAGCATACGTGACCCCGAGTTGTGCTCAGCCACGATGTTTTTGGCGAAGATGGCGCCCTGCTCCGCGGCCGTCCAAGCCCCCAGCGACTGGCGGATCGGGATCACATCGTTGTCGATGGTCTTGGGCAGCCCCACCACCGTCAGCGGGTAGTCGTTGGTGGCTAGGAAAGCAGCCAGGTCAGCGGCAGTGGTGTTCGTGTCGTCTCCACCAATGGTGTGCAGGACATCCACACCGTCAGCGACCAGCCGGTCGGCCGCGACCTTCAGGGGGTCTGCACCCTCGGGCACCAGACCACGTTTGACGAGATCCTTGACGTTGGTGAGCTTGACACGTGAGTTCCCGACCGGGGAGCCGCCATATAGGTGGAGCAGGTGGGCCTTGTTGCGTACCTGCGCGTCGACCGCCACGAAATCGCCCTGTAGGAGCCCCTGGTAGCCGTGCTTGTAGGCGATGATTTCCACCTCGGGGGCGACTTCGGTGTAGCGCTGGATGAGGCCGCCAATAGCCGAGGACAGGCAGGGGGCGAAGCCGCCAGCTGTGAGAATGGCTACCTTCTTGACCATGGGAATTCCTTTCGGGATCGGTTCTGCTGCCTAGCCTAGTGGCGCACCGGGGAAATCGCTTGCTGAAGGATCAGGCCGCCTGCGCCCTGGTGGTGCTGGCCGCGGGGCCGCTGTCCAGGTCGAAAAATGAGAAATGTGCACCCACAGTGAGCAAACCGGGTTAGGCTTCTGGCTGGCGGAGCGTCGTGTGATGCGCAAAGGGGTGCAAATGAGACGGGCCAAGTCGGAGCGAGGGCTCTCGGAGGCAGTTGAGGCCGCCATCGTGCTCCCGGCGGCGATGCTGCTAGTCGGTTTGGTCATTGTTGGAGCAGGACACGCGCTGGCCCAGCAGTCCGTGACTGCTGCGGCCAACCGTGCCGCGCGAGCTGCATCCTTGGCTCGCACCCCGGCTGAAGCCGAACGCGCCGCACGCGAAGCCGCCCACACAGAACTGGGTAGCTCTGCCGTGACCTGCAGCGACACCACGTTGGCAGTTGATACCTCTAGCCTATCGGCGCCCCTAGGCACACCCGCCTCGGTCACTGCGACAGTCAGCTGTCGTGCTCGCTTTCCTGTCGCGCTTCCAGGGCTGCCAGCATCACGTCTTCTGTCGGCAGAGGGCAAATCTCCGGTTGACACATACCGGAGCCGACATGGCTGATGGTGGCCAGCGGGGCATGACCGGCAGCGTCCAGATGGCGCTGCTCTTCCCCCTTGCCCTGCTCGTATTGCTTGCCACTCTCCAGTGGTCGCTGCTGCTGTGGGCGGAAGCCGTCGCACTTGCCGCTGCTCAGGACGCGGCCCGAACGGCGGGGGTTTTTGGCGGCTCCAGCGACGATGGGCGGCGGGAGGGACAGCGCGCAGCCTCCGGTGGCGCGCTCGCGGATGTGCAGGTTGCGGTGACACGGGAACCGCGATGGACTACGGCCACAGTAGAGGGACGGGCTGTTCAGCTGATCCCCCTGGTCAACGCGACCGTAAGACAAACGGCCCAGGTGCCGACCGAGCGTGTTCGGTAGCGGCGGATGGTGTAAGACATCGTGATCGCTAGGGCTGCACCCCGACTAGACTCTTCATGTGGCCCAGTACTACGACGTGCATCCAGACAATCCTCAGCCGCGCGCGCTCACGCAGGTAGTCAGCATCTTGAACGATGGTGGCTTGATCGCCTACCCCACTGACTCTTGCTACGCGCTTGGCTGTGCACTGGGCAACAGTTCTGGGATTGAGCGGATCCGACGGATCCGGCGCTTGTCTGACAAGCACCACTTCACGCTCGTCGTCTCGGAATTCGCCCAATTGGGGGCCTATGTCGAGATGGACAATTGGACCTTCCGCGCTGTGAAGGCTGCCACCCCTGGGCCCTATACCTTCATCCTCAAAGCCACCCGCGAGGTGCCGAAGATGATGCAGCATCCCAAGAAACGAACAGTCGGGGTCCGAGTACCGCGGCATCGCACCACGCTCGCTCTGCTGGATCAGCTCGGAGCCCCACTGCTGAGTTCCACTTTGCTGCTACCGGACCATCCCGAGCCGCTGGTCGAGGGGTGGACGATTAAGGAACTGCTAGACCACGAAGTCGATGCGGTGCTGGACTCGGGGGACTGTGGCACTGAGCCGACCACCGTGGTGGACCTCAGCGGTGATGAGGTCGAGATTCAACGATACGGCGCCGGCGACCCAACGTTTTTCGAGTGAGGCCGCCGCTGCGAGGCGCCTATCCCATGTAGGTGACACGACCGCCGACGACGGTGAACTGTACTTGAGACCGGTCGTCTATCAGGATGAGATCGGCAGGTTGTCCGGGGGCGATGCGGGAACGGGTTGAGGCGAGCACCGCCTCCTCCCAGGTCAGGGCTTGGCTGGCCCGGAACGGGTGATCGCATGCAGCCGATATCGTGCGCCAGGGGTCGAGGAGTGCTACTGGGGCATCGGAACCCAGCACGATCTGCGTTCCCGCATGAAGAAGGTCCCGCATGGGGTAGGCCTGGTGCTGCAGCTGAGGCCACACTTCTCCCACGACGCTCGCGTCGTCCACCTGGTGAAGCGGCTGGATGCTGGCTGTCAGGCCTAGCTTCCCGAACCGGGCGAGGTCGGAGGTAGCAACGCATTGCGCGTGCTCGATCGAGCCGATGGCTCCGGTGGCCTCGAAGGCATCTAAGACCACGCGGCAGCCTGCGTCGCCGATGGCGTGAACGGCGGCTTGGAGGCCGGCGGACCGGGCGCGTCCCAGCAGTTCCGCGAGGTCGGCCGGGGAGTAGTTGAGTATGCCGTGGGGGTGCCCGGGTAGTGGCTGGGGATAGGGGAGTGAGCAGAACGCGGTTCGGCTTCCCATGGAGCCGTCGGCGATGATCTTTAGTGGGCCGACACGCAAGTCTTGTGTCAGTTCCGTGCCGGTGGGGGCACCCAGCGCGATCAGGTCGTCGAGGTGCTCGGGATAGGTGGCGGCTTCCACCCGCATCCCGAGGCGCCGAGTTTTGGCGCGTTCCTGCCACGCCTGAACGGCCCAGCCAGAGGAGAAGTCCACGATGCCGACGAGGCCGAGTGCGGCTGCTTGCCGCTCCATCGCTGCGACAGCAGCTTCCACGAGGACCGGGTTGCCGACCATGAGTGCCCGGATGGCCGCGAAGGCCTCTTCCTCAACAAGATACCCCGTTGGGTGATCCGCGGCGCCAATCAGTTGGAGGCCCAGCGAGTTGCACCATACGCTGTGCAGGTCCCGCGAGATGAGCGCCACGGGCTGGTCTTCACGAACCGCATCAAGGCTGGCGGCGGTCGGGGGAGTCAACCATGTGGCGGCCCGGAAACCATAGCCTAGGAGCAGCTGGTCGCCGTCGTGACCTCGTATCGCGTCGTAGACCTGCGCTTGGGAGTATTCCGGGGAGAGCCGGAGGCATTGGTGAATCACGGCGGCCAGCGAAAAATGAGCATGGCAATCCCACAGGCCGGGTAACACTTCCGCCCCGTCCGCGTCGACATCTCCGTCGCCGTGTCCTTGAGCGGGGGAGACCGCGGCGATGATTCCTTGCCGAATGGTCACGTCTACGAGGTCCGCACCGACAGGAGCGGACCCGAACGTGGAACGCAGCCGGGCGCGCGTGATCGTGAAGCTGGGCACGAACGAGCATTCTGGCACGATGAGGCGGGACTAGACTGGCTTGGTGACCGATATTGCCGCGAACCTACGTCAGCTTGAGCAGCGAATCGCCGCCGCTGCTCACCGCGCAGGCAGGAACCCTGACGAGGTTCGGCTGCTTCCGGTATCGAAGACGAAACCTCCTGGAGTAGTCATGGCCGCCCATGCAGCCGGGTATTGCCGGTTCGGTGAGAACAAGGTGCAGGAGGCCCAGGACAAATGGCAAGCCCTGCGCGAGGTGCCTGGCATCGAGTGGGCGGTCATCGGACACCTCCAGTCGAACAAGGCGAAGTACGTGGCCCGTTTTGCCGCAGAGTTCCAGGCTTTGGATTCGCTCAAGGTGGCCGCCGAACTGGACCGTCGGCTTCAGCAGGAAGGGCGCCGCCTCGAAGTGTTGGTGCAAGTCAACAGCTCCGACGAGGACCAGAAGTTTGGGCTCCCGCCCGCCGAAGTGGCGGCTTTCGCCCGAGAGCTGGCAGTTTTCGATGCGCTAGAAGTGCGGGGACTGATGACGCTGGCGTTGTTCACCGACGACCAAGCGCGGATTGCGGCTTGTTTCCAGGTCATGCAGCAGGTGCAGCGCGAATTACGTGACGCCGATGGCGGTGGCTGGGATGAGCTGTCAATGGGCATGTCAGGCGACTTTGAGTTAGCCATTGAGCATGGTTCGACATGCGTGCGGGTGGGTCAGGCGATTTTCGGAGATCGCCTGGATCCCAACGCCTACTGGCCCGGAATCAAGGGCTAACTAGCCGCGTGGGGCCGACTCAGCCTCCGAACTCGGCCACCAAAGCAGCGAGTTGCTCGGTCCCGATGCTGTCGTCAAACATCAGCGGAACCTTGCACGCCGGTAGATCGCGCAAGAAGAAGCTCATGGGGTCGTCATTATCCGCCAAGGCCTCGCCATAACTGCCCAACAGCGGCGCCATCTTGGTCCAGGCCTCGGGGTGACGGCGCCACTCGCTGAGCGTCGACCATTCCGTGAGCGGTGGAAACACCGAGGGCGCGATTAACTCTTGCTCAACGCTCGCAACGATGTCTTCACAGGATTCCCCGAGTTCAATCCTCACGACGCCCGGCTCAACCTGCCAAGCGTGCGTGTAGGGATCCCAATAGGACAGGTCACGGCGCGTCACCTGGAATTCAGCCTGAGCGGTTTCGCCTGGGTCAAGTTCAAGCCGCGCGAAGCCACGGAGCTCCCGCGGTGGGCGCGCGACCAGGGAGTCTCGGTATCCCAAGTACAGCTGAGGCACAGCCACGCCGGGCCGCGGCCCGGCGTTTGTGACGGCGCAGCCAACCGTCAAGACGACATCAGTCAGAGCAGTGTCACCGCTGATGGGGGAGAGGGAAGTGGTGAGGTCAGTGAACTCGAAAGTCGTGTAAGTCAACCCATGCCCAAAGGGGTAGCTGGGGCGATGCCTCAACCGCTGGAGGCCCCGATAGCCGATGAACAGACCCTCGCCGTACCGCACTTGGCCCGCCTCACCGGGGAAGTTCAGCTGGGCTGGATGCTGGCCGAGATGGGCGGGAATCGTCTCAGCGAGCCGACCCGCGGGGGAGTCCTCGCCTGTGATCAGACGCGCCGCGCCCTCACCGCCAGCCTGGCCCCCGAGCCACAACTCCAAGATGGCATCGGCGTCACGCTCCCAGGTGGCTGTTTCGACCGCCGAGCCGTTGGCTAGCAACACCACGACTCGGGACGCGGTCTGTCGCACAGCGCGCAGCAATTCGATGTGGGAGGAGGGCAATGCGATATGACGTCGGTCATAGCCCTCCGACTCGTCAACTGGAGGCAACCCTAGGAATACCAGAGCCTGCTTGCCCGCAGCGGCCTGCGCGGCTGCTGTCCGAAGTGCCTCATCCGAAGATTCGGGCTCTGGGACTTCGGCGAGACGGTAGCCAGGCTCGAACGGCAACGAGGGGTGGCGGCGGCGAAGCGCGTCAAGGGCGGAGTCAAGACGGGTGGGGTTGACTTGGGACGATCCCGCCCCCTGATACCGGGGCGTGCGGGCGAACTCACCGATGACCACCGCATCATCCAGCGTCGTGAGAGGCAGCACGTCCTCGTTCTTCAGCAAAACGGCCCCGCAGACCGCGACGCGTGCGGCCAGGGCATGGTGGGCATCCTCGTCGATGATTGAGGACGGTAGGGCACCGTGGCGGGCGACCAGACGCAGCACCCGGGCGACGGCCAGGTCCACATCCGTCTCGGCGAGTCGTCCCTCGATCACTGCTGCTGCGACGATTCGGTCGTTGATTCCACGGGAAGAGGGCATTTCGAGGTCTAGGCCGGCAGAGACCCCGGCGACACGGTCGTTGACGGCACCCCAGTCGGTCATCACGAGGCCATCGAAACCCCACTCATCGCGCAACACATGCGTCAGTAGCCACGGGTTCTCCGATGAGTAGGCTCCGTTGATGCGGTTGTAGGAACACATCAGCGTGCTGGGGTGCGCTTTCGCCACCACGCGTTCAAAGACCGCCAAATAGACCTCGCGCAGCGTGCGTTCGTCGATCTCGGCGTTGACCCTCATCCGGTCCGACTCCTGGTTGTTCGCTGCAAAGTGCTTCACCGAAGTGCCGACGCCTTCCGCCTGAACCCCCGTCACGAGCGCGGCTCCAAGTTCCGCAGCCAGCAGCGGATCCTCTGAGAAGTACTCGAAATTGCGCCCGCACAACGGCGAGCGTTTCAGGTTCACTCCGGGGCCAAGGATGACTCCGACACCCTGGGCTTTTGCTTCACGGCCCAGCGCCCGGCCAACCTCCTCCAACAATTCTGGATTCCATGTGGACGCCAGGGCAGCGGCGGTCGGAAAACAGGTTGCGGGCACCGAGGCATCAACCCCCAGATCGTCATCAGGGGCAGCCTGCTTGCGCAACCCGTGTGGGCCATCCGCAACCATGAGGGCTGGGATGCCGAGCCGCTCAATAGGCTCAGTGTGCCAAAAGTCGCTGCCGGACAGCAGCGAGGTCTTCTCCTCAAGGGTCAGTCGGGCGATGATCGTTGGAATCTGCTCCTCGGTGAACATGACATCTTCTTACCAGCCCCAGCGCCTGCTGGCGGAATCTGAGGCGGCATGGCGTGGGGCAGAGGTGGAGGTGATAGTGACACCGCGATCACCCCTCCAGCAGAATGACATAATGCTTCTTATCGGACAGATGCATGGATCGTGAAAGTGGAACGGGCCGGGAACGCTCATGCGTCAGCCGGGTTAACTCACGAAGCCTATGACAGCGAAAGAAAGAGCCTCTCCAGTTTCTTGGTGTCGACCGACTCTCCCGACGGGTCTTTGGCCAAGCACGACTTCATCCCCTGCGCGATGATGGCGTAACCCGCACGGTCGATGGCTTTGGACACGGCCGCTAGTTGCGTGATGACCTCCGAGCAATCACGTCCTTCTTCCATCATGCGGATCACTGCGTTCAACTGGCCGCTGGCCCGCTTGAGGCGCAGTATTGAGGGTTTGGTCGATTCTGGCGCCAGCTCCATCAGCGCTCCTGCGGGCGTGGGCAGGTGCAGCGCTGTGCGGCCGGGACATCTCGCAGAGCCTCCTCTACGTGCTGGCCGCAGCCGGTCCAGGTCGTCTTATGGCACTGCGGACACGGAACGGGGCGACACATGGGGTCCTCCAAAAGCGTTAGGAACAGTTGCAAACAAGTATACCCCCTGGGGTAATAGCCAGGGGGTATACGCGCTCCTCACCTCGCGCTAGAAGTTGATCATCTTCCCCGCGATGCCATGTGCCGCCTCCTTGATGGCCTCCGACAGGGTCGGGTGCGCGTGCACGGAATGGGCGATCTCGTCGGCTGTCAGATCGTAGTTCTGCGCCAGGATCAACTCAGGCAGAAGCTCGGTCACATCCGGCCCGATCATATGGGCCCCGAGGAGTTCGTTGTAACGAGCGTCGGCGACGAGCTTGACGAAGCCCACCCCGTCGCCCAGCCCCCAGGCCTTGCCGTTGGCCGCAAATGGGAACTTTGCGACCTTGACCTCATGCCCTTTGTCACGGGCCTGCTGCTCGGTGTAGCCAAACGAGGCGATCTGCGGCTGGCAGTATGTGGCGCGTGGGATCATGTCGTAATTGACGGGCTTGGTCTCGACGCCTGCGATCGTCTCAGCCGCGACCATTCCCTGCGCCTCAGCGACGTGAGCGAGCATCATCTTCGCGGTGCAGTCGCCGATCGCATACACCCCAGGAACGTTGGTGCGCAGGTAATCGTCGACGGCGATTGCGCCGCGTTCGGTGAGGGCAACCCCGGTGTTTTCAAGGCCGTAGCCCTCGGTGCGCGGGGCAAACCCGATGGCGGACAAGAAGCGATCTGCTTCCAGCACCTGGGAGCCTCCGCCCTTTGCTGAGCTGACGGTGACGCGCACGCCGGAGCCGGTGTCCTCAATGGACTCAACTTTCGTCGAGGTCAGCACCTTGATGCCTAGCCTCTTGTAGGCCTTGGTGAGTTCGGTCGAGATCTCCTGGTCCTCGTTGGGCACCATCCGATCGAAAAACTCAACGATCGTGACCTCGGCGCCATAGCTGCGCAACACGTAGGCGAACTCCGTACCGATAGCGCCGGAACCACCGATGATGATGGATCCGGGTACCTGGTCGGAAAGAATCTGCTCCTCGTAGGTGACCACGTTCTTAGAAACCTGGGTACCCGGCAACATCCGGGTGACCGACCCGGCAGCAATGATGACGTTCGCAGCCGTTACGCGCTGCGTCGTGCCATCCGTCCCAGCCACGTCGAGGGTATGGGCGTCCACGAAGGTGCCCCAGCCGTCGAACTCCTTGATCTTGTTTTTCTTCATGAGGAAGTGAATGCCCTTGGTCATCCGCTCCGATACCTGACGGCTCCGGGTAAACGCCTTGCCGTAGTCGACGGTGATGTCGCCGCGGATACCAAAGGCCTCTGCCTCGTGGGTGACGATGTGAGCCAGTTCCGCGTTGCGCAACAGCGACTTGGTCGGGATGCACCCGACG
>JAUNKK010000203.1 GCA_030532825.1 Propionibacteriaceae bacterium
CCCTCCGGCAGGGGGCCGGCCGAGTCCAGCACGAAGGCGCTGGCGGTGACGGAACACGAGACGTCAGCGGTGCGGTCGCGCAGCGTGAGGAACTGGGTTGGGGCGGCCCGGCGCTTGATCTCAATGACCTGCGCGGTCACCCAGATCTCGCCTAGCCGACCCACCCAGTCCGCCACCGCGCCGACGATGCGCGCCAGCGGCTGCGGGTTTTCCGGGGAACTGGTCAAAGCCATGGTTCTGAGCTTAAGAGATCCCACCTGGGGGATCGCCAGTAGAAGGCTGCCAGCAAGGAGTAGGCAACTGATGCTGGGGGAGGACCAGGGGAGTCACCGATGTTGTCGACGGGGTGGGGCGCTAACCTGGAGCAATGAGCCAGCCGCTCGACAAGTCTGAGTTTGAAGCCGTACTCGAAGCCCGCAGGGACCTCGGGCCGGAGATGGAGCCCGCGTTGGTGGAGTCCTTCGCGGAGAAAGTCGTGGCCGAGATTCGCCGCCAGCAGGCTCAGGGCTCCCAAGCTGGGCCGCTCATCCCGGCTCGCCCGACGCCGGTGCCCCGTCGTTCGAACAGCTACAACCCCATGGCGATGGGCATCGTTTCGATGGCTTTGGCCATCCCCCTGACGGCCGTCGCGTTGTCCGGCGGAATCTTGCTGGGGCTCGCCGTCTGGGTGGGGATTGTGGCCATCAACATTGCCGCCGCTTTCGGTGCTTCGCGACGTGATGGACAGGATCGTCTCTAGTAGCCAGTCTGACCTAAGCTTCTCCCATGACGAGGAAGCGGAAGGCCGGTAAGCCCGGAGGGCATTCCCAAGGGTGGGTGCCCAACCACCACGGCGCGTGGGCGATGCTGGTCTTGCCCTACCTGCTGGGCCTGATCTGGGCCATCGGGGCCGATAGGTTCCACCCGGCGTTGCTGGTGCTTGGCCCCGTGTGGATCATCGGGTACTTCGCTTTTTTCGCCACCGCCACGTGGCTGAAGTCGAACTTCAAGCCCCGGTATCGCCCCGCCGTCGTCACCTATAGCGGAATCGTCGTCGTGCTCGGGGGGCTGCTGCTGGTGCTGAAACCGGGCTGGTGGGCATGGGCGCTGGTTTTCGGCCCGCTGACGGGGCTGGGCCTGTGGCTGGCGTGGCGGCGTCGGGAGCGTTCCCTGCTGTCGGGATTCGCGACGGTGAGCGCCGCCAGCCTGCTGCCCCTCGTGATGGGATCCGACTCCCCGGTGGCGCTGGGTGGTCTGCCGGTGCTGCCAGGCCTCTCGCTGGCTTGTTTTGGTTATTTCTTCGGCACGGTGTTCTACGTCAAAACCAACGTTCGGGAACGCGGCCGGGTCAGCTACATCTGGTATTCCGTCGCCTGGCATGCAGCGTGCACCGTGCTGTTTGCCGTCGTCGACTTCGGCTTGCCGCGGTGGTGGCTGGTCGCCTTCTTCGCGGCCTGCACGTTGCGGGCGGGCCTGGTTCCGATGCTGGGCCCGATGAGCGGCCGGAAGGTCACCACGAAACAGCTGGGGTATACCGAGATGATCGTGACGGCGGTGCTGGTCGCGATCCTGGTGCCCGGTGTGCTCAGCGCGGGCTGAGCTTGGGTGATGCCCCGTACACTGGCGCCCATGAGTTCCAGCAAGCGGGTGATCGTGGCTGCCCCTCGCGGGTACTGCGCGGGGGTGGACCGGGCCGTCGTGACGGTGGAGAAGGCCCTCGAAACTTACGGGCCGCCCATCTACGTGCGCAAGCAGATCGTTCACAACAAGCATGTGGTCTCCACGCTGGAGGAGCGGGGTGCCATCTTCGTTGAGGAACTGGACGAGGTGCCGGCGGACGCGCTGGTGGTGTTCTCCGCGCATGGGGTGTCGCCGGCCGTCCGGGAAGAAGCGGCCCGCCGCGAGCTGCGCACCATCGACGCCACCTGTCCCCTGGTGACGAAGGTCCACCGCGAGGCGAAGCGGTTCGCCGCCCAAGACACCGACATTCTCCTCATCGGGCACGCCGGACACGAAGAAGTCGAGGGCACCATGGGGGAGGCTCCGGAGCGCACCACCCTCGTCGAGCATCCCGATGATGTCGACGGGCTTGAGCTGTCGCAGGACAAGCCGCTGGTGTGGCTGTCCCAGACCACGCTGAGCGTCGACGAGACCATGGAGACAGTCGGTCGGCTGCGGCAGAGGTTCCCGCTGCTGGTGAACCCGCCCTCCGATGACATCTGCTATGCCACGCAGAACCGGCAGCAGGCCGTGAAGCAGAT
>JAUNKK010000204.1 GCA_030532825.1 Propionibacteriaceae bacterium
ACTGCGCAGCAATTCAGCGACGGTGGATGGCATGCGCACCAGGATAAAAGACTCCACCGCAAGGCACTTCCGCTAGCCATGGTACCGATGGTGTAGCGAAGGTGGGACCGTAGGCCGACGCCACATTGCGGCGACGCGGCTAGGCTGTTCGGCATGCTCCTGCCCTCTTCGGATGATCCGCTGAGCCCTGAACTCGTCCGCGAGGTCGGCTCAGCGGTCTCAGCTTTTCTCGATGAGAAGGCCCCGCTGGTCGAGCAGGTCGGCAGCCTCCCCGTCCTTGAGGTAGCCCGAGCCTACTGTTCGGGTGGGAAGCGGCTGCGGCCTGCCTTCTGCTATTGGGGATATGTCGCTGCGGCAGGGCACCCCGCCGACCCGGGGCCGCTGATCCGGGCGGCTGCGTCCCTCGACGTCTTGCACGCCTCCCTCGTGGTTCACGACGACCTGATCGACCGCTCGGACACGCGCCGGGGCGAGCCGGCCGCGCACCGCCAGTACGAGGACCTCCACGCGCGCGTCCACGGCACCGGTTCCCACGAGGACTTCGGGGCCGCCGCCGCAGTGCTGCTGGGGGACGCGCTACTCGCCTGGAGCGCGGAGTTGTACGAGTCCTCCGGTCTGCCCGCCGCGGACCTTGGCCGAGCCCGCCCGCTGTTGCAGGAGATGCGCTCCGAGGTGCTGCTGGGCCAATATCTGGACGTTGCGGCGGCCTATCAGACCACGCGCGCTGCCGCCGAGCAAACCCAGGCCGAACGGGTCCTGGAGTACAAGTCAGCCCGATACTCGGTGCGGCGCCCCCTGGAGATCGGCGCCCTGCTGGGCGGCGCGGAACCGGAGGGGCCGGTGCTGGCTGCCCTGGGCCGGTTCGGTTCCCTCCTCGGCGGCGCCTTCCAACTACGCGACGACGTCCTCGGGATCTTTGGCGACCCGAGTGTCACGGGAAAACCCGCCGGGGACGACCTGCGCGAGGGCAAGCGGACTTTGCTGGTCCTCGAAGCCCTTGCCCGGGCCGACGAACGCCAGCGAACCGTACTAGACAGCGTCATCGGGGACCGCTCCCCCACCTCAGCCAGCCTTGCGGAGGCCCGCACCATCATCGCCTCGACAGGAGCCTTAGACGTGATTGAACAGCACATCAACGAGCGCGCCCAGGGGGCCCTGACAGCGCTCGACGGCGTCGCCTTACGCGACGACGCGCACGCCGCCCTAGTGGGCCTCGCGGAGCGGAGCATCCGCCGTGAGCGCTGAGTTGCAGGGGCTGAGCGCCGCCGAGGTGGCGCAGCGCATCGAGCAGGGACAGGTCAACACGCTGCCGGAGAGGTCCGGCCGCAGCACGTGGCAGATCGTGCGGGCCAACGTGTTTACTCGCGTCAACGTGATGTATGCGGTGCTATTCGCGATCGTTGCGGTCACGGGCCAGTTGATCCAGGGGGTCTTCGCGCTGCTCATCATCGTGAACTCGGCCATCGGCATGATCCAGGAGCTTCGTGCCAAGCGCACCCTGGACAACCTGGCGGTCATCGGCGAGGCCCATCCCCTCGTCCTACGCGACGGCGAGCGGGTGTCGCTGCCGCGGGATCAGGTGGTGATCGACGACCTGATCGTCATCAACCCCGGCGACCAGATCGTCGTCGATGGTGAAGTTGTGGCCAACGACTACCTTGAGGTCGACGAGTCGATGCTGACCGGCGAGGCCGATCCCATCGCCAAGACCGCCGGCGACGAGCTCCTATCGGGCGCGTTCGTGGTCTCGGGAACGGGCGTCTACCGGGCAACGAAGGTCGGAGCCGCGGCCTATGCCGCGCAGCTGACCGCCCAGGCCGCAAAGTTCACGCTGGTGAACTCCGAGTTGCGTTCGGGCATCGACAAGATCCTGCGTTTCGTGTCTTTCTTGATGGTGCCGGTGGCGCTGCTCACCATCTGGGTCCAGTTCAACCAGTCCGGCGCCACCTGGCAGGACTCGGCGCTGCGGATGGTGGCCGCCCTGACGCCGATGATCCCCGAGGGCCTAGTGCTGATGACCTCAATCGCCTTCGCCCTCGGCGTGATCCGGCTAGGTCAGCGCAAATGCCTGGTTCAGGAACTGCCCGCCATCGAGGGGCTGGCCCGGGTGAGCGTCGTATGCGCCGACAAGACCGGCACCCTCACCCAGAACGCCATGACGCTCGGCGAGATCATCCCCCTGGA
>JAUNKK010000205.1 GCA_030532825.1 Propionibacteriaceae bacterium
ACATCGTCGCGAAGAACACCAGCGTGCCCCACAGCGGGTGCAGCAACACCCGGTCGATGCCGCTGGTGCGCGCGTCGGTATCCGGGGCCCGGTAGTTGGCGGTCTCCAGCACCGAGTCGGCCCACGCAGCCACCTCCTCGCGGGCTGTGGGCGGGGCGACGACGGGTGCGGGCCACGAGTCGACCTCTTCGAAGGCGCGGGACAGCGCCTCGACGCCACGTTTGTCGCCGGAGACCACGGGGATGACCCGGGCCCCGACGGCGCGAGATAGTGCATCCACATCGATGGAGCCGCCACGCCGGGCCAGCTCGTCGGTGAAAGTCAGCACCGCGACGCTGGGCCGCTCCCGCTGCTGCACTTGGGCCAGCATCCCAAGGCCGCGGCGCAACTGGGTGGCGTCCATCAGCACGATGTGCCCGGAGATGGGGGCGTGCACGGACTCGCCCTCGTCGAGGACCTGTGCGACGACCTCCTCATCGGGACTGATCGGGTCGAGGGAATACGTGCCGGGCAGATCCTCAACGATGACCTCGGTGTCGCCGCGCTTGTGAACTCCCTCATACCGGGAGACGGTGACGCCTGGATAGTTGCCGGTCTTGGCCCGCATGCCCGTCAGGGCGTTGAACAAGGTGGTCTTGCCCGAGTTCGGGCTACCCACGAGCACAAAACGCCTAAGCCCCGTGGCTACTGGACGCGGGGCTTCCTCGTGGCACGTCACAGCGCCACCAGGATCCGCGCGGCCTCGGAGTGGCGCAGCACGATCTCGGTGCCGCCCACGTTGAACATCAGGGGATCGAGCAGCGGGGCGCGCCGCTCCAGGTGACATGTCAGCCCCGGGACGAACCCGAGGTCAAAGAGCCGACGGCATACCGCGTCGTCGCCGTTGAACCCGACGATCCGAGCAGATGCGCCAACCTTCAGATCTGCGAGGGTGCTTGCGTTTGAAGGTGTCTCTTTCATGGTCTGCAATTTAGCAACGCCTTACCTTAACTTCTGTCTTAGGGTCGTATGTTGCGCCAACTCAGCCCACCCCGTCCCCTACCAGAGGGCCCTTCGAGGCATGGCGCTTGACGCGAAACGCCGCTTACCCGTGTCCCCCATCCGGGAGCTGGCTTGCAGCAGCGGATAGCGGACGCGGATCGCCGCCTCCACGCGCTGCTGCCGCTCCAGCACCTCCAGGTCCGTCTCTCCCGCCGCCTCGTCGAGGTCCAGCATCACCCAGTGAGCGTCGTTCTCCACGACCTGGATGGTCTTGCCCTGACCGGTGAAGTCACCTTCCACCACGTCCCGGGCAACGTAACCCAGCAGGTCTGCGGAGCCGGCGTCGATCTGCCAGCCATCGTGCTCCAGCGCATCGGCTATAGCCTCGCGGACCTTGTGCCCCCAGTCCGTCCAGCGCTGACCCGTGGCCAGCCACGTCCATACCCCTTCGGTCTCCAGCAGGGCCCGGGTGATGATTCCGTCGTCCATGAACGCCCCCAGCTTCCCGGGGGCGGCCTGTACCTCGCCGACGAGTTGGCCGACACCCGTCCGAACCACCCAGCGGACGGCCTGGGGTTCCCCCCTCACCGCCTGAGGGTGGATCGGACGCATCATGGTCATGCCAACAGCCTCATCAGCGTGGCAGCCAGGTATGCCGCCCCCCAGGCCAGGACGCTCATGTACACGAACGCGATCACCGACCACCGCCATGTGCCCGTCTCCCGGCGCATGATACCGAGCGTCGAGGCACATTGCAGAGCATAGACGAAGAACACC
Organism: Propionibacteriaceae bacterium; assembly: GCA_030532825.1. Classification (GTDB taxonomy): domain Bacteria; phylum Actinomycetota; class Actinomycetes; order Propionibacteriales; family Propionibacteriaceae; genus Arachnia. The sequence continues at coordinate 1,759 of JAUNKK010000205.1, forward strand.
AGCAGCGCGGCGATCGTGGGCGGCGTGAATACCAGTTCCCCGGCATGGGGACCTTCCGTGTGTGTCATCTGGGCCAAAGCCTCGCCCGGGTCCTCGGGATCCTCGGCGGCCGTCACCTGCCCGAGAGTCGAGACGACGACCTCACGCGCCGCTAGGGAACTCAGCACCGCGACGTTGACCCGCCAATCGAACCCGAGAGGCTCGAACACCGGGGCGACGGCACGACCTAGCCCGGCGGCATAGGAGTTGTCCAGGGTGTAGGCAGTCACGGCCGCCTCATCACCGACGTCGACGCCCGCCGCCGTCATCTCGTCCTCACCGCGCATTGGGAAGTTCAGCAGCGCCCACAACACGATGGTGGTAGCCAGGATGATGCCGGAGACCTTACGCAGGAACGCCTTGCAGGCATCCCACACCG
>JAUNKK010000042.1 GCA_030532825.1 Propionibacteriaceae bacterium
CCGAGCAGCTGTCGGGACTCGTCGAGATGCCCACCACCCTCATCGACAACTGGCGGACCTTGGCAGCCGCCGACCCGGACCCGCGGGTCGCCGAGATGATGCCGAAGGTCGCCGAAGTGGTTGATCGGGGCCGGGCAGAGGCGGAGTCGTTGGCCGAACTGGCCCGGCAGTGTCGCAGTATCGCGACCCCCCTCGACGTGCAGCCTGTCATCGCCGAACTCCGTGCCATCGACCAGCACCTGGAGGCCGCCGCCTGAGCTGCAATCGGTCCCGCGTGAACTGGCTCAGTGCGGAAGGGTTGGTCTCCGCGGATACTGAACCGTGACCGAGGACCTGGAGAAATCCGAACGACGTGAGCGCCAGGTCCAACCAGACAGCTTGCGGGAAAGCATCACGGTGGCAGGCACGTCCGGGAAAACCTTGTCGAGGAGGGTATCCAGGGCTCTGCGTGGGTGCTCTCCTCGACGCCTACCAATCAAAACGCCGAACTTCTAGCGGTCAAAACGCCGGACGTGTGGCGTCCGGAGGTGACGGCCGTCGGGACCCTACACGCCTGTCATCTTCACCGGGGACCACAGTGCGTCGAGCGGCAACACGTGCAGCCTGTCCTCATATGTATAGGGTCGGCTGCCCAGGTGAAGGACGATCCCGCCCAGGAAGCGATCCCCTAACGCGTCCCTCAGCCGCGTCAACCCCTGGAAGTCTGCTCCGGGTACCCGCTCGGCGGCTTTCACCTCAAAAGCGAGCACCCGTCCGTCGTCTCTTTCGATGATCAGGTCGACCTCGGCTCCCCCGCTGGTTCGCCAGTGCCCGAACAGGAGTTCGCTGATGCGACGGTGCGTAGTTTTATGGAGTTCCAGGGGGCCCAGGTGCCAAACGAGCGGCCTTAATACGCAATCTTGCAGCGCTCTAGTAAGCAAATTTGCATGGGCAGCAACCACGGGTACGCCACGGCGGCCGCCACACAGCATCGACCTTCGAGCGGTCGAAACATCGAACCTAGGTGAGCGTGAGCAGCGTGCTCTCCTTGGCCCAGGCGGTGAGGCCATCGGCGATGCGGCGCTGGAGGTCGCGGACCGTGGCTACACCGGGTTCCGCGGGGAGGCGACAGGCCTCGACGCAGAAACCCAGCAAACCGACGAGGGTGTCCGCGCCGAAGGAGGGGGATACGTCGAAGTGTTCGGCGATGCGCCGCAGGAAGACGTCGGTGGACGCCGGGTCGCCGGTGTGGGCGAAGTTGGCGGTGAGCAGGGCGGCATCCAGCCAGGGTGCGGCCAGGAGTGCCCAGGGCCAGTCGATGAACCAGACCTGTCCGTCGGTGCCAACCAGAATGTTGTCGGCGCGCAGGTCGCAGTGCGTGAGCGTGTCGCCGTCCAGCACCGCCAAGCTGCGCCGTGCCGCGTCATGCAGCCCGGGGAGGCGTTCGTTGAGCCAGGGGTCCAGGCCAGGTGGCGGGGCCTCGCAGAGGCGTCCCAAGGCCCGCCACATTCCGCCGAGTTCATCCGAGGCTTTAGGGAGATCAGGAAGCGGGGACGGGGTGAGCCGCTCGGACAGCTCGAAGCAGGCGTCCAAGACGGGGGAGAACTGGTCTGCGGCCCAGGGCAGGTCGGGGTGGGCGGTGCCGTCTAGGTACTCCAGCACCAGGACGACCCAATCGTCGCGCTCGAAACCGCCGATCCAGCGCGGCACCGGCAGCCCGCCCGGCATCGCGGTCATGATCCTGGCCTCGGCCCGATGCAACTCCGGGGTCCTGGCATTGAGGCGGGGGTGCACGGCCTTGACGAAGGCGACGTGCCCGTCGCGGCAGACCAGCCGGTCCGCCGTCCCGGGCGAGAACCCGGTGGCGTGTGAGGTGTGCGAGACGACGGGGGAGCCGAGAATCGCCTCAACCTGCCGACGGACAGTTTCCGGCAAGTTGTCCCACGTGATGCGCAGCATACCTGAATCTTAGGGCGGACCGTTAGGCGAAACATTGGGATCAGACAGGATCGTTGGCCCCGTCGCGAGCACACCCAGCGCGCGGTTGGGGGGGTACTTGACGGGGTATCAGTGGGTATCCGCAAGGGCGAATGAAGATGCCCTACAGATGCGCGTCTGGGAGAGGCTAGGGGATGCGGGGCCTTGCAGCCGAGCGCAGAAGGGTTCGTAACCGGAGAGGTCGTATCACTCATGCCTTGTCAGCGTCGTTCCGCCACAGCAGCGACGCCGGTTCGGTGGAAACGCAGCGTTGGACAACCCGATTCGCTGGCGACCAGGCTCGTGGGGCTCGATCCATGCGCCCTGACACGCCTGCCCCAGGCAAGGCCGTGGAACCCTTATTGACATCGAAACTTCTTTAGAGTTAAGGTAGCTATACCTAACCAAAATTGCCATGGGGGAGGCTCCGTGATTGACCCGACTGTCGATGTCCACGGGATCAATGACTACGTCTACGGGGACGAGTGGTCGCGTCTGTGGCAGATTCACTTCGCCAAGCGGCCTGATACAGACTCAGCCGTCCGATGCCTGGCGGAATGGGCGGGTGGAGGTGATGTCCTGGAACTGGGCGTTGGGAGCGGGCGAGTCGCGATTCCGCTGGCCGCCAGGTGTCGCAGTGTCTATGGCATTGACACGTCTGAAGGTATGCTTCGGGAACTGCGCGCCCGGGAGGGCGGAGGTCGGGTGCGGGTCATAGCGGCGGACGCCGCCGCTTTTGATCTCGGAGATGCGCGTTTCGATCTGATTTATTTCATCTCCTGGGGCCTGCAAATGCTGCTGTCGGAGGAGTCCAAACGAAACTGTTTTGAGCGGGTTGCGAAGCACCTGAGGCGGGAGGGTGTCTTTGTCGTAGAAGGGATGCATCCAGAAGGTTACCCCTTTGGGTCGGGTGGTCTGGGGACGTTAAAGATTGATCGCGCAAGCACCATTCTGAATGGCGAATTGCATCGTCCACAGGAGCAGATGGTGCTGAACAGCCTAATCTTCCTCGTGGATAACCAGCTACCGCGGGTGCACACCACGGCCTCGCACTATGTTGCTACCGACCGTCTAGATGAGATGGCCGCGGTGGCGGGGTTGAGGTTAGAGGCTGCTTTTAGTACCTGGGAATGTGCGCCACTCACAAGTTCGTCGCCCTCAATGATCAGGATCTACCGGAAAGGGGAGTCGGGTGTCTGAGATTCTTCCACGATCGGGCTCCGTTCTCCCGGCGGTGGATACCGATATCCAGGTCAGCGACGGTGTGTGGAGTTTCGGTAATGGGGTCGCCGATTCGTTCGTCGCGCACGTGCGCAAATCCGTCCCGTTATATGATATGGGTCATTTCTTGACAGCCGAGTTGGCCAGTTGCTTCATGATGCCCCGCGGGAAGGGCTATGAGTTGGGCGTCTCGACGGGGGAGCTTATTCGTCGGCTAGCCTCGCATAACGCGCGTACCGCATCAGCTCACTGGATCGGGATCGACTGTGAGCCGGAGATGGTTGATAAAGCTGCCGATGCTTGCGAGGCTTGCGGAAATATTGACTTGGTCCTTGATGATATCCGTGAGTTTCAGTTCGACCGATGTGACTTTGTCGTTGATTTCCTGACGACACAGTTCCTGAACCGCCAGGAACGCGAGGACCTGTATCGCCGCATCTACGCCAGCCTTCGCCCTGAGGGTGCTCTGTTCCTCTATGCCAAAACCCTGCAATCCGATGGTTTTCTGCAGGACCTGGCTGGGCTCTTGTATGCACGGTTTAAGCGTTTTCAGGGACTAACTCCTGAGCAGATATCGCTCAAATCCGAGAGTGTGTATGGCGTGATAAAACTAGTAACTGGAAAGGAGTTGAAGGGAATGCTGAAATCAGTCGGTTTCAGGCAGGTTTCGCTCGTCATGAAATACTTGAACTTCGAAGGAATTCTGGCTGTGAAACGGTGAGAGAGGCGCGATGAAGGAACGCGGGATTATTTCTCTTGGCCGTGCGGCGTGGCCCTATATTGGGCTGGCTGCTTTCGTCGGACTGATTCTCAATGGCACGTATGTGGCACAGGCCTACCTGCTGTCGGAGATCTTCACTGCGCTCTTCACGAGCGGGCGGCTGGAGCGAATCTATCAGCTGCTGCTAATCCTCGGCGGTGTTCTCCTCGCGCGCCCGGTTGTGCTGCTGTTGCGGGAAATCAATGTCTTTCAGGTCGGCAGCCGGGTGAAATCGGATGTCCGGGCCTCGGTGATCCGTAAACTTCGGGACGTGGGGCCTTTCGGGCTGTCGCGGGGACGCAGCGGCGCCCTCCAAAGCACTCTTACCGATGGGGCGGAGTATCTGGAACCTTATTTCGGCCGGTATGTCCCGCAGCTATGTGTGTCGGTGATCATGATCGTGGTGACCGGTGTCTTGATGATCTCCATCGATCCCGTTGTCGGCCTGGTGACCCTGGTTGCAGCAGCGGCGGCGCCGCTGACTCCGGTGCTGTGGGACCGTGCCCTCACGCGGCGCGGCTATAACAACTGGGAGATGTACAACACCTTGAACTCCGAGGTCATCGACTCCATGCAAGGTATGACCACCCTGAGCTTGTTCAACGCAGTCCAGCGCCGCCGCTCTGAGATGAATGATTCGGCGCAAGGGCTCTTTCGTACGACGATGCACCAAATGAAGATCTCGCTGCTGCGTTCGGGCATCAACGCGTTCGTAGTGATGCTCGGGCCTGCCTGTGCCTTGGTGGCGGTTGTGTTGCGGATCAACTCGGGCGCCCTTCCTATCGGGACAGCGTTCTGGGCGTTGTTCCTCAGTTTCGAGGTCTTCCGGCCCCTACTGGATCTGGCCTCGGCATGGCATTTTGGCTACATGGGTCGAGCGTCAGGTGGCGCGATCCTTGAGATCCTTCGGATGCCCTCTCTAGCGAGTATTTCAAACGGGGGCGGTGGGGATCGTCGTCTAGGCTCCGGCATTATTTTCGACGACGTTTCCTATACCTATCCGGATACGGAGCAGCCCGTGTTGGAGGGGTTTTCGCTGTCGATTCCACCGGGCGCAAAGGTCGCGATTGTCGGGGAATCAGGCTGTGGGAAGTCTACGGTAGTCGGCCTGCTTACACGTCTTGCCGATCCCCAGCAGGGGATCATTACCATCGGCGGTGAGGATCTCCGCGCTTTGGAAGAAGGCGAGCGGACCGCGCTGGTGTCCCTCGTGCCCCAAGATCCCGTGCTGTTCACGGGGTCTGTCAGGGACAATCTTGCGATGGCTGCGCCCGGTGCCAGCGATGACGAGATGAGCACCTGCCTATCCGCCCTAGGGCTCGATACCCTTGCGGCGAACGGAGACATCCTGGACGTTAGTGTAGGGGAGCGGGGGGCACTGCTTTCGGGAGGCCAGCGGCAACGTCTCTGTATCGCACGCGCGCTGCTGCGGAAGACTCCCATATTGGTGCTTGACGAGGCGACTTCCTCTCTGGATGGCGAGACCGAGTCGCTCGTGCATCAGGTGGTAGACCGGATCCGCGATGAACGGGGGCGCGACGGGGAAGCTCCTTTGACGGTGGTGATGGTGACGCACCGGTTAAGCGCTGCGGCGTCGGTGGATGCGGTGATGGTGATGGATGCCGGTCAGATTGTGGAGTCGGGAACGCATGCTGATCTGCTCGCGGCCCAGGGACGTTACGCGGCCATGTATCGGGCGGCTACGGCGAGGCTGGTAAAGCTGTGAGTGATGCTTACATTAAAACCGACTTTGATTCCGCGCAGGCGAAATTCACCTATCGGAAGATCCTTGCCCCTATTTTCCGACTGATCCCATTCATCGGAGCCTTCAAGGGACTGTTTGCCATCACCCTCGTCACGATGGTGTTGTACCATCTTTGCGCTGTGCTGGTCTCGGCGTCCAGCGCCTGGATCATTACGCGGACGGTGGCTGCCGGTGGGTCTAGCGCGGGGGTGGTCAGCATCTTTGTGTGTCTGGGGGCCGCGATCCTGGGCGCCGGCGTATTCATGTGGCTCAACAGCTGGTATGCGCATCTCTTGTCGTACAAGATCATCGCGCGCCTGCGCATCAACGTGTACGACGCGGTGGCGCGTATCAACCCGGCTGGACTACAGAAACGCAGGACGGGGGACCTGGCCACCGCGACCATGGCCGACCTAGAGGCCACCGAATGGTTCTATGCCCACACCATTGCGGATGTCATCGCCTCGGTGTTCACCTCCGCCCTGCTGACGGTACCGCTGGTCGCGGTCCTGGGGCTGGAAGGCATGGTGCCCCTCGCTGGCGCATGGTTGATCTTGGCCCTGCCCCTGCTGACCCTCCCCATCCAGATGCGGCAGGGGGTGCGGCTCCGTGGGAACCTCTCCCACCTGAAGGCCGGAGCGCTGGAGGGTATCCAGGGAATGCGGGACATCGTCTGCCTGGGGCTGACGGAACAACTCGTCAGGGAGACGCAGCGAAACACCGATCGGGTGCAGCGATCCCAGCGTTCCTACGCCGTCCGGTCGGGGTTGGAGAAGTCCACGGAGGATGTCGTGGCCACGCTCGTGACCATTGGGATGCTTCTCATCATGCTCCGTCAATACACGGCTGGCCAGATTCCCCTGCTGATCATCCCCATCATTCAGGTAGGAATCAGCGCGGTGCTGCGCGTCGTGATCTCAGTGGCCGGGATGCTCAGAAAGCTGGGAGAGATCGCCGCGGCGTCGGCCCGCTTCTTGCTCATCAACGACGCACCTGCCACGGTGCTGGACGCTAATGACCCACGTCCCATGACGGGCCTAGCCAACCCGACGATTCGCTTCGACGATGTCCACTTCGCTTATCCCGAGGGCGATCCAGTGCTGCGCGGTGTAAACCTGGAGATCCCCGCCGGCAGCACGGTTGCTCTGGTGGGGCAGTCGGGGTCAGGTAAGTCGACGCTGGCCAGCCTGCTTCTGAGGTTGTGGGACGTCGACCGCGGCGCCATTCTCCTCGGTGGCCACGACATCAGGCAGGTGGCGCGGGATGACCTGCGCCGTTGCGTAACGCTCGTGAGCCAGAACCCGTATGTTTTCCGCGGCACCATCTGCTACAACCTCGCATTGGGGCGACCCGATGCCACGCGGGAGCAAATGTGGACCGCGCTTGAGTCGGCGCGAATGCGAGAACTCGTCGAGTCCTTTCCGCAGGGGCTAGATGCCCCTCTGGGGGAGCGAGCATCGAACCTGTCAGGTGGGCAGAAGCAACGTCTTAACCTTGCCCAGGCGTTTCTGCGAGACTCCCCCGTCGTCGTCATGGACGAGGCCGTCTCGCATCTGGACCCTGAGTTGGAGCACGAACTCAATACCGCCACATCACATCTACGAAAAGGGCGCACCACCTTGATCATCGCCCATCGGCTTTCCACCATCGAGCAAGCTGATTTGATTGCATTCCTCGATGGGGGGGTCATCGTTCAGGTTGGGACTCATCAGGACCTGGTTGAAACGAATCCTCGATACGTCGAGATTCTGGCCAACCAATTGAGGCCGCAAGATGAAATATCTGCGGAAATATCAGAAGATGCCAGAGGGGAGGTGCAAAAGCATGGCTATCAAGATTACTGAGATCACTGAGAATACTCTCGGTGGGCAGATTGTGGCACCGCATTGCCACCACACGCAGACTACGTTCTGAGTGACACACGGCCGGCGGAGTCGTCGCTGATCGGCTCCGCCGGCTGCCGGAAAAAGGAGCTTTCGTGGACACGCCGTTATTGACCGCCGAGATTCGCCCGCTTCCAGATCGGCGGACACTGATCTCGACGGCCAGCGGGAAACACTATTCGTTAACTATCGAGGTCTCCGACTTCTTCCGCCTCGTGGACGCCTGGTTTGGCGGTATTCGTGATCCATTGTTGCCAGCCACATGGCGCGATGATTCACGCGCGCTCTATGAACTGCTAAAAGCTGAGGGTGTCGTGTCCGCCAACGTCCCCGGAGAGGATGCCAGCGTAGGTGTGACCCGCGACAAGGGGGTACCGAAGGCGGGCGGCCTCCTCGTCGCCGGTGAGGTGGGCTTGGCCTCTCGGGTCGTGCGAGCCTTCGAGGAGGTGCGGAAACCGAATCCTGAGGTATTCCTATGCTCTGGCGACTACCGACACGTTGTGGAGTGTGCCAAGAACCTGCATGCCCCCGTCCTCTATTGTCACCCGACGGCTGACGACTTTGGTTTCGGATTCTTCGCGCGACTGGCCGCCACGGCCCGGGTGGAGTGGGTTCCGCTCACGACAGAACGCGACTGTCTATGGGTGGGACCGTGCCTGAGGCCTGGCGATGGGGCTCAGTTCCAGGATCTTCATGAGCGCAGGATCGCTGCGGCCGACCACGAGGTAGTCGGTCGGGCGCTCCGTGAACAGCCACTCAACTTCCCTGTATCGTCGACCGGACTGGCCACGCGGCTACTCGACGTTCCGGAGCTTGTTGAGCGAGTGCTAACCACTCCCGACTTGCTTTGTCAGGCCGATCTATCCTCCACGCGTATCACCGAACATGTAGTGATTCCCATACCGCGTAACCCTGATGTACTTCGCGCGCCGCACGGCCTAGCGGACATGGTCTCACCAGAGTGCGGCATCGTGACTCGTCAACGCAGAATCGAACATCACTCGAGCTTGCCCGCTGACTTGGTTACTGTGCAAGTGGAGGTGGCTCATATGGAGCGCATCACTGCCTGGGACAACGTGATCTCATGTCAAGGGTCCACATGGGGAGACGAGCAGCGTGCCGCGGTTGCAGCCCTCGGGGAGACAGCCGAGAGGTATGCGGCCAATATGCACGACACGCGCCCTCTGATTCGGGCGACCTATGCGCAAATGCGCCGTCAGGGAGTTCGAGCGGTTTCCCCTGAGTCGTTTGTGCTGTATTCGGACGCGCAGTATGCGGATCCGGACTTTCCCGCGGTTCCCTTCCGCGAAGACACTGAACTTGCCTGGGTGGAAGGACGGAGTGAGTCGACGGGAGAGAATGTTTTCATCCCAGCTGCCCTGGTCTATACGAACTGGCGCAAGGGCGAGCGAATCCACGAGCCCCTCATTCATATCTCTCCGTTTGCAGGTGTTGCGGCCGGCCCTAACCGTGACTTTGCCTTGATATCCGCCATCGAGGAGTTGGTGGAACGGCATGCGACGGCGCTTTGGTGGCTGAATGGGATGGTGCTTGACCGGGTGAGGCTCTCAGCGGAGCTAGCCGGGCTATGGACTGGGTGCCGCGGGCAGGAGCCTTCTCTGCTGTGCCTGCCGAACGAGTTCGGGATACCGGTTGCTGCCGGAATCCTGCGTGAGCGCGATGCTGGCCTACTCAACATCGGGTTCGCCGCCCGCGATAATCTCCAGGAGGCCGCCCGCAAGGCCTGGACAGAGGCGGCCACGCTTCAGGAGGGATCGCGTGACTTGCTGACCCCGGACAGCAAGCACCTTCAAGGGATTCGCGCTGGGATCATCCCGGCGGGAGCGATGAAGCCGTATCGCGCTGATCGGGCGTATCTTGAGGATTTCCGCCCCGATTTCTCGGACTGCACCGATCTCATGGTGCAGCAGCAAATCTACCTGGACCCCCGATGCCAGGAGCGGGTGGCGCATCTCATCGAGACGCCCCTTACGGTCGAACTAGATGCGGTTCCTCATGTTAAAGAGCGCAGCTTCCGTGAGTACCGGAGGCTGATCGAAGCCAAGGGCTACGAGGTATTCTCGGTGGACATCACCCCGCCTGACATGCAGTCCCTCGGCCTGTGCGTAGTCCGGGTCCTGGTGCCTGGGATGGTCGGGAACGCGGCCGCGGCCTACCCGCTGCTCGGGAAGGGCAGGGTCCTTGATATCCCCGTTGAAATGGGGTGGCGAACAACACCGCTGAATGAATCTCAGATAAATCGTATGCCGTTGCCACATGCCTGAAGGCGCGTCTGTCGGGCGGGCTTTCAGGCGGAGCGGGATCTCCGAGCGTCGAAGCCGCACATCAGCTCGGCCGCGAGCCGCAGATTTGGTGCTGGGTACGGTTTCGGCGACGCAACGCGGGTGTCAGCAGCATTCAATGAGACTGAATCTAGGTAGGTAACCCTAACTAAAGATGGTAGTCTCTCCTACTGGAAGTTAGGGATCCTTGTGTAACTGACTGAGGAGGTTGCTCGGTGGGCGACGATGCTGTGAGCTCAAGGGCAGGTCGGTACCGTAGTTCTCGGCTGTTTTGGTGGTTGCTGCTCCTAATAGTGGCGCTAGTGGTCAGTGCAATCAGCACCATCAGCATCGGGCTCATCCCCATTCCGCTGCGTGAGGTTTGGGATGTGCTGTATGGGCACCTAGTGGGTTCCGTCGAAGCGTTGGGTTCGAAGAACGCCGTAATCATCTGGGATGTACGCACCCCGAGGATGCTGCTGGCGCTCTGCGTTGGGGCCGGCCTGTCCATCGCGGGGGTGAGCGTTCAAGCGGTGCTGCGCAACGTTCTAGCCGATCCGTACCTCATCGGTATTTCCTCTGGGGCCTCGACGGGGGCCGCCTTCGTGATCCTGGGATTTGCCTCAACTGCCGCCATCTCCCTCACCGTCGGCGCCTACCTGGGGTCTTTAGCCGCCATCCTGCTGGTGTTCACCATCGCCCGAGCCGGAGGAGCGATCACGTCGGAGCGTTTCATCTTCGCAGGCATCATCGTGGGTTTCGCGATGACCGCGCTCACGAACCTGCTGGTCTTCCTATCCGGTAGCAGCCACGGTGCCCGGTCGGTGATGTTCTGGATGCTGGGATCGCTGAACCTGGCAGACTGGGCCTCTTTGCCAATCCCCGCCGTCGCCTTGGCGGTGACTCTAGCCGTCCTAGTGCTGTGGGGGCGCCGGTTCGACGCGACCTCCATAGGAGACGATACCGCGCGGGCGTTGGGTACGGACCCGGATCGGTTCCGTGCCACTGCGATGGCTGTGGTGGCAGCCTGTGTGGCCACCATGGTGGCGGTTTCCGGGGCGATTGGTTTCCTAGGGCTGGTGGTCCCGCATATCAGCCGCCGTCTGGTGGGCGCCACGCACCGTGGGGTCTTCGCCGTGTCGGCGCTACTTGGAGCAGTGCTTCTCATGTGGTCCGACGCGCTCGCCCGCACCGTATTCCAACCCAAAGAGCTGCCAATCGGGGTCCTGACCGCTTTATTGGGCACCCCGCTGCTCCTCATTCTCATGCGCCGCATGTACGCAAAATGACCGGCGCCAGAACCTAGTGAAAGGACAAAAATGCGTCAGATCCAACACGTAAAACCCGTCGCTATCCTGTGCGGCATGGCCCTCGCCTCCGTCGCGATGGTCGCCTGTTCGGCGGGGCAAAGTTCTCCGTCGGATTCGGGCGGTCAAGCAAGCGCATCAGGGGACGTTTCGTTCCCCCTAGAACTCGACAGCTGCGGCCAGAAGGTAATCGTGGAAAAACGACCCGAAAAGGTGCTGACCATCGGGGCAGACCCACTGGAACAGATGTCCGCTGCGGGGGCGGGAGACAAGGTCGTGGCCTATTCCGCGTTGCTGGGCATGCAGCTTCCGGATCTCCCGGGGGTGACCGCCAACGAGCTGACCAGCGACGACCCGAGTACCGAACAGATTCTCAGCACGGGCGCCGATTTCGTCGTCGCGAATGCCTTCCTGAACACCGACCCGGAAACTCTGAAAAACAGCGGTATCACCTCCTGGGTGCCCTCTAGCGTGTGCGATCATCTCGTCGCATCCAGCAGCGAGAAAGTCGACGGCGCCGTCGCGGATAAGCCCATCATGGAAAAAATCCAAGATGACATCAAGACGATGGGGCTCCTTTTCGGCACCAGCGAAACCGCGGACCATGCTGTGGAAGACTTCGCCGCCCGGATTAAGGCTATTAGCGCGCAGAACCTCGGCCAGGGGAAGAGCGTCGCCCTGGTGTACTATTTTGACGGCAATTCGCCCATCGGCGCTATCGGAAACGGCGGTATTCCGGCCGAGTTTGCCGCAGGCCTAGGTCTGAAGAATGTCTTCGAGGATCAGAAGGAAATCTGGATCAACGACGCCTCCTGGGAGGCCATCCTCCAAAAAGACCCCGACATCATCCTGTTCATGACCGACATGACCCCGGGCATGGATTTTAACAAGAACAAAGAACGCCTTCTTGCAGAGAACGGGGCAGACAACCTCAAGGCTGTGAAGGAAGGCGCCTTCCTGGAGCTGAAGTATAACCAGGGCATCGCAGCTCCCCTGTCCGTCGTGGGCCTGGAGAGCCTGGCTAAGCAGATGCAACAGTGATTCCCATCAGCCTGGAGCGGGTGAGTTTCCGCTACTCGTCGGGTGGGCGGGCCGGGGCGCGCGATGTGTTGGACGGTGTCACCCTTCAGGTTCCGGAGGGCGCGATGCTTGGGCTGATCGGGCCGAATGGCTCCGGCAAGTCCACCCTGCTGCGCTGCATTTTCCGGGCGCTTCGGCCCCAGGCCGGAAGGGTGCTTCTCATCGACCGGGACGTCCAGCGCTACGGCGCCAGTCGATTGGCCCGGGAGGTCGCGGTCGCTGTCCAGCAGGAGGAGGGCTCGGTGCCCCTGACGACGATGGAATACGTCCTGCTGGGGCGTTCTACCGTCACCCCAGCCTGGAAGTCCTACTCGTCCGACGACCGGTCTCGTGCTGAAGAGGCCATCCGTGAGTTTGGCCTAGAGGAGATGAAGGATCAGCCGGTGCTGCAGTTGTCCGGCGGTGAACGCAAGCGGGCGTTGCTAGCGCGTACCCTCGTTCAGGGCACGAACATCCTGCTCCTCGACGAACCGACGAACCATCTCGACGTCCGCTTCCAGCATCAGGTACTCCAACTGGTGGGGTCTCTGAACAAGACCGCCGTAGTCGTCCTCCACGACCTTAATTTGGCTGCCCGTTACTGCCAGCATCTGGCGCTCATTGACCACGGCCGCCTGGTTGCGGCCGGGACGGCTGAAGATGTGCTGAAGCCCGAACTGCTGGAACCGGTGTATGGGCTAGAAGTGCACCGGATCGAGATTAGGGGAAAGCAGCAGTTCCTCATGTCCCCGCGGGAGTAGCGGCGGCGCGGAGTTGGCGCAGGGCAGCGTCCAGCATGGGTTCGGTGAGGCGACCCGTGAAGGTGTTCTGCTGGCTGACGTGGTAGCAGCCAATCAGCGTCACCGTGCCATGTGGGGCGCCCAGCTGGGCGGTAGCGCCGTGGCCGAAACGAGGTTTGGGGCGGGGCGCTGTCCAACCGAGGCGACGCGCGGCGGCCAGGGCAGCATCCCACCCGATGGCGCCCAGAGCGAGGATCGCGCGGAGATCCGGGGACAGCTGCAGTTCCCGGTCAAGCCACGGGGCGCACGTCTGTCGCTCGGCGGGGGTGGGTTTGTTTTGGGGCGGGGCACAGCGCACCGCCGGGGTAATGCGAACCCCCGTCAGGGCGAGGCCGTCACCAGCTGCGACGCTCGTCGGCTGGCTGGCGTAGCCCGTCCGGTGGAGGGCAGCAAACAGCCAGTCCCCGGAGCGGTCACCCGTGAACAAGCGCCCCGTGCGGTTGGCCCCGTTCGCCGCGGGAGCCAGGCCGACGATGAGGGCTGGCGCATCCGCGTCGCCGAGCGTCGGGCACGGCCGACCCCAGTAAGGCTGATCCCTGAAGGAGGCGCGACGGCCCGTCGTCGCCACTGTCTCGCGCCAATCCACTAGGCGCGGGCAGGCGCGACACACCGACACCGCCGCGTCCAGTTCAGCCAGGTCGGTTGCCGCGGCGGCCAGCCTGACCACATCCTCGGAGGTGTGGGCGACGGGGGTGGCGGCAGTGGCAGGATCACCGGGCCAGCCCGTTCCCGGGGGCGCGGGCGACGGAAACAGCCGGCCGGTGACCGGATGCGGATCACGGGACATGCCCTCAGCGTAGGTGCGAAACACCGACCGTCGATACCCAACGACCGCTGGGGGTGGGCGATGTTTGAGGACGCCGTGGGTCTGTGGGTTGATGATGTATCGCGTCGGTGTGCCCGTCCGCTGCCACATCGTGGTCCCGCCAGGCGGCCGCTTGCCTAGGCGCCCTCTACCAGCGGAATCCTTCGGTCCTGGGCTCGGCGATAAAAAGCAGTATACGGCCGCCTCGGAGTGCTCCCCTGCCCGAGTAGGCTCCCGGGCGATGGGAGAGATCACGATCACGAAGCTGCACCACGCCTCGCTGCTGGTGGAGGGTTCCGCTGCCCGTGTCCTCGTTGACCCCGGGACGTTGGCGCCCGCACCTGACCTAGCGGAGGTCGACGCGGTGCTCGTCACGCACGACCACTACGACCATGCCGACCCGACGGTGCTGGCAGCTGCCGTGGGACGGGGCATTCCGGTGTGGGCCCCGCCGGATGCAGTGGCGCGGCTGCGCATCGCCGGTGTCGAGGAGGTCGAAGCGGGGCAGTCTTTCACCGTCGGTGATCTCGACATCCTGGCAGTGGGCGACCGGCATGCCGCCGTCCATCCTGAATTCCTCGGACCCACGAACCGCGCCTACTTCATCGGCGGTCGCCTGTTCGTCACCGGCGACGAGTTCGCGATCCCGCCCGGCCCGGTGGAGATCCTGGCCACCCCAGTGGACGCGCCATGGCTGCGAGCCGCCGATCTCATCCGCTACATCCGCGAGATCCGGCCGCGCGTGGTCCTAGGGCTGCACGACGGGCTGCTCAACCGTGACGGGCTCCAAGTGGCCGACGCGGTGCTGCAGTCCTTGCTGCGTGAGGGAGCCAAGGAGGTCAAACGGCTTCCCGTCGGGGGCCGCGTGGAACTGTGACCAAGGCAGCTTGCCGCACTATCCGGTGACCCCAAACAACCACCCGACGATGAATACCAGGCCACCCGCGGCCGCGAGGATGCCCAGATACTGGATCGGGATAAAGAACAACGTGTGCTGGTTGCGTAACTGTTTGGCATAGAGGCCCGCCTGCTCGGGGCCAAACTGCTGAGACAATTCTTCTAGTTTCTTTGCCGGACGCACCTCGTTCAGCCATCGCCCCAGCAGATAGCACAGCACACCGCCCAGCAGGAATCCGAGCCCCGCGAACCCGCCGCTGTCCGCGTTTCCCTGAAACACCACCGAGGAAACCAAGAAACCGGGTACAGCACACAGAATCGCTAGAATCCCCCAACCTCGCCAAATAATCATGGCGGCACGCTACTACACGGGGCTGACAAGGACTGAGCCTGTCGGGATGCTGTGACCCCACCGCCCGGCAGGCTAGGACCATGGGACAGGATGGGCTCATGGGTACAGGTGGCAACGACGCAACGGTGGAAGAAGCCCTGCTGGAACTCGTCGTCCGGGAGTTCCGGGCCCTCGGATACGAGCCGCAAGTGCAAGGCTCGGGGGACGGGGCGGCCATCCACCTGACCCGGGTGGGGGACGCCGCCCACATCCGGTTCAACCTGGCCAATACCTTCGACATGGCGCGACGCTGCCCGCCGGAGGCTTGGCCGGCGCTGGCGGCGGATCGGGTACGGGCCTTTCTTGACATGACCTTCCTCCAGTTGCCACGTGAACTCACCGCCGAGCAGTTGCGCGCCCAGATCCGCACCCGCCTGTTCCCGCCGAGCCAGGCGGGCTTCGACTATGCCCGAACTATCGCGGAGGGACTGACGCTGGTGCTGGCGGTGGACTACCCGTCGACGGTCCTGGCCGTCGCCGATCCGCTGCTGGAGGGGATCCCGCTGCCCCTGGACGAGCTCTACACGTTGGGGCAGGCCAACACAGACCAGGAACCCATCGAGCAGCGGATTGAGGTGAGCGAACACACGTCGGTGCTCACCGGCGGTTCGCTGTTCCTGGCCTCGCGGGCCGCGAACTGGGCGACGCTGGTCCCCGACGTGGTGGGGCCAGCCCCGCTGGGGGTGGTGTTCGGTGTCCCGGATCGGGAGAACATCATCTATGCGGTCCTGACCCACGAGGACTGGCTGGATCAGGTGCTAGAAGTGGCTGGACTGGTGCACAACTTCACCACCGACCCGCGCCACGGACACCCGGGCGGTGTCCTCAGCGGCGACACCTACTACGCGTCGCCCGAGGGGCTGATCCACCGGCTGGCGCATTTCACCGACGACGGCAGCCTGGCCATGACCCCAACCAAGGAGTTCGAGCGGCGCTTTGTCGAGTAGCTGGGCTACGGGTCCCCCAACTCCCGGGTCGCTATGTCGGCTACGAGGGCGCTGTCCAGCATCATCAGCGCACGGCGCATGCTGGCACCATCGATTCCCTCGACGGTGTCAATACGCGGCTTCGTCGGAGTGCCACTTGGGCGTTGCGCCACCAGAGCTGCGACCGCGTCCAGCCGGTCCGTGATGTTTCGGCTAAGCATGTGTTTGGCGTGGCCGCGCTGCGATAGTTCAACGGCGAAAGGCTCGTGCAGGTCGATGATCTCCGGGTCCTCGCTCAGCAGCATCGTCCCCGTCGACAACAGCAGTTGCAGGCCACGCTCCACATCCCCGCCGCCAAACTCGGCGACGGCGTCGCGCAGGATCGGGTTTTCATCATTGACCTGTCCGGCCAGCAGCACGAGGTGTGCCCCCATGATCCGCTCCTTGTGGCGGGCATGCTCGTCCTCGGGGCTGAGGTGGCGCTCCTGGTCGGGGCTGGACATCGCGGTGGCGTCCAGCAACTCGCCGGGCCGGTCGTCGAGGGTCTCCCGCAGCCGGACGGGTTTGATGCACAGCGTCGCCACCAGCGACAGCGTGGTCAGCACCGGCAGGATCAGGAACACCGACGACATCGCCTCGGCCAGGGCGGCGTGCAGCACATTGGCCAGGGGCTCGGGGAGCCACACCAGCGAACCGGGCGTTAGCACGGCGTTCGGGTCCAAGCCGCCCGTCGGTGTCATGGCCCGCAGCTCTGGGGTGAGGCGCGCCTCGATGCCGCCCATCAGGTGCGTGGTCATGATGGTGCCGGCGATGGCGGTGCCCAGCGTCGAACCGAGGTTTCGGAAGAACTGCAGACCCGACGTCGCCACCCCAAGATCCCGCCGCTGCGTCGCGTTCTGCACCGCCAGCACGTAGATCTGAAAACTCATGCCGTAGCCCAAACCGAGAACAGCCGTGCAGAACAGCACCCATGGCTGCGGGGAGGCGGCGTTGAACCGCATGATGAGTAGCGCCCCGATCACCTGCACGGCGCTGCCCGCCACCACGAACTCCTTGTAGCGGCCGGTGCGGGTGATGAGATTGCCGACGATCACGCCGGTCAGGAACAGCACCACGTTCATGGGAATGAGGATCAGGCCTGACGTTGTGGCGCTCACTCGCAGCACGCCCTGCGCGTAGACGGGCACGTAGATCAGCACCACGAACATAGCCATGTTCATGAAGAATGCCCCGACGGTGGCGGTCACGAAGACGCTGTTGCGGAACAGTCGCAGCGGCAGAATCGGCTCGGCGGCGCGCCGCTCCACGAGGAGGAAGGCGACGGTGAACCCGAGACCGACGATCAGCAGTACCAGCACCTGCGGGCTAGTCCAGCCGAGACTGCCGCCGAGCGAGATCCCCAGCAGGCTGGACGTGACGGCGACCGTCATCGTCGCGATCCCGGCATGATCGATGCGGCCACTCGTGTCGGTTTCAGGGACCCTGAGGTGCCGCAGGATGATGAGCAGCGCCGCCAGCCCCACGGGCAAGGAGACATAGAACAACCAACGCCAGCTGGAGACGTCGGTGATCCACCCGCCGATGAGGGGACCGACAGCCTGCGACCCGCCCAGCACCGCACCCATATAGCCCTGGTATTTGCCCCGTTGCCGAGGCGGGATGAGGGCGCCGAGGATGGTCTGAGACAAGGGCATTAGGATGCCCATCCCAGCGCCTTGGACGGCCCGGGCGAAGATCAGGAAGGGGAAGCTCATGGCGGCGCCCGACAGCGCCGAGCCTAGGAGAAACAGCGTCAGACCCAGGATGTAGAAGCGACGGCGGCCGAACAGGTCGGACAGCTTGCCGCTGACGGGGGTGATGACCGCCGAGACCAGCATCACGATCGTCGACAGCCACGAATACCAGGCCAGGCCGCCTAGGTCGGCGACGATGCGAGGGATCGCGGGCGAGACCAGGGTCTGGCTGATTGATGCCGAGAACATCCCGACCATCAGCCCCAGATACGCCCACCTCACCGTGCGGAACTCGAAGGGGGGATCCTGGCGCTCTGTCATGGAGTCGAAACTACTCCCCAGCGGCCAGTCTGGGGGAGGTTTCCGCCTGATGACCCCGGCGGGGCCGCGGCCCGCGAGATCGCCTACCGCCCAGTTCTCCGAGGATAGCAGTGGCCTGCCGCCTTCTCCCGAAAGAGTACGATAGGTGCACAAGAGACTCACGCAGAGGAGAGGCTGTGGAACTCGACACGCGCATCCAGGTACGCACCAACCGCAGGCTCAAGGAACGCGCCACGGAGATCCTCGACCAAATGGGCATGGATATGCCTACCGCAATCAACATGTTTCTCAGTCAGATCATCCACGACCAGAAACTACCCTTCCAACCCAGCCTCGCTTCTTACGCTGACGCAATCCGTGAGGCCGAGGCCGAGCCTGCCGTCAAGGTTGGGGACATCGATGAGTTGATGGACCTCATCGACCATGCCTGAACGCGAGATCGCCTACCGCCCGGCCTTCCTACGCGACGTAAAACGACTCAAACGCAAGCACTACAACATGGATGCGCTCAAGATCGCCATCCGAGCGGTCGCCGAGCGTCGGGAGGACTGGCTTAAGCAGCATCGCGACCACCATCTCACGGGCAACCTTGCGGCCTACCGTGAGTTGCACATTGAGGCCGACTGGCTCCTCCTCTACAGCATCGACACTGAGGGAACTCTCGTCTTGGCACGCACCGGCAGCCATGACCAACTCCTGTGATGTGTCCTTAGACGTGGCCACGCGCCCCACCCGTCGCCAACTCGTCGGCAGGCGAACAGCGACCACAACGAGTTGGCCCGCCAAAGGGGCGGTCGTTGCAACTACACAAGGAGGTTAGCGAACGGGCGCGGCCAGCCCCAGAGAGCAGGTACCGTTTTCAGCAAAACTACGACTTTTGTTCAGCAAACCTGCGGCTTAATAGTCAGCGAATAAACGAGTTGAGCATCAGCAAGTCTGCCGACCTCCTCAGTGACGACCTACCTTGATGTACTGGCGCGTCTGTTTCTCACGAACACCTTGCCGCCCTGTAGCCCCAACCTCACGCGACGCGAGATCGGCCGACCGAAGGTGTCGATCATGGACTCCGGGCTCGCCGCCCGTCTCATGGGGGCGACTGAGGCCTCCCTGGCTGATCTCGTCACTGCAGGTAAGCGGTTCGGGGCACTCTTGGAAGGCTTCGTGACTACGGAACTGCCGGCTCAGCAAGAGTGGAGCAAACAGAGATATCAGTTATTCCATTGGCGAGACCGAAACGGCGTGGCGGTCGACATCGTCATGGAATTGGAAGACGGGGTCGATCATCGCCTTGGAGGTCAAGGGCACGCAGACTGTCCAGGGCCGTCACCTGCGTGGGGTGCAGTTCTTGCAAGACCAGCTTGGCCCAAGGTTGCGTGCGGGTGTGGTCCTCGCCCTTGTTGAGCACCCCATGCCCCTTGGCGATCGCCTATGGGCACTGCCCATCTCCTCACTGTGGGAGTGAAGTGATTTCCCGAGGTCGCGGTGAGCCATCACCGGGTTTCGGCCCAGCGCGCCAGGTGTTTGGGCTGGGTCAGGCGATCCAATCCGGAGTCGATAGCCCCCAGGAACGAGCCATCCTCGCCGAGTTCCGAGGGCAGGATCGGCGGAAGAGCGGTTTGGCGGTGCCGCATCGTCGCGCTGCGCAGGCCCTCGTCGAAGTGCCCAGGGGCGGCGTCCAGCAGGGCCGGGGCCAGGCCTGCGACGGTGATGACGTCCGGGTCGGTGGTGCTGATGAGCCCGCCTAGGCCGCGCCCCAGGGCCCAGGCGCTGGACTTCACAGCCGCGCGGTTGTCGCGGTGGGCTGTCTGGATTGCCCGGGTGATGGCGTCAAGCGACGGGTCCTCGACCCCCAGCTGCTCCGCCAGCACGGGGCCGCTGACGACGGTGTTCCAGCAGCCGGTGGCGCCGCAGTCGCACGAGACGCGCGGGTCACCGAAGGGCAGATGCCCGACCTCCAGGGCTGCGCCGAAAGCGCCCACGAATGGATGCCCGCCGACGGTAAGCCCACCGCCGATACCGGCGCGCACCAGCAGATGCAGGGCGGTGCGGTGGCCGCGTGCTGGGCCGCGTCGAGCCTCGGCCAAGGCCGCGAGGGTACCGTCGTTCGCGACCAGGAATATCGAGTGTGGAGGCCGGATGGGTGCCAAGTCGACCTGCTCCCACGGCAGCCCCGACCACTGCGTCACGACGGTGCCCCGGATGGTTGCGGCGATGGAGAGGGACGTTGCGCGCAGGCGATAGCCGTAGGTTTCATGGCACCAGACGAGGGTGCGGGTCAGGGTCTCGACGACGCGGGCTGGGTTGGGGTCCTCGTGGTCTTGTTCGATGCGTTCGAGGGGGATGCCGTCGAAGCCCGCGACGCCGACCCGCCAGCCCTGTGCCGTGATCTCCACGGCAGCGACGACGGGGCCCCGCGGGTGAGGGATGATTTTGGCGGCGGGACGTCCCTTGCGGCCGGGCATTTCCTGGACCGTCTCCAGGAGATCTGCGCGCGTGAGTCGCGTTAGAGCCTCCGTCACGACCTTCGGCTCAAGGCCCAGCTCCTCGACTAGGTCGGCGTGGGTGAGGCCAGGTTGGCGCCGCACGACGGCGCAAATGTCGGCGGGCAGCCGCCAGCGCTGGTCGGTCACAGCGTCACGGTGTTGTTGCATGCTTGCCCCTACGGCTCCGTTCCCCAGCGAGTAGCGATCGTTACTGTTCCATCGTCCCACCGTCGCGAGTCATTTCCCGCCATGGGGGAGGGTGTTCGGGAAAAGACGGCCGGATCACTGGGTGGAACGGCGGTGTGCGGCCGTGGGGTTCTCTCGCGTGAGGGTGGGCAAGTTTTTCCGGGCTGGAGCCCTGGTCCATGGGTTGCGGAGTGAGGTTCCCCCCGGGGCGGTTCAATCAGCTATAAGAATTGGGGTTGACCGCAAATTGTGGACACGTCCCGCTTACGCGGCCTGGGGTTATCCTCGGTTTGTGGAGACCTGGGTTGGCGGGGTTCTTGGGGTCCTGCGGGAAGGGT
>JAUNKK010000206.1 GCA_030532825.1 Propionibacteriaceae bacterium
ACGGCCGCAACTACCTCGTCCCGCAGGGCAAGGCCATCGTCTGGTCCCGCGGCGCCGAGAAGCAGATCGAAGGCATCAAGCGTGCCCGCGACGCCCGCGAGATCCGCGGCATTGAGCACGCGGAGGAGATCCGCACCCAGATCGAGGACCTCACCGTTCAGGTCGGCGTCCGCGTCTCGGAGTCCGGTTCGCTGTTCGGGTCCGTCACCGTCGCCGAGCTGGCCAAGGCCATCAAGAAGGCCGGCGGCCCCGCCGTCGACAAGCGCGCCATCACCTTCGCCAAGCCGGTGAAGCGCGTCGGCAACCACTCCGCCACCATCAAGCTGCACCCCGCGGTCAACGCCCACCTCACCTTCGAGGTCGTTCCCGCCTGATCCGCAGCGTGATCCCCTGACGTTCACATAGAGCGTCAGGGGATTTTCACAGTCAGCGCTGAGAACGTGCCTGCATGACTACCTGCGCTAGGCGATAGCCCGCTTGGGGGACCCCTTTGAAGCCAGGGAAGCTGGACATGTCAACGATCCAGGGTCGCCCATCGTGCTTGATGATGTCGACGCCATACACAGTGCACCCCACAGCTTCCCCGCAGGCCTGAGCGATGTCTCGTATCTCATTATCCAACTCAACGAGCCGTCCCAACTTCTCCTGCAGGGTTCTCGGCGGCCAAGTCCGCTCGACGCAGAAGTACTCTGGTCCGATGCGGTAGATCTTGAGGTCTAGCCCATCCGGCTTGTAATAACGCTGAACGAAGACTTCCTCGTCGCCGAGCTCGGGCATGTCACCGGGGCCGTCAAGAACCATAATGCCGCGCCCGCGCGAGCCGCGAACAGGTTTGACGACGACGGGGCCTTTGGACAACAGCTGCTGTACGTCGGCGGGCCTGCGTATGGTGCGAGACTCGGGGACCGGCAGCCCAGCCTCCGCCAGGATGTGGCTGGTCGCCAACTTGTTTCGACACAGTTCTGTTGCGGGGTAGGGGGAGATGGTGGGAACGCCTTTCAGGTGAAAGCGCTTCCCCAAGGCTAAACCAGACTGGCTCTTGTTCTTCAGTACCACGACATCGGCATCGGGTAGCGGTGCGTCCGAAGCGCAGTCGAGGGGATGTAGCTGCGTCACGTTTGCCCCTTGTTGCTTGAGGGCAGCGGTCAGATCGTCGAGCACGAGGCTGGTTCTCCGGTTGGCCCCGGAACTAAGAATGGTTACTTGCACGGCCATATGATATGCCCTGACCGACGCTATCGGATGGACGCCCCAACTGTAGTGAGTCCTAGGCGGCCAGCCAGTGGGCCGTGAGGCTTGGCGGTCGCGTCCTGACAAGGCCATATATGAGTTAAAGTTCGTAGAGTCATACCTCAGCATAGTTCGTGAGATATAGTGCCTTCGTGAGATACGCAGTTGTCTTTGGTGCGGGGAGCATTGGCCGAGGGTTCATCGGCGCATCCCTCAGCCTTTCCGGATGGCAGGTAACGTTCGTCGAGGTGCTTTCGGGGCTGGTGGAGCAACTGAACCGTGATGGTTCCTACCGTCAGGTTGTCGCTGGGCTGGGTGGCGAATCGGTCAACCTGTGCCGCGGTATACGTGCCGTGTCGTTCAATGACCACGATGCGGTCGATGCGGTGCTCAGAGACGCGGACCTGGCCGCTACGGCAGTCGGTGCGCACAATCTACCGGCTGTTGCTGCGGCCCTGCTGAGGGCGCTTCCGGGCCGAAGGGCGGCTGGGCGACCAGAGCTAGACCTCTTGCTGTGCGAGAACCTGCATGCTGTTGCCCAGATAATGCGATCCTACATGGCGGACTATGGCGACAGTTTAGGGCTGGTTGCCGCATCCGTCGGGAGAATGGTGCCTACGCCTGCGCCAGATCCAGCCTATCCCACTCAGGTGAAAGTGGAAGCCTATGATTTGCTTCCCTATGACGCAACGGCTTTGAAAGGGAAGCCGCCTGATGTTCAAGGTTTTATTCCTGTGTGGCACGGGTTCCCCATGTTTGCTGATCGCAAATTATATGTGTACAACATGGGACATTGTGTAACGGCTTATCTAGGTGAGTTGTGGGGTTATGAATACATCTGGGAGGCGATTGGGGACTTTGGGTTGCGGTACCTGGAGGCTTATTCATGGGTGTAGGTGAATATGATTCCGAGGGTGGCGTTGAT
>JAUNKK010000207.1 GCA_030532825.1 Propionibacteriaceae bacterium
CCTAGACATGTCCAACCCCCTCAAATAAGAGCCGAAACCAAACCCAGCACGATTCCCCCTGACGAGAAAACCTCATTAAATTACAGTGCGCTTGGCGTTTTTTAACAACAGTTGTGCACCCATCCCGTCCACGGCGACAGCAACCATGTGACCGGAGCTAGGGGCACCCCCCATTCCAAGGCTCTTGAGTTTCCGCCCCTAGCTCGCTCTCGGAATAACCCAGGCATCTCCGTCGCCCATGTTGACCGATCAGACGACAAGCAATCGATCAGACAAAATGGTTGGTCGGCGACCTGGAGAGGCTGTCTCTCCCGAGCCCGCACGACGGGTTAACCGTGGGCGGGAAAGCCACATCGGGGATCGGGTCCCAGAATGCGGCCGTCGAAGCGGCGAAGAAGAAACAGGGGCAACACAGGCGTTCCCAATCCCCCCAACGCCGTCAAATTGAAACGCGAACAGTTAAGCGTGCGCGGGTCCGCTACACAAGTTGGTGTCAATTTGTAGTGTCATTCCGTGGACCCAAAGACTCCGCTACAACAGCGCGGGGCGACAGGACCCGATCGAGATCAGCCCAGGGCGGCGCCAACCGAGTCACGACGTAACCGGCCAGGGATAGCGGCGAGACCACGCTCAGCGTCGGCGCACAACACCGGGGGCTGCGGTCACATGCCGTGACGGGGACCATGTAGGCGGCCCACCAGTTCAGTCAAGGCAGCGCATTCGGCCTCATCCTTGATGATGCTGCTGGAGAAGAAGCGCAACCTGGCATCGTCCGCCAGCACCTGCTGGATAGGTCGGAGCACAGCGTGTTTGGCCGACTCGCTGCCCAACTCGGCGATGGTGATCAACAGGTCCAGTACAGGCCCGTGCTCGCCCCAGTCAGCCAGCCCCAATTCGACGATGTCCGCGAGCAGCTCTCCCCGCATGGGTTGCTCCTCTTCCAGCAGCAGCCAGGCGCGAGCCGCGGCCGCCCGGCCGGACTGCTTGGCGGTGCGGCGGTCACCACGCCCGGCTGAGGCAACGTTCTGCAGCAGGGCAGCCAGTTCCCGGCGATGGTGTGGTGTGAGCTTGCCTTCAGCCAGCCATACGACGGCCAGGGACGAGGCCTCGGTGGCCGCCCGGGTGCCGGCGTCGATGAGTTCTAGGAGCGGCGACCACAATTCTGCGGCCTCTTTTGCTTCGGCGGCCACCAGCCGGTCGGCGGCAACGACACGTTCTTGCCCCATCGTCGTGCCGTCGCCTATCAGGAATTGTTCCGCCCAGGAGACGAACTCCGGATCATCGGGTTCGGGATAGGTTTCCAGCACTCGGCCCGCGAGATGCGCCACATCGGCCTCGAACAGTGCCCGCCAGTCCTCCAGTTGCCCGCTGAGCCGCGCTAAAGAATATCGCAGCTCCGGGTCGGGGCTATCCAGCTGCCGCAGCAGCGGCACATCGGCTTTGTCCCCCCACGAGGCCAGCACCCGCGCCACAGGTCCCGGTAGCTGATCCGACCACGCCAGTACCTGTTTCCGAGCGACTTTCGAGGCGTCGCTGCCCCAGTGGGCCAGCCACCACAAGACCGCCTCCACGCCTTCCGAAGGCCGGAACATCAACTCCTCCGCTAGCACCTCGGCCACCTCCTGCGCTAAGCGCTGCGAGCCCACCACGGGGGCTCGCCCAAAGGCGTAGCCCAGCTTCGTGGCGCTGCTAACGGAGGACACCATAACGTGCAGCGCTCGCGGGTTCGTCTCAAGCACCCCCAGCAGGTGTTCCTCCCACCGGGGGTCCCCCGCAACTGCGAGGGCAGCGGCGATATCGGCACGGTTATCACCGTCTGCCTTGGGCCGGGCGGCACGCGTCCCGTAAGAGTCCAGCGCGTCGCATACTTCCCGTGTTGGGACGAGATGCTGCAGGATGTACACCGCAATGTCCGCTCGGACCGCAAACCGGTTGAGAATCTCCAGCAGGTTTGTCTGAGCACGGGCTGCTTCGCCGCGGGATGCGCGGATCACGGCGAGTAGCCCCCGAGCCGCGCCCTCCGGGTCCGCTAGACGGCTGTATAGGCGCCTAGCGGCCGACGGGTTGCGGGCGGGAAGGAACTCCCAGGGACGTTGAGAGTGGGGATCGATGGCAGCCCGCACGGACCGCAGTTCCTCCCAGCGGGCAG
>JAUNKK010000043.1 GCA_030532825.1 Propionibacteriaceae bacterium
GGCCCACCCTTCGAGGCCGTCGCGATTCCTGGCCGCGCGCCTTGAGGTTGCGGTGCGTCTGTTCAACGAGGGCAAGGGCAAGGTGATCCTGGTCACCGGCGCCAACACGGCGGCCAGCAACTATGAAACCCAGGTGATGGAGGACTACCTCGTCTCCCGCGGGATCCCCGCCAGCCAGATCGTGCAGGATGTCGCCGGCTTCGACACCTACGACTCGTGCATCCGCGCCCGAGACGTCTTCGGGGTGCGGGAGTTGACGCTGGTCTCGCAGCCATACCACCTGCCGCGGGCGGTTGCGACGTGCCGGGCGCTCGGCGTGGACGCTATCGGCGTCGGCGAGCCGGCCACCCAGCAGAACTGGCCGCCAATTTACCTGCGAAACGAGTTGCGGGAGTTCCTGGCTGTGGTGAAGATGGATTTGGATTTGCTGCGGGGTGCGAAAGCCACCGATTCACCGCCGACGACCGCCATTCAGGACGCACTCAAGCACAGCTGACCCAGGCACTGTTGAAGGGCCGGACCCGCAGGTCCGGCCCTTCAACCAGCTATGAAAGAAGAAAACCCGCGGAAACGGGGGTGGCCAGGGCCGGGATCGAACCGGCGACCTTTCACTTTTCAGGCGAACGCTACTACCAACTGAGCTACCTGGCCGTGTCGGCGGCTCATGCCGACTTAGCGACCCCGACGGGACTCGAACCCGCGACCTCCGCCGTGACAGGGCGGCGCGCTAACCAACTGCGCCACGGGGCCAATTTCTTGACCTGCTGGCCTGCGACCAGCGCGGGTAACTTTAGCGGCACTCTCCGGATTTGTGAAATCGCGGTTTCGGCTGCCTCAGCACCCGCTGATGAGCCCCACAACTTGGCGCTCATCAGCATCCCCAACGGGATTCGAACCCGTGTTGCCGCCGTGAAAGGGCGGAGTCCTAGGCCGCTAGACGATGGGGACCGGACTAGAGAAGAATAGTGGCCCAGCGCCAGGCTGGCAAACAGCCGCACGGGCCGTCTGCGTCGCCCGCGGTCAGGACGGCTGTTCGGCCGGGCCGTAGGTGGCCAGCCAGCGCTGGATTTCGCTGAAGAAATGACGGCGTGGCCCGGTCTCGGACAGGGTGAGGTCGTGGCGGCCGCCTTCGATGCGGACGAGGGTCACGTGGCGTCCCAAATACGGGGCTTTCGCCGCCAGGGCGTCGACGTCAAGTACCAGGTCGGCGCGGTGCATCTCGTCGTCCCAGGTCCTCGATAGGTCGCTGCGGGCGCTGATGAGCATGAGCACCGGCTCCGCGATTCCGAGGCCCGCAGCAACCGTCGCATGCCCGCGCATCACGGCCGTCAGCCAACCGACGCGGGGCAGGAACGCTGGGTCGCCCTTGAGGTTGGGGTTGTAGCGCCACTCCCCCTCCTCGTCGGCGGCGATGGAGCGCTGGTAGAAGCCGGGATCGGGCAGCGTGAGGGCGCGCGTGGGCGACAGGGTCCCGACGGCACCGAAGGCCGCCTGCAGGGCGCGGCGCCACGCCTGGAGGCTTTGCAATTCCAGCCAGGGAGAGTTCAACACGACGGCTCGCACACGCCCCGGACGCGCTGCCGCGAACAACGCGGCTACCAGGCCACCCGTCGAGTGGCCCATCAGCACCATGTCGTCGGCGCCGTCGGCCTGAATCTCGGCGAGTGCCAAATCCAGCTCCTGGAAGTACTCGCTCAAGTCTGCGGTGTAACCGGCCAGCTGTCCTTCGCGCAGTGACCTACCATAACGGCGTAGATCCAGCGCGTAGAAGTCGTAGCCCCAGGACGCGACAGCGTCCGCTAGGTGAGACTGGAAGAAGTAGTCGTTCCAGCCGTGCACGTACAGCAAGGCACACCGACTGGCTGGTGCGCCACGGCGCACCAGTGAAGCGACGACCTCATGCTTGGGTTCGCCCCCGTAGACGGTGGCGCCAGGAAGCGCCAGGGTCAGCTGCTGGTATCCCGGCAGCTCTGTATCAGCAAACCAGGCAGCCATGGGCGGGGTGGCTCAGTGGCGCTCGTAGTCGTCGGGAGATGGATCTTCGGAGTTGTACTGTTCGGCGAGGTCCGCGTACGCGTCGGGGATCTCTGTTGTGTCCTCCGATTTGTGGCTTTCGCCTCGAAGCTCTCGCTCAAGAGACGCAAAATCAGTTTCCACTGAGCGATACTTCAGATCGCGGGCCACCTTCGTCTGCTTCGCCTTTGCCCGGCCGCGCCCCATATGGGTCGACCCCCTCGCTGTAATCATCGCGGGCTTGCCGCGGAATCTGTCAGTAACTCGTGGCAAAGAGCCTACCCGAGTCGGGCAAGTTGCTCAAAGCACCCCCGCGTTCGCGGGTAGGCTGGCCTCGCCGATCCGGCATAGATCCGAGGAGACTTGATGGGCAAAATCATCTACACCCTCACCGACGAGGCCCCGCTACTGGCCACCTATTCCCTGCTGCCGATTGTCCAGGCCTACGCCGCCCGGGCCGGGGTCTCTGTCGAGACTCGAGACATCTCACTATCCGGTCGGATCCTGGCCCAGTTCAGCGATGTGTTGCCCCGCAATCAGCGGGTCTCCGACGCCCTGGCGGAACTCGGCAGGCTGGCCACGTCGCCCGAGGCGAACATCATCAAGCTGCCCAACATCTCGGCGTCTGTGCCCCAGCTCAAGGCGGCGATTGCCGAGCTCCGCGCCAAGGGCTACGCCCTGCCGGACTACCCCGAGGACCCGGCAACTGAGGCCGAACGGGACGCGCGCGCCCGGTATGACCGGGTTAAGGGATCGGCCGTTAACCCCGTGCTACGCGAAGGCAACTCCGATCGTCGTGCCCCGGAATCAGTCAAGAACTACGCGCGAGCAAACCCCCACCGCATGGGCGCCTGGGCTCGCACATCCAAGACCAGCGTCGCCACCATGGCCTCCGACGACTTCCGCCACAACGAGCAGTCGGTCGTGCTGCCCGATGATGACGAGCTCACGATCCGACACACCGCCGCTGATGGTGCTACAACCGAGTTGAAGACCGGTCTGAAAGTGCTGGCGGGCGAGGTGGTGGACGCCACCGTGATGCGGTCGGCCGCGCTGGACGCCTTCCTGGCAGAGCAGATCCGGCGCGCACAGGAGCAGGATCTGCTGTTCTCCGTGCACCTGAAAGCCACGATGATGAAGGTCTCCGATCCCATCATCTTCGGCCATGTCGTCCGGGTCTTCTTTGCCTCGGTTTTCGAGCGCTATGGCGCCGACCTAGCCGCGGCAGGTTTGTCTGCCGACGACGGGCTCGGCGCGATCTTCTCGGGTTTGGCGTCTCTCGACAACGGAACCGAGATCAGGGCCGCCTTCGATGCAGCCCTCGCAGCAGGCCCGCGGCTGGCGATGGTGAACTCCGGCCAGGGGATCACGAACCTGCACGTGCCGTCCGATGTGATCGTGGATGCCTCGATGCCGGCGATGATCCGCACATCGGGACACATGTGGGGTCCCGACGGCGCGGAGCACGACACCTTGGCGGTGCTGCCTGACTCGTCCTATGCGGGCGTCTATCAAGCCGTCATCGACGACTGTCGTGAGCATGGGGCATTCGACCCGCGCACGATGGGCACCGTCCCCAACGTCGGCCTCATGGCCCAAAAGGCCGAGGAGTACGGCTCACACGACAAGACCTTCGAGATCGTCGCTGACGGCCACGTGGAGATCATCAACGGCGCCGGTGAGGTACTGACCCGGCACGACGTGTCGGTCGGCGATATCTGGCGCGCCTGCCAAACCAAAGACGCCCCGATTCGGGACTGGGTGAAACTGGCCGTGGCCCGATCCCGGGCGACCGGCTGGCCGGCAGTGTTCTGGCTGGACGAGACCCGTGCGCACGACCGGAACCTACGCGCGAAGGTCGAGGCGTATCTGGCCGGGCACGACACCACAGGCCTCGATATCCGGGTGATGGATCCCGTCGCGGCTACCCAGTTCTCGTTGGAGCGCATCCGGCGCGACGAGAACACCATCTCTGTGACGGGCAACGTGCTGCGCGACTATCTCACCGATTTGTTTCCAATCCTGGAGTTGGGGACCTCGGCCAAGATGCTGTCGATCGTGCCGCTCATGGCCGGGGGCGGCCTGTTCGAGACCGGCGCGGGAGGTTCCGCCCCCAAGCATGTGCAGCAGCTTGTCGCTGAGAACTACCTTCGGTGGGACTCGCTGGGCGAGTTCTTGGCGCTCGCCGCCTCGCTGGAACACCTCGCGGCGACGGAAGGCAACGAGAAGGCCGGGTTGCTGGCCAGAACCCTCGGCCAGGCCACCGGACGTTTCCTGGCCGAGGACAAGTCCCCCACGCGACGGCTAGGGGGCACAGACAACCGCGGCTCCCACTACTGGCTCGCGCGGTTCTGGGCTGAGGCCCTCGCGACGCAGCCGGAGGACCCGGAGCTGGCGGCCGCCTTCGCCCCCGTGGCGCAGGCCTTGGCCGACGACGAAACGACCATCATCGCCGAGTTGCTGAGCGTCCAGGGCACCCCCGCCGACATCGACGGCTACTACCGTCCCGGGGAAGCAGCCGTCACCCACGTGATGCGCCCATCGCCCACACTCAATGCGGTCATAGACAGCATCGGATGAGCAGGCGCGCCGAGCGCAACAGGAGCCTCGGGGTTCGGATCGTGGCGGCGATGGTCGCCTTGGCTGCCATCGTCCTGGCGACTTCTGGGGCCCTGCTGTACCTGCTGCAGCAGCGGGAAACCCGGGTGCGGGTGGACGAGTCGCTGCAGCGAACCGTCGAGGAACTGCGGGTGTTCAGCGCTGAGGGCATCGATCCCCAGACTGGGCAACCGTTTGCCTCGGTGAGGGCCTTGCTGGGTGCCTACCTGGCTCGGACGGTGATGGTGGAGGCCGAATCGGAACTCGGGTTCGTCGATGGTTCACTGGCCTGGATCTCGGGCAGCGAGGCCATCGTGCATCCCGAGAACGATAAGCAACTACTAGAAGCCTTGGCCGAACCGCTGCGCTCAGATACGGCGACGCTCGGCACGACCACGACGGATACCGCGACATGGCGTTGGATCGTGGTTCCGGTGACCTTCCCCGACGAGAAGGGGGCCGCGGTCCGCGTCTATAACCTGGACGAGGCCCTCGCCCCAGTCGGGCGTTCCATCGCCTACTACGCCATGCTGTCCTCCGGCATTCTCCTGGCCGCTGCCGTCGTGTCAGGCCTGGCGATCCGCACCTTACTGCGCCCCATCGAGCGCTTGCGCGTCGCGGCAGAAAGCATCGACCGGCGCGATCTGAGCGCCCGGGTCCCCGTGGAAGGCCACGACGATCTGGCACGGTTGTCACGAGCCATGAACCAGATGCTCGACCGCGTGGAGGACGCCATGACGGCCCAGAAGGACCTCCTCGACGATGTCGGGCACGAACTACGCACCCCCATCACCATCGTTCGCGGACACTTGGAGCTGGTCGATTCCCGCGATCCCGAAGACGTTGAGAATACGCGGCGGCTCACCATCGCCGAACTGGACCGGATGGGGGTGCTGCTCAACGACTTGATTCTGCTGGCGGCCGCCCGGGAGATCGACTTCGTCACCCCCACACGCTGTTCCTTGGCTGATCTGGTGGTTGAGACCTTCGAGAAGATGCGGGCTCTCGGTCACCGGCAGTGGCGACTAGGCAACGTCGTCGACCTCGACATCCAGGCTGATGCCGTGCGCCTCACCCAAGCCCTGCTGCAGCTAGCCGCCAACGCCGTCAAATACTCCAGCGACGGGAGCGCCATCAGCCTGGACACCCAACTGCTGGGCGACGAGGTCGGCATCTCCGTGCGAGACGAGGGCATCGGCATCTCTAAAGACGAGTTGCAGACCATCCGGCTCCGCTTCAACCGCGGCAGCGATGCCGCGCAGCACGCGAAGGGGTCGGGGCTGGGGCTGAGCATCGTCGAGTCCATCGTCTCAGCCCACGGCGGGCGGTTGGCGATCCAATCCACCCCGGGCCAGGGCTCCATGTTTACGATCGTGTTACCTCTAGACGTCCGGTTAGGAGAGGCATCATGAGCACGATTCTCATCGTCGATGACGAACCACAGATCGCGGCCTTCGTGGCCAAGGGGCTCAAGTCCGCGGGCTTCAGCAGCACTCAGGCGGCCTCGGGCAGCGACGCCGTCACCCTGGCGACGCACGGCGACTTCGACCTGATCCTCCTTGACGTCGGTTTGCCGGACATTGATGGCTTCAAGGTGCTGCACCGGATCCGCGAACGAGGCATCGACACCCCCATCATCATGCTGACCGCCCGCAAGACGGTCCCGGACCGCATCGCCGGGCTGGAGGGCGGGGCGGACGACTACGTTGGCAAGCCCTTCAGCTTCGAGGAACTGCTGCTGCGCATCCGGCTACGACTCCGGCGGGAGTCGACGCTGGAGACTACAGGCTCCGAACTGGTGCACGAAGACATCCGACTGGACCTGCGGGCCCGGCGGCTACTGGTCGGCGACCGCACGATGGACCTATCGGCCCGGGAGTTTTCGTTAGCGGAGACGTTCCTGCGCAACCCGGGGCGGGTCCTCAGCCGACAGCAACTGCTGAGCCACGCCTGGGGCTATGACGCCGACCCGGAGTCGAACGTCGTGGACGTTTACGTGCGCCACCTGCGCGCGAAGCTGGGCAAGGACCGGATAGAGACGGTTCGTGGCTTGGGATACCGGCTAATATCTCACCCGTCGTCATCGTCTTTATCATCATCGTCGTCGTAGTCCGTATCGTCATCGTCGTCGGCGTCACTGGTGTGCACGGGCGCGGTCGCCTTGGGGCGCGCGGTTGTCGTAGTCGCGGGGGGAACGGTCCCCGTGGGCTGCTGGACCGTCGACGACTCCACCGGAACGGGGCTCGCCTCCGAAGCAGTGGCCACTGACGTCGACGGGGGTTCAGGGGTAGCACTGGGGTTCGCGGAGGCCGAGATCCCCGGCCCGAGGTTCACGGGAGCCTTGTCGCGCTCCGCAATGGCGGCAAGCGCCACCAGCAGCCCACCAGCTAGGCTGACGAGCACCGCGAAGGAGATCGCTAGCAAAACGGTGGATCGTCGCATCCGTATCGCCTCCTGGCATCGTGTCCTGACTGTCATTACAGCCCGCGCGCATGAAGGCTGCCCAGACAAACAGATGAGAATTTCCTCAGGCCGACAGGTCGCCCAGACAGCTTTCGGGCGTTGCCATCGCCCGCCTCGGCGCTCCCGGGCTGCGAGGCGAAATCAGGCCAGCAGCGCGCTACCTGGGCCGGGTTCAGCGACGATCTCGCCCAGTTCCCAACTGGCCACCCCGCGAGCTTGGAGTACGGCAAGGGCTGGTGCCACCGAGTCGGGTGGGAGCACCGCCACCATGCCCACGCCCATGTTCAACGTGGCGTCGATGTCGATCTCGGAGATGTCCCCGACTTCCTGCACTAGTTGGAAGATGGCTGGCGGCGTCCAGGAATCGCGACATAAACGGGCTCGCATCCCCTCCGGGATCACCCGCGCCAGGTTGTTGGCTAGGCCCCCGCCGGTGATGTGGCTCAACGCGTGCACCTCAACCTTGGCGATCAGGTCCAGCACGTCGAGGGCGTAGACCTTGGTGGGCTCCAGCAGTTCCTCGCCGAGAGTGCGGCCCAGCTCAGCCACGTGCCTGTCTAGCGCCCAGCCCGCTTGGTTCAGCAGCACATGCCGCACCAACGAGTAGCCGTTGGAGTGCAGGCCCGACGAGGCCAGGGCCACGACGGCGTCGCCCACCCGAATCCGGTCGGCCCCCAGGATCTTGTCCTTCTCGACGACGCCAGTGGTGGCACCCGCGAGGTCGTACTCGTCGGGCCCAAGCAGGCCCGGGTGTTCGGCCGTCTCGCCGCCGACAAGCGAGCAACCCGCCGCCACGCAGGCATCTGCGATGCCGGTGACGATAGCCGCGATCCGTTCCGGAACCACCCTGCCGCAGGCGATGTAGTCCGTCATGAACAGCGGCTCCGCCCCGCATACCACGAGGTCGTCGACGAGCATCCCCACCAAGTCGAAGCCGATGGTGTCGTGCTTGTCGAGGGCCTGTGCGATGGCGACCTTGGTGCCCACCCCATCCGTGGAGGTGGCTAGCACGGGGTGCGCGTAGCGCTTCAGCGCAGAGGCGTCGAAGAATCCGGCAAACCCCCCAAACCCACCCAGTACCTCCGGGCGGCGGGTGCGGGTGACGGAGGCCTTCATGAGTTCGACGGCGCGGTCACCGGCCTCAATATCAACACCGGCGGCGGCGTAGGCGGATGGGCTCATTTCTCCTCCAAGTGCAGCGGTCCAGCCCGTCCCCTCGAGACGGGAATCGGGTACCGGCCATCGAAGCAGGCGCGGCACAAGTCGTCAGCCCGGCGGTGGGTGGCCTCGGTGAGGGCGTCGAGGGAAATGTAGCCAAGCGAGTCGGCGCCCAGGGAGCGGCAGATCTCCGTCACACTCAAGCCGGGCGCAATCAACTCGGCTCGGGTGGCGAAGTCGATTCCGTAGAAGCAGGGCCACTCCACGGGCGGGGAGGAGATGCGGACATGAACCTCCGCCGCCCCGGCTTCCCGGAGCATCCGTACGAGGGCGCGCTGGGTGTTCCCGCGCACGATGGAGTCGTCGACGACCACAAGTCGCTTGCCCGCGATCACCTCTTTGAGCGGGTTGAGCTTCAGCCGAATGCCGAGTTGCCGAATGGTCTGGCTGGGCTGGATGAACGTGCGACCCACGTAGGCGTTCTTGACCAGGCCTAGTCCGAACGTGATTCCTGAGGCCTCCGCATAGCCGATGGCCGACGGGGTGCCGGAGTCGGGGGTGGGGATCACCAGATCGGCCTCGACGGGATGTTCGCGAGCCAGGATGCGGCCGATCTCGACGCGGGTGGCGTGGACGCTGCGGCCCGCAATGGTGGTATCGGGACGGGCCAGGTAGACGTACTCGAACAGGCAGCCTTTAGGTTTGGCTTCAGCGAATCGCTGGCTGCGCAGCCCAGCGTCGTCAATGGCGATGAACTCACCGGGCTCAATCTCCCGGACGAAAGCAGCGCCGACGATGTCGAGAGCGGCGGTCTCGGACGCGACGACCCAGCCGGTAGCGAGGCGTCCGAGCACCAGGGGCCGCACCCCCTGCGGGTCGCGGGCGGCGAACAACGTCGTCTCGTTCATGAACGTCAGACAGAAGGCGCCCTGGAGTCGCGGCAGCACCCGCATCGCGACATCCTCCATGGGTTCATCGCCGAACGCCGACATCAGAGCGGTCACCAGCGAGGTGTCGTTGGTGGAGTCCATGGTTTTCTTCTCGGGCACCCGCTGCGTGGGGTCGAGTTCACGGAGCCACGCCTCCAGCTCGTGGGTGTTTGTCAGGTTGCCGTTGTGGGCTAGCGCCAGGCCCCCGGCGTGGGTGGCGCGGAAGGTGGGCTGGGCGTTATGCCACACGGAGGCGCCAGTGGTGGAGTAGCGGGTGTGGCCGATGCCGAGTCGTCCCCTGAGCGAGGTCAGGGTGGCCTCGTCGAAGACCTGCGACACCAGGCCCATGTCCTTGAACACGGTGATCCGTTCCCCCGTGGAGACGGCGATGCCGGCGGACTCCTGCCCCCGATGTTGGAGCGCGAAGAGGCCGTAGAAGGTCAGCTGGGCGACGTCCTCAGAAGGCGCGAACACCCCGAAGACGCCACAGGCATCCTTGGGGCCACGGTCGACGGGGTCCAGATCGAGCGAGAGTCGGCCATCGGGGCGAAGCACGGCCTCAGCTTATCGCGACGACACCGTGGCGCCATTCACCGACGGCCAGACCTGGCTCCAAAGGTCGCTCAATTCGTGAGCTGACTCATGAGCAGGGTCTCGGCCAGGGCGGCCTTGCCGAGATCCGCCAACTCCAGGGACTCGTCGATGCCGTGCATGCGGGAGTTCGGGTCGGTGACAGCAGTCACCAGCACCATCGCCTCGGGGTTGCGCTCCGCGAACTCGGCGACGATCGGGATGGACCCGCCGCAACCGATCTCGACGGGGGCGACTCCGAAGGCCTCGCGGAAGGCCGCGTGGGCTGCCGCCGCCCGGGTTCCCAAGGAGATGGAGCTGGGAGCGCCGAACTGGCCGCCCGTGACTTCCACCCGTGCCCCCCAAGGGGCGTGCGTCAGGAGGTGCGACTCCAGCGCCTGCGCCGCCGCGGCTGGGTCCTGTCCGGGAGCGAGTCGGACGCTCACCTTGGCCCTAGCCGAAGGGATCAGCGTGTTCGAGGCCTCCGCGACCGGGGTGGCGTCGATGGCCAGCACCGAGCAGGCGGGCTTGAACCACATCCGCTCCACAACGGGGCCGTCGCCGATCTGCGAGACGCCAGGCAGCAGGCCGGTTTCCTCCTGCAGCCGCTCCGCCGGGTAGTCCAGGTCGGGTGCCTGCCCCCGATGCAGCCCCGCGATGGCCACGTTTCCTGCCTCGTCGTGGAGCGTGGCCAGCAGCCGACACAACGCGGTCAGCGCGTCCGGCACCACGCCGCCGAACTGCCCCGAGTGCAGCCCCTGTTCCAGGGTGGAGACGGTGACCTCGCAGTCGACCAGCCCGCGCAAGGAGGTGGTCAGCGACGGCTTCCCAACCTCCCAGTTCACCGAATCAGCGATCACGAACACATCGGCGGATAGCTCGTCGCGGTAGGTGTCGAGCAGCGTCGGCATCGACGGCGACCCAATCTCCTCCTCACCCTCGATGAACACCTTCACCCCAACGGGCGGCTGACCGTTAAACACCCGCAGCGCAGCCAGGTGGACGGCGATACCACCCTTGTCATCGGCGGAGCCGCGCGCGTACAGGCGGCCGTCACGTTCGGTGGCTTCGAAGGCGGGGCTGCTCCAGGCCGCCTGGTCACCGATCGGCTGGACATCGTAGTGGGCGTAGAGCAGCGCGGTCGGCGTGCCCTCGGGGCCTGGGAAGTGCGCCCACACCGCCGGCTTGCCGCCACCGTCGAGGAGCTTCACCTCGGCGGCCCCCACCTCGCGGAACAGACCCGCGACGTGCTCAGCGCACGCGGCGACGTCGCCGTCGTGCTCCGGCATGGAGGAGATGGAGGGGATGGCGATGAGCTGGTGCAGGTCGGCGATGACGGAGGGCAGCACCCTCTCTACGTTCCAGGCGAGATTGGTCATGGGGCCACTCTATTCCCGAGTGGCCCCTGAGCGTGTGCAGCCTAGCCCTTCACGGCACCAGCCGTCAGCCCCGCGACGATGTAGCGCTGCAGGTACATGAACAGCAGGATGATGGGGATGGCCGCGATCACTGCCCCGGCAGCGAACAGCGACCAGGGAGCGTTCCGTTCGTCGGAGGCCCACACATACATGCCGACCGCCAGGGTGTAGTCCTCGGGACGCTGCAACACCAGCCGAGCCAGGATGAACTCACCGTAGCTGCTGACGAAAGACAGCAACCCCACGACCACCAGAATCGGGGTGACCAGCCGCATGATGACGCCCCAGAAGATCTGCGCATGAGTGGCGCCGTCGATGCGGGCAGCCTCATCCAGTTCCTTCGGGATCGTGTTGAAGAACCCATAAATCAGAAACGTATTGCCACCCAGCGCCCCGCCGAGATACACGGCGATCAGCCCGATCTGGGATCCGAGCCCCAGCGCTGGGTAGATCTCGCGCAGCGTCAGCAACAGCAGGAAGATGGCAACGAAGGCCAGCATCTGCGGGAACATCTGGACCAGCATCAGCGTGGTCAGCCCGGCCCGCCGTCCGGTAAACCGGAAGCGACTGAAGGCGTACGCAGCCGCCGAGGCCATCAGCACGGTGCCGACGGCAGTCGCTGTGCTGACCACAAAGGACTGCGCCATCCAGCGCGGAAACAGTCCGCCGAACAGCGTCCCGTAGTTCTCGAACGAGATGTTGCGGAACAAGGCGTTGGAGCCGGTGAGGGTGCCGCCCGGGTTCAGGGATGCTGACAGCACGAACAGCAGCGGGAATACGCAGTAGACGATCAGCACGATGGCCAGCACGTGCTTCCACCAGACCGCTCCGGTCCGGCGGCTTGAGGTGCGGCGAGAGGCTAACGAGTGGGATTGACTCATCACATGATCTCCTCAAGCTTGCGGGTCTGCCTGAAGCCCAGCCATGCGATAAAGCCGACCACCAGGAAGATGAGGATGGACAGCGCCGAGGCCAGCCCGTACTGTTTCGATCCCGATTCGAAAGCAATGGCGTACACCATCGAAATTAGGATGTCGGTCTCCCCGACCAGCACCGGGGCACCGGGGAAGTTCGGCCCGCCCCCCGTGAGCATGTAGATCAGCGAGAAATTGTTGAAGTTGAATGCGAAAGAGGCAATGAGCAGCGGCGCCAGGGATACCAGGAGCATGGGGAGGGTGACGTGCCGGAAGCGTTGCCATGCGCTGGCCCCATCCATGACCCCGGCTTCGTTCAGTTCCGCCGGGATGGCCTGGAGGGCCCCGGTGCTTACCAGGAACATGTAGGGGAAACCGAGCCACAGGTTCACCGCCAGGATCGAGAACTTGGCCAGGTTCCCGTCGGTGAGCCAGCCGATGGTGTTGCCGCCCAGCAGCACCTGGTTGATGAAACCGAGGTCCTGGTTCAGCAAGCCGCGCCATGACAGGGCGGCCAGGAAGGCCGGGAAGGCGTAGGGCAGCAGGAAGATGGCGCGATAAAAGGTGCGTCCCTTGACCCTGGGATCGTTGTAGATCACCGCTAGTGCCAAGCCGAGCGCGAACGTCGTCAGCACGGACAAGATGGCGAAGGCGAACGTCCACAACGTGATCTTGATGAACGGCCCGTTGAGGCCAGGCTGGGTGAACACCTTGGTGAAGTTCTCGGTTCCGACAAATACCCGCCAGCCGGGGGTGAGTTGCGAACCATCCTCGGCGACGAACGCCCCGATCGAGTTGTCAGCCTGGTAGATCTTTCCCTCGGCGGTGGTGAAGGTATCCGCGACCTCGTCGTAGACCAGGGCCGATTTCGCAACATAGGCGAAGGAGGCGTTATCGGTGCGAAGCCAGCCTTCGTCGGGGTTGTCGCTGAGGCTGACGCGCAGCGCCAGCACTTCCGCCTGGCGTTCCCGAATCTGGGGGAGGGTGAGAACGTTCCAGCCGGTGACTTCAGTCACGCGGTCGCCCTCGGCGACGGTGCCGCCCGTTTCAGCCAACGGTTCTTCCTGGGTTCCGGCCTGCACCTGGCCGTCGCGGAGGATCGCGAGTCCGAGCTGGCCGTCCTTCTCGACGACGGCGACGGGGAACTGCGGCGTGCCGTCGACACGGCGATCGGAGGCCTTGAGGATCTGTGTGATGGCTGGCTGCTTCGCGTCGTTGTGTCCATCCCCGTAGTTGGTGAACGCCACATAGGCGGTGGAGCCCATGACGTAGACCTGGTAGACGGCCAGGAACACTAGACCCGGCATCAGGTATTTGGCTGGAATGGCGCGCTTGGAGAAATAGACGTAGTCGGCGATGACCAG
The DNA here is from genome assembly GCA_030532825.1 of Propionibacteriaceae bacterium. Classification (GTDB taxonomy): domain Bacteria; phylum Actinomycetota; class Actinomycetes; order Propionibacteriales; family Propionibacteriaceae; genus Arachnia. Next base: position 13,428 of record JAUNKK010000043.1, read on the forward strand.
AGTCACGGCCAGGAACGCCAGCACGGACCACTGCTGCTGTGCGGCGGAAGCCATGATCCCGTAGAGCCCGAAGGCGTTGACCAGTGCCATCAGCACCAGCTTCACGTAGAACCCCGGGCGCGAATAGTCGCGGGCATGAGAGACCCGCTGGATCTCAGGTGTGGATTTCACGATGACATCGATTCCAGATACCAAGACCGCGCGGAGGGCCGTTTGGCCCCCGCGCGGCTAGTGGTCAGTTCTTTGCGATGGAGTTTTGGATCTGGGTGGTCATCTCCTGCCATGTGGCGGCGGGGTCGGCGCCGGTGAGGATGCTCACCTCAGCGGCTCCCCAGAACTCCCACACCGAGCCCATCGCGGGGATGGCGGGCATCGGCTTGCTGTCGGCCCCGGCCTCGGCGAAGCCCTTGGCGATTGGGTCCTCGACGGTAGCGGCCACAGATTCAAGGGCCGATACCCGGCCGCCCAGTTCTTGGAGGCTCTTCTGGGCTTCCTCACTGGTCATGAACTCGATGAACCGGTTTGCGCCCAGTGGGTCCTTGGAGTTCGACGACAGGTACACACCCTGCACGCCAATGAACGGCGCCGCGGGCTGGCCACCGGCCGACGGGATAGGCACCACCGAGACGTCGAGGCCAGCCGCCTTGAACTCGCTTGGCCACCAAGGACCGGTGATGATGTAGGCGGACTTGCCGTCCAGGAAGGCCTGCTTGGCTTCGCCGCCACCGATGGAGGGCGACAGGACGCCTTCTTCGCCCAGCTTCTTGATGTAGGCAGCGAACTGCTCGCCTGCCTCGCCGGTCATGTTCAGCTCGGGGATGTATTCGCCCTGGTCGTTGGTCTTGAACACCGTGGCTCCGAAGGAACTCTGGACGGGGTACAGGTGGTAGGGGTCGCCCTTGTCTCCCTGCTGCAGCAGGACGGGGAACTCGGGAGTGAGCTGCTTGCCCTGAGCCACCAGCTCATCGAAAGTAGCAGGGGTCTCGGTCGCTAGCGCGTTGTTGCGCACCAGGCCCACGTTCTCCACCGCGTAGGGCACGCCGTAGGTCACGCCGTCGACGATGAAGCCCTGTCGGGCCGCCTCGGAGAACCCGGCGGCCTTATCGCCCAGCTCGACGGGAGCGACCACGCCGTTGGGCACCAGATCACCGAGCCAGTCATGGGCGCCGACGATCAGGTCCGGACCTTCCCCGGTGGGCGCCTGGGTTATGAAGTCGGTCTTGATGTCCGCGGTGGGTTTCTGCGTCACTTCGAGCGCGATGCCAGTCTCCTGCTGGAACTTCTCACCCAGAGCCTGGAACGCCGCAACGCGGGTTTCGTCTGCCCAGATGGTCAGAGAGCCACTGGCGGCGGTGGCGTTCCCGTCGGTCGCAGACGGGGAGGTGCTGGTAGTGGTGGTCGGCGAGCCGCAGGCGGTCAAGGCAAAGGCCAAGCCCGTGGCGGCAAGAGCAAGCAGGCTCTTTCGCATTCGGTTCTCCTGTATCCAAGTTGGCATCAGCGCCAACGCCGTTCGTTGACAGGAACGGTAACAAAACCACCGTGCGCTTGCCGCAAATTTCAGAGATTTTCAGGGCACAGTTTGATAACATTTCGCCATCGCGATTCCAATGGAGGTTGTGGTGAGCACGCGACTACGCCTTTCAGACCTCGCAGCGCACGCCGGGGTCTCCGTGTCCACAGTTTCGCGAGTGCTCAACGGCCGACCGGGCATCAGCAGCGATAAACGTCAGGCTGTCCTCGATGCCATGGCGAACCTGGGGTATACCCGCGAACGGCTGCAGCAGGGAACCAGCACGATCGGGCTGGTCCTGCCAGAGCTGTCCAACCCGTCCTTTGCCGCATTCACCGAATGCCTTGGCGCTCTCCTTCAGCGTGCGGGACGCCGCACCATTATCACCGCCGCCGGGCCTATCGGAGTCAACGAGACCGCTTGCGTCGCCCAGCTTCAGGACCTCGGGGTCGACGGGCTGATCTCCATTTCCGGGGCAGCATCCGACACCAACGCCGACCTGGCTCCCTATACCCGGCTGGCGCGCATGGGTCGGCCGACGGTGTTCATCAACGGTTTCACGACGGAACTGCCCGCTGGTTTTGTTAACTGTTCCGACGAGGACTCCATCACCAGTTCCGTCGCCCATCTCAGATCACTGGGGCACGAGCGCATCGGGCTAGCCGTTGGGACCGAGCGATTTCTACCCAGCAAACGCAAAGCAGCCACGTTCCTGGCGCTGGGTTTCGAAGCAGACAGCATCGCCACCACCATCTACACACCGGAGGGTGGGCAGGTCGCCGGGGCGCGGCTTTTGGAGGCCGGACACACCGCTATCGTGTGTGCTTCGGACCTGATGGCGCTCGGTGTCATTCGCGAGGCGCATACCCGCGGGCTGCGAGTCCCGGGCGAGGTATCCGTGATCGGCTTCGATGACTCTCCCATGATGGCCTTCACCCGGCCCGCCCTGACCACCGTCCGCCAGCCAGTCCAGGCCATGTGCGAGGCGGCTGTCACGAAACTGCTCCGGGCACTGGACGGTAACGACCTGGACGGCACGGAATTGCTGTTTCAGCCTGACCTGATCATCCGACAATCGACAGGACCGATGTCATGACTGATAACCTCGAGTGGTGGCGCAGCGCCGTCATCTACCAGATCTACCCACGCTCCTTCGCCGACAGCGACGGCGACGGCTACGGGGATCTACCGGGCGCCATCTCTAAGCTGCCGTACCTGAAACAGCTGGGGGTGGATGCGGTGTGGTTGAGCCCCTTCTACCTGTCACCCATGGCGGACGCCGGCTACGACGTCGCCGATTATCGCACCGTCGACCCGCTGTTCGGCGAGACCGCCGACGCGCATCGCCTGATTGATGAAGCCCACGCGCTGGGCCTCAGGGTGGTGATCGACCTTGTGCCGAACCACACCTCGGACACCCACGAGTGGTTCCAGGCGGCTGTCGCCGCCGAGCCGGGCGCACCCGAGCGGGAACGCTACCTCATCCGCGACGGCCGCGGACCTCGCGGGGAGCTTCCTCCGAACAACTGGGTCTCGGTGTTCGGCGGCGAGGGCTGGTCCCGTCTGAAGCGTCCCGACGGCACCCCCGAGCAGTGGTATCTCCACCTGTTTGATGCTCATCAGCCTGACCTCGATTGGTCCTCGGAGGCCGTGCGCGCAGGCTTCGACGACATCCTGCGGCATTGGCTCGACCTAGGGGTCGACGGGTTCCGCGTCGATGTGGCGCATTCCCTGGTTAAGGCCGATGGCCTGCCCGACGACGGCAACTCGAAAGATGGCCCGGCGTTCCCCCTAGGCCCGATGTGGGACCAGGATGGGGTTCACGATGTGTACCGCCGGTGGCGCCGGGTACTTGACGAGTACAACGGCGACCGGGCGCTGGTCGCGGAGGCCTGGGTGGACGACCCCGACCGGCTGGCCCAGTACGTGCGCGCCGACGAGATGAACCAGGCCTTCAACTTCGACTTTCTGGCCTCGGCGTGGGACGCAGCCAGCTACCGGAAGGTCATCTCGCGAACTATGGCCGCGAACGCAGCCGTCGGCGCCCCCACCACCTGGGTATTGAGCAACCACGATGTGGTACGCCACGCCACCCGCCTGGGTCGAGAAGACACCCGGGACACCGAGGGCATCGCGGCCACCGATCCACAGCCCGACCACGCGCTCGGCTTGAGGCGAGCCCGCGCGGCCACGCTCATGATGCTGGCACTGCCCGGTTCGGCGTATCTGTACCAGGGCGAGGAACTCGGCCTCCCGGAGCACACCGCCATCCCGAATGAGCTGCGCCAAGACCCGATCTGGACCCGCTCAGAGCACACGAAGGTGGGGCGCGATGGCTGCCGCATCCCCCTCCCATGGCAGGGGGATGCACCTGGCGCGGGCTTCTCCCCCACCGGCGCGACCTGGCTGCCGCAGCCGGCCAGCTACGCAGGGCTAGCGGCCGACCGGCAGGTCGAGGTTCCGGGGACGACATGGAGCATGTACCACGACGCGCTCGCCCTACGTCGCACGTTCGAGTTGGGACTGGGTGAACTGGTCTGGGCGGAGGCTGACGACCACGTCGTCGCCTTTGACAACGGCCAGGTGCGGGTCCTGGTCAACGTAGGCGGCCCGGCGATCCCGCTGCCTGAGGGCGAGGTCCTGCTGGCCTCGACGGAGGTCACTGGCGAACTCCCAACCGACGCAGCCGTCTGGATCCTGAAGCCGACGGACTGACCGCAACTCGTCCCCACGGTCGGTCACACCTCAACCACCGTGGGGACGGCAACCCCGAGTTGCATGGCGCTGGGGGTACAGGTTCACGTTCGCCGCCTCGGTTCGCAGCGAAACCAAGAAGGTGTATCGAACCGACGTTGCGCGTCGGTCTTGGCGACGGTTGTTCTTCCACCAGCCATCGACCGGATAGACGGCGATGTGGTTACAGGCGGCAAGCCAGCTCCTAACGATTGCGGCTGTCCCCCTGAGCCTTGCGGGCATGGTAGTAACCGAACACGGAAGCCAGGGTGAGAGGGCCCCACAGCAGGACGCACAGGTAGCACCAGACCATGACCACTAGAGGCCATCCCGCAAGGAGTCCGGCATCCGGCCGTTGGCCATGGGCGATCGCGGCGACCAACCATATGTTGAAGATCCAGGTCACCGCTAGCCCTCCTATCCCACCCAGTACGACCGGTACGAGCGTCGGTATTCTGCGTCCGGCCAACCGCTCGCCCCAAGGTTTGACCAGTCCAACTACCAGGAATCCGCAGCCGAGTTGCAGGGCGCTCAAAGCGAACACATACCCGTATCCCACCACGGGGCTTCCGGCCAACTCGAACTCCCGCAGCGATTCAGTACCTGGTAGCAGCCCAACGATCATCAGCACCCGCCACACAGCGGAGGGAACCACAGACCAGAACGCGCCGTACGCGCACATCGTCATCCAACTCGGCCGAATTAGAGACTCTTCTCTAGATAACATGTTCGAAGCCTGTCAGTACGATGACCCGCATGGCAAGGCTGATCCACTTTTCCCACGACGACCTGCTGGATGCAGCGGCAGCGGCGGTGCTTGTGCACTGGCGCTCGGCGACGGTGCGCCACGTCCAGGAGATCAGTGGCGCACCGAGTGGCTCGATCTACCACCGTTTCCCGAGTCGCGACGCACTCTTCGGCGCGTTGTGGGAGCGTTCGATCCGCCGCTTCCACGCAGGCCTATTCGAGGCACTGAAGGATCCTGATCCCCATCAAGCTCTTCTGGCAGCAACGGCGCACGTTCCAAGGTTCTGTCGGGAACACCCCTCTGACGCCAAGGCGATGACGCTCTACCGCCTGCCCGACCTCGTGAACCTTGTCCCCGAGACACACCGCGAGGAACTACGGAGCATCAACGACCTCGCGAACCATGAATTGGCCTCCGTCACGCAAGCTCGCTATCAGACTGACTCAGAGCGGCACTACCAACTAGCCCTGGTCGCGACAAGACAGTGTCCCTACGGCATGATCCGCCCCATGATCGGACAAGACATCCCCCTCGACATGGACGACATGTGTCTGGCCGCAGCCGAAGGGATCCTCGCATTGGGTGACAAGCACTCCTAGATCATCCAAGCCGGCAGACACCTCACGCGTTCACCCGTGGGTCTGATCCAGGCTTCCGAGATATCCTGGCGGCTCGCACCGAACGCCTCAATAACCAACCGGTCTTGCTGCAGCACTGCCGGGTCGTGGTCTTGGGAGCCTATTAAGGCATGTCGAAGGCGCCTCCCAGCCTTGTCCACGCGCTTGTTAGACGGCAATACATCCATGCCCGCTCCTCCCGCAGCCGAACACGAGCGACGAAATATCAACACCCGTGTCCGGAACGCCGACTTTAGCGCCAGCCTCCGCAGTTCGTGCACGGACCGCCACCATGGGATCAGCCTGGGTCGCGGCCGGGGCATCGTGGGCCCCGACCCCGTTGCCTCACCGGTACGGCAGTGCCAGTTGCACCTTTCGGCGGGTGCGTCGGCCGTGGTGGACCGCACCCGAGCTTTCCGCTGTAAAGATCCGAGTTTCCTCCTGGATCTCCTGGTACTGCCTGATCCGCTCGGCAAGGCGCTCCACCTGGGCGTTGAGGTTGTCGATCTCGGCCTCCAAAGCCAGGATGCGGCGGATGCCCTCTAGGTTGATGCCCTCGCTCTGGCTGAGGTGCTGGATGTGACGCAGCTTTGCCACGTCACGCAGCGAGTACCGCCGCCCCCGCCCCAGGGACCGTTTGGGCACCACCAGGCCCAAGCGGTCGTAACCGCGCAGGGTCTGGGGGTGCATGTCGGCCAGCTGGGCGGCCACCGAGACCGGAAACACCGGGGCGTTCGGGTCGAAGGCCTGGGGGAGGTTCGTCACCATCGTCAGCCCCCGAACAGCCCGGCCCGCGGGTCGTCCTGACCGGACTTGTCGGCGTACTCCTTGAGCGCAGCCTTGGCGGCATCCGTCAGGTGCTCCGGCACCTGCACCTTGATGGTGACCAGCAGGTCGCCCATGGTGCCGTCCTTCTTGCGCACCCCGCGTCCGCGCACCCGCATCGTGCGGCCGTTGGGGGTGTTCGGCGGGACCCGCAGCTTCACCTTGATGCCCTGTAGCGTCGGGATCTGGATCTCCGCACCCAGCGACGCCTCCGCAAATGTGACGGGAACCTCCAGGGTCAGGTTGTGCCCCTGCTGACCAAACCACTTGTGCGGGGCGACGTGCACGGTGACGTACAGGTCGCCGGGCGCCCCGCCGTTTTCGCCGGCCACGCCCTTGCCCTTGATGCGGATCCGCTGGCCGTCGTGGACGCCCGCCGGCACGCGCACATTGACGGTGTTGGTCGACTTGCCGCGGCCGGAGCCGTCGCAGGCAGGGCACGGATCCTCCACGAGCAGCCCGCGCCCGAGGCAGTCGGTGCAGGGCTCGCTCATCGAGAACACGCCGCCCGCCGTGGAGCTGCGCATGCCGGATCCCTCGCAGGCCGGGCAGACCTTGGGCAGGGTGCCGGCCTTTGCGCCGGTGCCGCGACATGCGCTGCATGCCTGATCCGAGACCATCCGCATCGCAACGGTGGTGCCCTCCACGGCCTGCTCGAATGTCAGGTTGACGTCGCCTTCAATGTCGGCGCCCCGGCGCGGACCTTGCCGCGAGGAGCGTCGCGAGGCCGTGGCACCGCCGAACAGATTCCCGAACAGGTCGCCGAACCCTCCCTGGGCGCCGTCAGCGTTGCGGAACAGGTCCTCGAAGCCGGGATTCCCACCGCCAGAGCCGGGACGGCCGAATGGCATCCCTGACCCAAACAGGCGCCGAGCCTCGTCGTACTCCTTGCGCTTCGCCGGATCGGACAGCACGGTGTTGGCCTCCGCGGCGTCCTTGAATCGGGTTTCGGCGGCCTTGTCACCGGGGTTCTGATCGGGGTGATTCTCCCGGGCAATCTTCCGAAAAGCCTTCTTGATCTCATCGGCGCTAGCCTTCTTGCTCACGCCGAGAACCTTGTAGTAGTCCTTTTCTATCCAGTCCTTAGTGC
>JAUNKK010000044.1 GCA_030532825.1 Propionibacteriaceae bacterium
TGGAGGCCGGGGCGGTGCTGGCGGACATCTCCCAGGCACCCGATCTCGTGACCTCCGCGTCGGGACCCGCGGTCGTGCAGCTGGGCGGCAACCATCGCAGCGTCGGCGACGTCGCCCGGCTGGCCGATGCTATCCGCGACGGCGACGCGGAAGCCTGCCTGGCCCTGCTGGTGCACTCGGATAGTTGTTCCCTCACTCCCTTCTCGGGTACCGAGACTCTGGCCGAGCTTCCGCAGCTAGCCCACGATCTTGAGGAGGCCGCTCAGCAGGCCGTCACCGCTGCGAACATCGGTGACGGAGACCTAGCCGTGGCCGCCTTGGAAGGACACCGGCTGCTCTGCGCCCATCGCGAGGGCCCATTCGGGACCGGCTTCTGGCAGGCCCAGGTCCGCCGACACCTGGCAGCGACGCTGCCGGGATATGCCGCGGGGCCGGGGCATTATCCAGGCCAGCCGCTCATCGTGACCCGAAACTCGGATGTCGTCAGCAACGGCGATGTCGCGGTCATCATTCGCGCCGGGGACCGTCTGGTGGCTGCCGTGGATCGCGGCGATCACGCCCAGCCTCTCAGTCCGCTGCAGTTGGATGCGACCCAAGAGCTACACGCCATGACCATTCACAAGTCCCAGGGCAGCCAGTTCGACACGGTGAGCGTCGTGCTGCCGCCGCTGGGGTCGCCGCTGCTCACTCGCGAGCTGCTGTACACGGCCATCACCCGGGCGAAGACATCGGTCAGGCTGTATGGTTCTCCCGAGGCTTTGCGGGAGGCCGCCACGACCCGAGCGCGACGCGCCAGCGGACTGTCCAGGTCTGTCAACAACGACCATGGGGCGGGGCGTGGGCGATAAACTGGCGCCCACTTCAAGCGAAAGGTAGACCATGTCGCTGTTCGAGCATGTGGCCCTGGCCCCCGCCGATCCGATCCTCGGGCTCAACGAGGCCTTCAACGCCGATGACCGGTCGACCAAGGTGAACCTGGGGGTGGGCGTCTACCTGGACGAGGCCGGGAAGCTGCCGCTGATGGCATGCGTGCGCGAGGCCGAGACGCGGATGGCGGAAGCCGCGAAACCGCACCGCTACCTGGGCATCGATGGTCTGCCCGCTTACACCCAGCTGGTGCGTGAGCTGGTGTTCGGAGCCGACACGCCCGCGGTCGCCGAGGGACGCATCGCAACCGTTCAAGCGCTCGGGGGCACGGGAGCGCTTAAGGTGGGGGCAGACTTCATCGCATCGCTGACTCCCAGCGCCACTGTCTTGATCTCTTCCCCCTCGTGGGAGAACCATCGCGCGATCTTCACCCGGGCTGGCTTCACCGTCGGCACCTACCGCTACTACGACGCGGCAGCCAGGGGCCTCGACTTCACCGGGCTGGTCCAAGACCTTGAGGCGGCCGCCCCCGGCACCGTCGTCGTGCTTCACGCCTGCTGCCACAACCCGACCGGCTATGACCTCACGGCGGCTCAGTGGGATGAGGTGGTGCGCGTGGTCGCGGAACGCGGACTCATCCCGTTCCTGGACATGGCCTACCAGGGCTTCGGCTCCGGCATCGTCGAGGACGGCGTCGCGATCGGGAAGTTCCTGACAGCAGGCGTTGACCTGTTCGTCTCCACCTCATTCTCGAAATCGTTCGGACTCTACGGCGAGCGTGTGGGCGCCCTGCATGTCGTGTCTCAAAGCCCCGACGAGGCGACCCGCGTGCTGTCCCAGGTCAAGATCTGCATCCGCACCAACTATTCAAACCCCGCCGCGCACGGGGCAGCGATCGTCGCTGACGTCTTGGGTGATCCGGCCCTGCGAGGGCTGTGGGAGCAGGAACTGGGCCACATGCGTCAGCGCATCGCAACGCTGCGTGGTCAACTGGTCGCAGCGCTCCAGGCAGAGGGCGTCGACGACATGGGCTTCATCGCCCGTCAGGTCGGCATGTTCAGCTACTCGGGCCTAACGAAAGACCAGATGACGGCTCTGCGTCGCGACCACGCCATCTATGGCACCGATTCAGGCCGGATGTGCGTGGCGGCCCTGAACGACGACAACCTGGTCGCCGTCGCCAAGGCCATCGCGGCCGTGCGGGCGTAACGACGTTGCGATCCCGGGAATTCTTCGGGATCGCAACGAATCATTGAGGTTCAGTCGAGATAGTCGCGCAGCACCTGGGAGCGGGACGGATGGCGCAGCTTGCTCATGGTCTTCGACTCGATCTGTCGAATCCGCTCGCGAGTGACGCCGTATACCTTGCCAATCTCGTCGAGGGTCTTGGGCTGGCCATCGGTCAGGCCGAAGCGCATCGACACGACGCCAGCCTCACGCTCGGACAGCGTGTCGAGGACATCGTTGAGTTGTTCCTGCAGCAGCGTGAAGTTCACGGCATCCGCCGGCACCACAGCCTCGGAGTCCTCAATGAGGTCACCGAACTCGGAGTCCCCGTCCTCGCCGAGCGGGGTGTGCAGAGAGATGGGCTCGCGGCCGTATTTCTGGACCTCGACCACCTTCTCCGGGGTCATGTCGAGTTCCTTGGCCAACTCCTCCGGCGTGGGCTCCCGACCAAGGTCCTGCAGCATCTGCCGTTGGACGCGCGCCAGCTTGTTGATGACCTCGACCATGTGGACGGGGATGCGGATGGTGCGGGCCTGGTCCGCCATGGCGCGGGTGATGGCCTGTTTGATCCACCACGTCGCGTAGGTGGAGAACTTGTAGCCCTTGGTGTAGTCAAACTTCTCGACGGCGCGAATCAAGCCCAGGTTGCCCTCCTGGATGAGGTCCAGGAACAGCATTCCGCGACCTGTGTATCGCTTAGCCAGGGACACCACGAGCCGCAGGTTCGCTTCTAGGAGATGGTTTTTCGCGAGGCGCCCGTCCGAGGCAATCCACTCGAAGTCCTCCAAGTCTTCGGCCTCGATAGGGCGTTCGACATCCGCCAGCCGCTCCTCGGCAAACAGGCCCGCCTCAATGCGCTTGGCCAGTTCCACTTCCTCGACGGCGTTGAGGAGGGCGACCTTACCGATCTGCTTCAGGTAGTCCTTGACCGGGTCCGCCGTCGCGCCGGCGGAGACGACCTGCTGCTCCGGCTCATCGGCATCGTCTTGGTCGGACAGCGAGAAGCCCTCCTCCTCGACGAGTTCCTTCTCAAGGGTGGCTTCCTTCTCCTCAACGAACGCCGAGTCGTCGACGTCATCAAGGGAACGCTTCTTCCCGCCGACCTTGAGGACCACATCGTCGCCGTCACGCTGAACCTCAACCTCAATCTCGCCAGAGGTGATCTGCGCGATTGTCGGCTCGGGGGCTTCCGGCTCGGCAATCTTCTTGGCGCGTGGGCGCGCAGCCTGGGTCGACTTCTTGGTTTCCGTCTTGTTGGCCTTGTTGGTCCGGCTGCGAGTGGCTTTGGCCGCGGTAGCTGAACCCTCAGTCTCAGGAGCCGCGGCGCGCGGACGCTTGGCTGCTTTAGTGGCAGTGGTCTTCGTGGGCTCCTCGGTGGCCGCGGACTCAGCCTTCGCGGCACGCGAACGCCTGGTGGCGGGCTTGGCCGCTTTAGTCGCGGTGGTCTTCGTGGCTTCCTCAGCTACCGGGGACTCCGCCCTCGCGGCACGCGAACGCCTGGTGGCAGGCTTTGTCTCCTCGGCTGCGGCAGGCTTCTTGGCGCGGCTGCGGGTGGTCTTCACGGCCTGGTCAGAACTCGAACCAGAGGTCACTGCGGTCTCTCCTCGCATCTGGGCACGCACGACCCCGGTGTGGTCAAGGGGCGCGCTCAGCCATTTTTCCACGCACTTCGCGAACACTCAAACGGCAGTGCAGGGAAACCCTTAGTGCGGACCCCACGCCAGCGCCCCCGGCGTCAGACCACGGTCTGATCTTCCCCTGAGGTAACGATTAGGTCACAATTTCGGGAACCAAGTGGCCCCTCCAGGCGTTTGGATAGGTGTAGACGTCAGAAAGGCGGACCCCATGATCACGACTGCGCGAAACCGTAGCACCGACGGCATTGATGGTAAGGATGCCGTTGGGCTCTACCTGGACGCGATAGCCAAGACCCCTCTGCTGACCGCTGAGGAGGAAGTGCAACTGGCCCGAGCCGTTGAGGCGGGTCTGTTCGCCACCGAGATCCTCGACGGCAACGAGACCACCGCAATCGACGCCACCCGTGAAGAACTCGAAGCTCTCGTAGAACTCGGCAACGAGGCCATGCAGCGCTTCATCCGGGCCAACCTGAGGCTCGTGGTCTCCGTCGCTCGCAAGTACGGCCGGGCGCAGATGCCGTTGCTCGACCTGGTGCAAGAGGGCAACACCGGCCTCATCCGGGCGGTCGAGAAATTCGACTACACCAAGGGCTTCAAGTTCTCCACCTACGCCACCTGGTGGGTGCGGCAGGCCATCTCTCGCGGCATCGCCCAGCAGGGCCGCATCGTGCGCCTTCCCGTGCACGTCGCCGAGCAGGTCAATCAGGTCTCCGCGGTGCGCCGCAACCTGGAGCGCACCCTCGGGCGCGAACCGGAGGTTTCAGAGATCGCCCTTGAGTTGAACTTGAGCGAGGACAAGATCGTCGATCTCATCCGCTATGCCCGGGATCACGTCTCCCTCGACGCGCCCGTGGAAGCCGACGGTGACACTGCCCTTGGCGACCTCATCGCCCGCGAAACCGCCCCCGGACCCGACGAGGTGGTCTTGGACGCCGAGGAGCGCGCCCGCCTAGACGGGATGCTGGCTTCCCTCGACGACCGCTCTGCCGATGTGGTGCGCCGCCGCTACGGTCTGCTCGACGGCCGCCAGGCCAAGCTGGCCGACATCGGGCAGCACTGGGGCATCACCGCTGAGCGGGTCCGCCAGATTGAGCGGCTCGCCCTAGCCAAGATGCGCGAGTACCAGGCGACCGCGGCCTAAACGCCGTTTTCTCCCTCTCCCCTGATCCGGCTCGTCGTCACCCGACGAGCCGGATCAGTCCTTCCTGGGCGCAGGAAGCGACGGCTTGGCCGTCCTGGAACAGGCGTCCCTCACAGAAACCCCGCGCTCCAGAGGCCGACGGCGAGAGCATGTCGTAGAGCAGCCAGTCGTCACAGCGGGCCGGCCGGTGGAACCACATCGCGTGGTCGATGGAGGCCGCTTCCAGGTTGGGGTTCATGAACTCCACCTCGTGTTGCACCGTTGAGACGCTGAGCAACGTCATGTCGGACAGATAGGCCAGCAGCGCCGCGTGCAGCCGCGGGTCGTCCGGGAGTGGCTCCTGGGTGCGCACCCAGGCCCGCATCATCCCGCCCTGTGGACTGGGGCGGGCATCGGTGGCGAGCCGCACATCCAGCGCATCCCACTCCGACAACAGGTGAATGGGCGCCCCGAAGCGGGCCTCCAAAACCTCCTGCATCGACGGCGCCAGATCAGCGGCCGTGACCTCACCCGGCTGTGGCGCTGAATGGCTCAGTCCTTCCTCCGGCTGCTGAAAAGACACGTTCAGCTGGAAGATCACCCGGTCATGCTGACGGGTGATGGCCCGGCGCGCGCTGAAGGTGCGGCCGTCGCGCATCGTCTCCACCTCGAAACGCAACGGCTCCTCCCGGCTACCGGGCCGCAGGAAATAGGCGTGCAGCGAATGCACCTGGCGTTCCGCCGGGACGGTACGCATCGCCGCAAACAGGGTTTGAGCCAGCACTTGGCCGCCGAACAAGCGCTGCCACTGGGTATCGGGCTGCGGGCCACGGAACTTTCCGTGGCCCACCTCGTCGAGGTCAAACAGGTTGATCAGGTCCTGGGTGGTCGTCGGCACCGGACCATTATGACCGCAGCCGCCCCATGGCCTGAGCGATGCGTTTGCTCGACACCGGGACGGCGGTGCGCACGCCCTGGGCAAACAGGCCGACGCGGAACTCTTCCAGCAGGAACGCGATCTCCTCTACTTCGGCCGGTAGGGGCCCCGGCGGCTGGGCATCGCACAATTCGGCGTAGTCAGCCTCCAAGCCTGCGATCTCCGCGCGGCTGCGTTCGTCGCGGCCAGGGTTCTTGCCGCGGTTGAGCAGGCGGGTCTCACACGCCGCTACCCAGATGGGCAGGCGGTCGAACCAGGGGTCGGGTGTGGCCGAGATGAACCGGTTGAACAGGAGGTTCGCGAGTTGCTCCGAGATGTCGAGGCGGGCCTCGTCGTCGGTCGGCAGGGTGGCCAGCAACCGGTCCACGCGGGCGTGGGCGGTGAGCGCCTGCGCGGCCGTGGTGACGACTGCCGCCGTCGCCACGGGGCAGTCGGGACGCACCGCCTCACTCGCGCGGCGGAAGCTGGCCTCGTCGCGGATCTCGGACGGGTCGACGATCCGCCGAAGCAGCCGGTCGGAGGCCTTGAGCCAAGCGTCGGCGAGCAGATCGGGCACGCTCGGGTATTCGCTCGCCCCCAGCGCCAGCTTTTCGTCGTTGCGCAGGTGCGAAACCACCCAGCGGATCGGCGACGGGTTGACCAGCACCAGCAGGCGGCGCAACCCGGTGGCGTGGAGTCGTTCAGCTTTGGCCGCGGAGTCCACCACTTGCACCCCGACGCTGTCCCCCTCGTCAACGAGGCAGGGATAACCCGCCACGCCTCCGCTGAGGCGGGTACTCTGCGGCAGGGACCCGAAAGTCCAATCTCGCTGACCCGTGGCGGCGATACGCCGCGCGGAGCGGGTGAGCTTCGAGGCGACCTGAGCGGATAGTCGGGTCTTCAACTCGGCTAGGTCTTCGCCCCGGGCTACCTCTGTGCGGCCATCCAGCACCACGAATGTGGGTCTGAGATGGTGGTCCACGGCGCCTGGCTGCCAGTCGGCGGGGTCGACGGGGTTGCCCGTGAGGGCGGTGAGGGCCTGGCCGAGAGCGGTGGGGAAGGCGATGTCCTCCCCCACCTGTTTCTCGGCCAGCCAGGCAACAGCCCGGCGCGCATAGTCGGGGGCCGGGACGAAAACGGTGCGGATGCGCTTGGGAAGGCTGCGGATGAGCGCGGTCGCCAATGCCTCGCGCAGCCCCGGCACCTGCCACGAGAACGGCTCCGGGGCGAGCACCCCGAGTTGTTCAAGCCGCACCTCAACGGTGACCCCGTCGTGCCCGGCGCCCGGATCGTAGACGTAGGTGACCGGCAGTTCGAAACCGGCTGTGGCCCAGCGGTCGGGGAAGTCGACGACGCTCACGGCCCCGGGATCGGTGATGCAATCAGCTGGGGTGAGGCGTAGTGCGGAGTCGTCGGCCAGAGCTCGTACGTGCTTGTCGAACGTAGCCCCAGAGACCACTTCCGCGGGCAGCCGAACATCGTAGAAGTCGTAGAGCGCCTGATCGGAGATCAGCAGTTCCGGCCGCCGCATCCGGTCAGTGAGCCTCTCGGCCTCGTCACGAGCGAACCGGTTGGCGACGACGACGGGGTTGCGGGTCTCCCACTCCCCCTCGACGAGCCCGGAACGGATGAAGATCTCTCGGGCCTCCCGCGGATGCGCCGCCGCGTAGTTGGTGCGGCGCCCGGCGACGATCGGCACCCCGAACAAGCTGACCGTCTCGCTGGCGACAACCGTCGCGGAACGCGGCGAGAAGCTGGGCTCCGAAAGCGTCCGGGTCACCAGGTCCCCGGCCGCGCGCTCAATTTGGGCGGCGGTGACGGGGGCAACGGTGCGGGCCCACAGGCGCGAGGTCTCCACCAGCTCGTAGGCCACCACGAGCGGGGGCGTTGACTTGGCGCACGCGGACCCGGGAGCAACCGCGAAGCGCGCACCACGGCAGCCCTGGTATTCCGTCAGGGGGCGGCGCCGACCCTGAGGTTTCTCGGGGCGCGGCAGGGCTAGGCCAATGTTGGACAGCAGGCCCGTCAGCAGACAGTCCAAGACCACGTCCATCGGCGCCGTGCCGTCCTGGGGCAGGTCAAGTTCACGGCACACCTCCCGGAGTTGGGACACCAGATCCTCCCATTCCCGGAAGCGCACGAAGTGCAGGAACTCGGTGCGGCACAGTTTGCGGAAGGCGCTGCCGGTGAGGCGACGGCGTTGCCCGCGCAGGTAGTCCCACACATTCATCAGCGCCTCGAAGTCGCCGCCGGGCAGGCCGCTGCGAGACGAGTCCCTCATCGGTCGGGTGCCGGTGTGGACGGTATGTCGTCGCGGCTCACCGGCCTGGGGCTGGGGCGCCTCGGCCGGTGGGAAGGTGAAGCGCCGGTGCAACTCGTCGGCAGCCTGTTGTTGTTCGGCGGGACGTTCCCGCACGTCGGGCACGGTGAGCCCGGCGACCAGTACCTGAACTTGATGTAGGGCGCCGCGCCGGCCGCCTTCGATCAGCATCCGCCCCAGCCGGGGGTCGACGGGCATCCTGGCCAGCAGTCGGCCGACCCGGGTCAGTCGGACCCGTTCGTGGCGGCGCCGAGGCTTGATGGCCCCCAGTTCTTGGAGCACTCGTAGGCCGTCGCTGATCTGGGAGGCGACGGGCGCCTCGACGAACGGGAAGTTCTCGATCTCGCCTAGCCCCGCTTGGGCCATCTGGAGGATGACGGTGGCCAGGTTCGTGCGCAGGATCTCCGGCTCAGTGAACTCGGGACGGGCGGCGAAATCCTCCTCGCTGTAGAGCCGGATGGCCACGCCTGGGCCGAGCCGGCCGCAGCGGCCCGCCCGCTGGTTGGCGCTGGCCTGGGAAACGGGCTCGATGGGTAGCCGCTGCACCTTGGTTCGGGCGGAGTAGCGGGAGATCCGGGCGTTGCCAACGTCAATGACGTAGCGGATGCCGGGGACGGTGATGGAGGTCTCCGCAACATTCGTTGCCAGCACGACGCGACGCTGGTTGTGCGGCTGGAAGACCCGCTGCTGATCAGCGGCCGCCAGGCGCGCGTACAGTGGCACGGTCTCCCAGCCCCGCAGCCGCAGCGCATCGACGGCTTCGGCGGCGTCGCGGATCTCGCGTTCCCCCGAGAGGAAGACGAGGACATCGCCGACGCTGGTGGTCTCGGCGATCTCCGCGACAGCCCGGCAAATGGCGTCCACCTCGTCGCTGTCCTCAGGGATGGGCTGGTAACGCACCTCGACGGGGTAGGTGCGTCCGCTCACCTCAACGACGGGCGCATCGTCGAAATGAGCGGCGAAACGGGCCGTGTCGATGGTGGCGGAGGTGACGATGACCCGCAGCTCGGGGCGCCGTGCCAGCAGCTGCTTGAGGTAGCCCAGCAGGAAGTCGATGTTGAGGCTGCGCTCGTGCGCCTCATCGATGATGATCGTGTCGTAGCGCCGCAGGTCACGGTCGTGGCTGAGTTCGCTGAGCAGCACGCCGTCGGTCATCACCTTGATCCGGGTTTCGCGGCCCACCTTGCGGGTGAAGCGCACCTGATAGCCGACGAACTCCCCCAGCTCCGTTTCGCATTCCTGGGCGATGCGTTGGGCGACGGTGCGGGCGGCGATCCGCCGGGGCTGGGTGTGGGCGATCCGGTCACGGCCCGCCATGAGGCAGATCTTGGGCAGCTGCGTGGTCTTGCCGGAGCCGGTCTCGCCCGCGACCACAACCACCTGGTGGTCCCGGATGAGGGCCGCGATCCGCGGCGCCTCATCCGAGATGGGCAGCGCCGGGTCGAAGTTCAGGACGGGTTGGTTCACTTACCGTGGGTGATGTACAGCGGGCATAGAGAGTGCGCCATGAGCCCCCGAAGCAGCCCGCCGAGCCCGAAGCCCGGGATGGCCTCCTCGCCCGTGCCCAGCACCAACAGGTCGTAGTTCTCCGAGCGGGTGACGAACTCGTTGATGGGGCTGGCGGCCACGACAACGACCTCATATTTCACGTCCGGGTAGGTCTTGGCCTGCTCGGCTGCCATGGCCTCAATACCGCCCCGGGTGAAACGGATGAGCTCCTCCAGGTCGGCGGGCCCGAGCTTCGGCCCGAAAAGCCCGATCGGCGGCTGCAAGGCATGGACGATTTCCAGCCGGGCCCCCAGCATGTGCGCCTCCCGGAAGGCGGCAATCAGCGTCGAGCGGTTGCCGGGGCTGGTGTTGAGCCCCACCCCGATGAGCTTCTTATGGCCGACGTCTTTCGGATGGGCGGCGGCGGAGATCACCAGCACGGGACAACGGGAGCCTGCTACCACGGAGACGCTGGTGGAGCCGACGAACATCCGCTCCAGGCCAGAGACCGAGCGGCGGCCCACGATGATGAGATCCGCGACTTCGCTGAGCCGACCCAGTACTCCGCCGGGCGAGCCGAGCACCACCTCGGTGCGGATCTGGTCCTCCGGCAGCCCGATATCCCTGGCGATGGCGGCCGCCGCCTCGTTGGCGCTAACGCCCGCGTTCTGCAGCACCTCCGGGTCGTAGACCACCCCCCAGGCACCCGCGAGCATGGCGTCGTCGACCGCGTGCACCAGCAACAGTTCCCCGTTGATCTCATGGGCGAGGCTGGCACCATATTTGACGGCGCGCAGGCCGTCCTCGCTGCCGTCAACGCCGACCACTATCAACTTACGATCTTCCATCTCGGCCTCCTCAGCCTTGGGGAACTGGATTGCCGGAGATTACCCGACCCGCCACCTGTTGGATGCTCACCGCCACGGCTATGGACGGCGATCGCGGCAAGAAGCTCACGGAGTGTTCCTCGCCGCTGAGTCCGCTCATTCCCTGCACCAGCACAGACCACCCGACCGCGGTGTCCTGGTCGATCTCGTCGACCTGGAAGGCCACCGCCGTGGGATCTGTCAGCTGGGCCAGCGAGGAGTCCGGGCCAGTGTGGAACACCACCGAGTCATCAATGACCCGGTAGTTCACGGGCAGCACCGCCAGCCCGTCTTCCACCTGCCACACGACGCGCCCGACGCCGGTGTTCCGCAGCAGCCGTAGGCACTCCTCCTCTCCGAGATGCTCGAAGTAGCGGACCTCAGTCATAACGGAAATTCTAGTGCTTCGGGCCTGCTGTCATCAGCTGGTCGCGGGGAATGTGGTGCGGCCGCCAAGTTTGCTGGCCAGGTCGTCGTCGATGCCATCGGCAACCTGGGAGATCGAGTCGAGGGCCTGGCGGAAGTGCTGCGGTACAAAGGGTTGGGCCGGGACCGAGACCTGCGCGAAAACCCGGTCACGGTGCAACGCGAAGCGGCAATACCGAGACTCGACGTTGAGGTCGTTGAGGACCTCACATGCCCGGGAACGGCCGCTCACGTCGTGTACAAGCGCCGCGAACAGCACCAGCTCCTTGAAATCGGGTGTGGAGCGGCAGAACACAACAGTGCTGCCGACCCGGATGGCTACATCCCCCATGGGGTTACGCGCGGCGGAGTGCCCAAACAGACGCGCCAACTCGGCGTCGATGATGGCGTCCAATTGAGCTTGGCTGGTGGGCATCACGATCCCAAACGGCCCGGGTTCTGGGGGTTTGATGGCGTCGTTGCCGCTGGTGAGCAGTTCGGCCAGCTGATCGGGTTCCAGGAAGATCGGGTGCAGCACCCCGACGATGTCACGCATGGTCTCGGTGGTGAGGGCCGCGAGCTCGGCTGCGTGTTCTTGATCCCGGCGCACGGCGGTCCGCCCGCCCGCGAGGTCCCAGCCGAGATCCTGGAGCCGTTCGCCGTGGATCCCGGTCAGAGTGGCCTCGATGACGCCCGGGGCGATGGCGGAGAAGCGGACAGCAACGGGATCACTTGCGGCGGCCGCATCTTCCCCTCGCGCAACGGAGATCGTGAGATCCGCGGTGGCATCCATCACTGACAGCACATCAGCTAGCCGTTCCGTGAACGCCGCCCAGGCCTGCCGGGTCGTCTTGTCCAGATCAAAATCCTCAATGTCGGCCACGCGGGCCACCTCCTTCGCCCTCACCCAATGCCGCATTCGAAGCGGCTGCATCCCGGTGCCTGCTGGCCCTCATCGGCCCAATCGCCGCGGCGAGCAAAGCCCTGCACCCGGCGATCCACCCGGAACCGCCTCCCGAAAAGCGATCTCGTGTTCCTGACCCTAGCAAACGTCAATAGGCTGAGAAACGTGACTGCGGTGGCTACTGGTTTCGCGACTATTCTCGTCGCTGTCGCCGTCGGCTACTTCCTGGGCGGCTCGAAACACTTTCCTCCCGAGTCCCAGAAGACGCTGGCGGCCCTCGCGTTCAATGTGGGGACCCCCGCCCTCATGCTGAAGCTGATGAGCCAGGCAAATCTGGCCTCGGTGTTCAGTTGGCACCTGGCGGCAATCGCCGCAGCGGCCCTCGTGACCCTAGGGGTGGCGTGGCTGGCTTGGCGTCGACTGACCACTGAGCAACGGGTGCTGGGGGCGTTGGCCTCGGTGTATCTGAACTCCGGGAACCTGGGTCTGCCGATCGCTTTGTACGTGCTGGGCGACGCCTCGTGGGTAGCACCGATCCTGCTGTTGCAGGTGGGGCTCATCCAGCCCACGGCCCTAGTCGTCCTCGACGCCACACGGAACGAGACCTCGGGCGTTCGCGGCATCTGTCGCCTGATCCTCCGCAACCCGGTGACCCTGGCCACGCTAACCGGCCTGGCCATGAGCCTCGCCGGGCTGAAGCTGCCCATGGTGCTGGCCGCTCCCGTCGACCTGCTAGCGGGTCTGTCGATTCCCCTGATGCTGCTCACGTTCGGCTTGGGGCTGCGGCACTCCGGCCTACCGCGGCGTTTCGAGCCACGCGCGCTCGCGGCCATCGGGGCCAAGTCCTTGCTGATGCCGATAGTGGCCTGTGCGGTGGCGATCGTTTCGGGACTGCCCGCGGAGCAGATCCGGGCAGCTACTGTCCTGGCGGCCTTGCCGACCGCGCAGGTGGTTCTGGTCCACGCCATCCGCTACGACACCGACCAGGAGATCGTGCAACAGGTACTGTTCGCCACCACGCTACTCAGCCTCCCGGTGATCGCGACGGCGGCGCTTCTGTTGGGTTGACCAGACCTGCCGCGCGCGGCTCGTCGCAACAGGTTAGGTTCGCCTAAACTAGAGACGTTTTCGACCGAAAGGGTGTCATGGCCCCCACCACGTGGCAGCTGCCCTACGGGCTGGTTTTGCTGAGTCTGTTCTGCATCGTCATGTGCCGTTCCAATGCCACCTATTGGATCGGGCGGGGGGTCGTCGCCGGGGCAGGGCACACGCGCTGGCGGAAGGTCCTGGACTCCCGCGCCTATGCCGTGGGCAGCGCGTGGCTGAACCGCTGGGGGCCGCCAGCGGTCACCCTCAGCTTCCTGGTGGTTGGCGTCCAGACCATGGTGAACCTGGCCGCGGGGGTTTCCCGGATGCCGATGCGCCGCTATCTACCGGCGGTCATCGTGGGCTGTGTCATCTGGGCGTTCATCTATGCCACCGGGGGCCTCATCGGTTTCGCGATTCTTACCCGGGCCTGGGAACACAGTCCCCCGCTGACCATCGTGGGGCTGCTGATGATCGCCGGGGCCACAGCGTCGTTCTTTATCCGGCGGCGCACCGAACCCCACCACCCAGAGCCTGCCTCGCACGCCGAGGACCAGAGCGCACCGTAAGGGATCTGCATCCACCGGCCTGTGGAACCGCGGACTTCCGGCACGCGAGATTCACCTCACCCCCAGAACAAAACGTCTGGATACGCTATCATTTCTGATACCAGGCAATTGAAACGAGGCCCCGTACGTCTCACACGCCGAAGGGCCAAAGGAGACTCTGGGATGCATCCGCGAAACTGACACCAGGATTACGCATGGCTTGCCGGGTTGGTGGTGGTCGCGTTGGCCGCCAAGTACTGGCAACTCACCATGCCGGGCGGCCAGTTCTACGTCACGTTGCAACTGCTCACCATCACCGTCTACGACGTGGGGCTGGCGGGGGCGGCGGTACTGCTCGCTGAACTTCTCGGGGTTAGGCGGCGAGCCAGGGCACCGCGGCGCGTCCTAGCCCAAGGGGTACTCCTCGGACTCGCGCTGATGATCGCGGCCATCGTCAGCGCACACCTGAACTTAACCACCCCGCAGCCCATCGTCCTTCCGTCGTCGGCGGGGCTGCTGTCGTTCGCGGTGACGGCACTATTCGACCTAGCCATGATGGCTGCCGGGTTCCTCATCGCCATCGGGGTTTTGGGCCTGCTCCGCCCGGCGCCCCCACGCTCCACGGAGCTTCAGAGCACCCACGAGGAATACACTCACCACTAACGGTCAGGAGGCTGGCCCGGGAGCGGGAGCTGTCCCCGGGCCAGCCTCCTGAAGCGCGCCTCAGCCGTCGAAGCGGCGGGAGGCCCCCTTGTCGGCGGACTGCGCCAGCGACCCGTAGATCCGCAGCGCGGTCGAGACCTGGCGCTGGCGGTTCGCTGGTCGGTACCCCGTGGCCTGCTCCAGTTCGGCCCGCCGGGCCGCCAGCTGTTCCTCGGGAACATCAAGGGTCAGGCAGCGGCGCGGAATGGAGATGGTGATCTGGTCGCCGTCACGCACCAGTGCGATGGGACCGCCCGAAGCCGCCTCCGGGGAGACGTGCCCAATGGACAGTCCCGAGGAGCCGCCCGAGAAGCGGCCATCGGTGATGAGCGCGCACTTCGGCCCGAGTCCCAGCCCCTTGAGGTAGCTGGTCGGGTACAGCATCTCCTGCATCCCCGGCCCGCCCTTGGGGCCTTCGTAGCGGACGATAACGATGTCGCCGGGCGTGATGCGACCGCCCAAGATGGCCTCCACTGCCTCCTCCTGCGACTCGGTGACGACGGCGGTGCCCGTGAACTCCCACTGATGCTCGGGCACACCGGCGGTCTTGACGATGGCGCCGTCGGGGGCCAGGTTGCCCTTCAGAACAGCGAGGCCGCCGTCGGTCGTGTAGGGGTGGTCGACGGAACGGATGCAGCCGCCCTCGGCGTCTCGGTCGAGGCTCTGCCAGCGGTTAGTGGAACTGAACGGCTCCGTGGTGCGAACCCCGCCCGGGGCCGCGTGAAACAGCTCGATGGCCCGGTCCGTGGCCTGGCCGCCGCGGATGTCCCAGTCCGCCAGCCAACGTTCCAGCGACGGGGAGTGGACGGCGTGCACGTCGGCATCCAGTTTGCCGCCCCGATGTAGTTCCCCGAGGATCGCGGGGATGCCGCCGGCGCGATGCACGTCCTCCATGAAATAGCGTTCCGAGTTGGGCGCGACCTTCGCCAGGCACGGGGTGACGCGCGAGATGGCGTCGATGTCGTCTTGGTTGAAATCCACCCCGGCCTCCTGTGCGGCGGCCAGCAGATGCAGGACCGTGTTCGTCGAACCGCCCATGGCAACGTCGAGGCGCATGGCGTTGCTGAACGCCGATTTCGTCGCAATGGCTAACGGCAGGACGGACTCGTCGTCCTCCTCGTAGTAGCGGCGGCACAGGTCGACGATGAGCCGCCCGGCGCCGATGAACAGGTTCCGTCGGGCGCTGGCGGTGGCGAGGGTGGAGCCGTTGCCGGGCTGGGCCAGGCCGATGGCCTCCAGCAGGCAGTTCATGGAGTTGGCGGTGAACATTCCCGAGCAGGAGCCGCAGGTGGGGCAGGCACTGGCCTCGATGCGGCCGAGTTCCTCATCGCTGACTGCCGGGTCGACCGCGGCCGTCATGGCGTTGACCAGGTCGAGTGAGGTGGTGGCCTGGCCGTCCCGGATGATGGCCTTTCCGGCCTCCATGGGCCCGCCCGAGACGAACACCGTCGGAATGTTGAGCCGCAGGGCGGCGAGCAGCATCCCGGGGGTGATCTTGTCGCAGTTGGAGATGCACACCAGGGCATCGGCGCAGTGGGCGTTCACCATGTATTCGACGGAGTCGGCGATCAGTTCGCGGCTGGGCAGCGAGTACAGCATGCCGCCGTGACCCATGGCGATGCCGTCGTCGACGGCGATGGTGTTGAACTCACGTCCCACGGCGCCGGCCTCGCGGATCGCTTCGGAGACCAGCTTGCCCATGTCGCGCAGGTGCACATGCCCCGGCACGAATTGAGTGAACGAGTTCGCCACCGCGATGATCGGTTTGCCGAAGTCGGAGTCCGTGATCCCCGTGGCACGCCACAGCGCCCGGGCTCCGGCCATATTGCGACCATGGGTGGTGGTGCGGGAACGCAGCGCGGGCATTTCTCTCCTCTGGGGTTACGTGTTGTCGGCTCGTCGGCGGTGTTGGGTCCCGGGTGCGGCGGCCTCGCGTCACTCACGGCGACCTTTCGTGGCCCGTCGCGTGGCGCCGCAAGGCATCCGCCCGGAACCGGCACCCGCCGATGAGCTTTCAGCGCACGAACACTAGCGACGGCTCAACCGCCCAGTCTACGACTCGGGGACACCCTCTCCCGGAACCCGGTGTTGTCGGCGGCGGCGCAGCCGGGGCACCACCTGCCGCAGGGGTGGTGGATCGTCACGGGTGAAGATCCACTCCGGGTCGGTCAGCATCCTGGCCGCCGACAGCCCTGCGACCATCGCGATCACCCCCAGCAGGGCTGCCAACCCTTGTTCGACGGCGCGCTCGACCAGTTGCTCATCGAAGTACAGCAGGGCCCGGAGCGCGGCTGAGCCGGGGATGGACACCAGCAGCGTTGGCACCGTCATGATGATCTTTTCCAACGAGAAGACCCGCCCTAGGATCGCGCAGCCGAGTCCGATGAGGAAGCACCCGGCGAACGTCGCCACGTGCTCCGTGACCCCGGCGTCGATCATGCCGAGTCGCAGCGCATTTCCGGCCACCGCGACAGCCCCGGAAGCCACGGCGGCGGTCAGCGGGGAGTTCAGCATCATGGCCCAGCCCACGACCGCGGCGAAGCTTGCGGCCGCCCGCATCAACCACAGCCGCCACGGTTCGGCGGCAAATGGGGGCAGTGGGTCGGCGCTGATTCCGCCTAGTTTCGTGACGATCCAGATCCCGATGGTCATGGCCAGGAGAATCATCAACGCGTAGACAGCACGGGGAATGCCTGCCGCCAGGTCCAGCCGGGTCAGATCCAGCCCGGCCGTCACCAGCGGAAAACCCGGGACGAGGAACAGCGCGGCGCAGATGAATCCTGCCGCCACGCGCGGGCTCGTCGCACCGGAGAAGTGGCCTACCAGCCCCGCCACCACCAGGTAGGTGCCCGAAGCGGTGAAGGAGGAGGCCAGCACCACCGCAAGATGGTTCAGGTGCCAGCGGCCAAGCCTCCTGAACATCAGGTAGGCCAACCCCGAGGCCGGCAGCACGGCCGCAATCTCTTGCCAGCCTCCGCCGGTCAGGAGCGTGATGCTGGCGCAGGCCAGCGCCACGAGCAGGCCGCGCAGCCAGGCGGGGTACAGCGGCCCCGTGTTCTCGATCCGGTCCAGTTCCTGGTCGAGTTCGGTGGCGGTCATGCGTTCCGGCATGGCGTTGCTCAGTGCTTGGAGCATCGCGATGCGGTGGGCGTTGACGCCCGGTTTGCGCACCTCGACCACCTTCGTGCGAAACAGGCCACGGCGCTCCACCGTCATCGTCAGAGAGGTGAAACCGATGTCGGCCTCCACATTGCCCAGCCCGACGGCGCGGGCGGCGCGCTTCATGAGCTGACGTACCCGCAGCGAACTGGTGCCCGCCCCGAGCATGAGCACCCCGGCCCTGGCCACCACGTCCGTGCGCCGGATCAGGTGCCAGGGCTCCAGCGAATCCTCAAACTCCTGTTCGCCAAAGCAATCTGGATCAGGTTGGTTCACCCGGTGAGTCTACGCCGCCGAAACCGGCTCAGCCCGCCGCGGCTCCCAGGTCGATCCAGCGGGATTCCATGGGTTCGAGGGTCAGCGTCAGCTCCCGGAGGTCGCCGTCGCCCCCGAGTCCCGTCGAGCGGCCGCGCAGGGTCGTGGTGACGCCCTCGCGGGCGTTGTTCATCACCAGCGCGCGCCCTGTCGGGTAAACCGCCACCTCCACGTGCGGGTTGGAGGGGACCCAGTGGACCTCGAAGTCCGCCTCCCGGCCCGCGGCCCAGTAGATGGCACGATGCAGCACGCGGGCGTTGTCGGCGGAGTACGGCAGTCCCGCCAGGTAGACGGCGCGGCCAGCCCCCGCGTCGCGAACCGCCAGATCGACGGACCGGTGGCGTAGGCGGAGAATACGGGTGGCGGCGTCGACGGCGAAGATATCCCCGGCGCCCTCCCCGATATCCAACGCACCGGCGAGGTCGGCGGTGATGAAGTGCTCCGGCTGCTCTACTGGGTAGCGATCCGTGGACTGTGAGTATCCCAGCTCCTTGTCGACGCCCAGCACGTCGGACAGTTGGAAGAAGGCACCCGCCATCGGGGTCGCGGTGGGCTCGCCGACCCCAATGAAGCCGCCCCCGCGCGCCACGAACGCCCGCACCGCCACGGCGAGGGCCGGGTCACGCCACTCGTCGCCACCGGAGAAGGCGGTATGGGCGGCGCCGACGTTGAGCACCACGTCCACGTCGCCGAGGGCGCCGGCGCGGGCCTCGTCAAAGCTGAGGAAGCGCAGTTCGAAGGGCAGGCCGGCTAGGGCTTCAAGCACCCCGAGGTAGGAGTAGATCTGCTTGTACCACAGCGCGTGCGCCACCATGTGCGTCTGCCAGGTGCGCAGTCGCCCCCAGGCGTTGAGCACACCGACCCGGATCGGCGCCGCCTGCGGGCGCTGGCCGCCGCCTTGAGTGTGGATGGCGCGGAACTCGTCGCAAATCTGCTCAATGCGGGCCATGAACTCCGGGAACTGCACTGCCAGCGACAGGTAGCCGCCGTAGCCGATCCGGTCCAGTGGCTTGCGGGCGATGGCGCGCCGCGCATGGAGCCAGGACTCGTTCGCCTCCCCCAGCGGGTCGCCACCCTCCCGGAACACGTCCGGGAAGAAGTACGGCAGGAACCGGCCCTCCGTGTAGCGGACGCCGGGGATGTCCGAGATCATGCGGCAGGTGGCCGCCGAGCCGACGGAACCCACCACCCCGTCGATACCGGTGGCGGCGAAGTGCTCGCCGTAGGGTTCGGTGCCGATCCAGTTGTCGCCCAGGAACATCAGGGCCTCTTTGCCGTGCGCATGGACGATGTCCACGAGTTCCTTGACCCGCGCACACACGAACCGGGTCTGGAAGTCGATCCAGTCGCGGAAGGCGCGGCGGGGCGGCCGGAATGGGGTGTTGTAGTAGCCCTCGTCGACGAAATCCTCCGGGCGCAGCCGGTACCCATATTCGACCTCAAAGGCTGTCATGGCGAGTGGCGAGACGGAGGCGGAGTAGCCGAACCAGTCGACGTACTTTTCCTTGCCGAGGTCGTTGAACACCAGGGTGAAGTGGTAGAAGAACGTGGTGAACCGCACCACATCCACCTCGGGGTGCTCACGGCACCAACGGTCGAGCGAGGTGGTCATGTGCCCCCAGGCAACGGGGTGGCGGGTGTCGTAGCCGATCTCGCGCACCTGGGTCGGATCGTTTTCCCAGTGGTTGGTGGTGTAGTTGTACATCTGGGTGCTGTCCCAGGTCTGCCAGGCGAGGAAGCTGACGGTGTAGACGTGGAACGGCGCAGGATCGGCGATGGTGACGACGGTGGCCGCACCCTCCCCCGTCACCGACCAGCCGCCCGTGGGCACGACGGCGCCGGTCGTGCGGTCGATGACCTCCCACCAGCGCGCTACGTCGTCGAGATCGGGGGTGACCTGTAGCGCGTAGTAGCCCTTCATCACTTTGATGGCGAGGGGTCTTGACGCCGGGGCCGCCACTCGTTCGGACATGAGGTAACAGCGGGGGCGGCACTCTGGATGCGCCTCGGCGAAGGCCTGGTCACCGCGCGCCGGGAAATAGGTCTCGTAGACCTTCGCCCCCAACTGCGGGGTGATCTCCGGCAGCCACGTACCGTCCGAGTTCCGCACAGCGTCGGCCCCCAACCGGGCCACGATCCCCGGCAGCTGATCGTCCATGCCCTGCTCGATTGGCAGCGTCACCCGCCCCTTAACGCTCATTTTTCCTCGCTATTCAGTTCAGTTTCGACTGAAACCATAGCGATCAAGGTCCAAAACTGTGCATATCCGCCCCCTGGCGAACACTAGGCGTGCGCAGGCACCCCGCGGGGTCCGCGGCTCGTCAGCTGGGGCCGCGACGAAGCACCAGTGTTTCGCCGTGCAGGGTCTTGAGACGACATAGTTTTCGGGTGGTTCGGAGCGTCGGTGGCACGCAGGGATTCGGGTCACGCGATGATGGGTGACCCGAATAATGGCCACTCCTCGCCGATGACGCGAGCAGCGGTCAGCCGCACCGAGCGCCCCGCTGGATATCGGCACGTCAGAGCCGTCAGCAGCGGCGAAGCGTGCGCGAACGCCACCGTGCAACCCACGACGTCACGAGATGAGCCTTGAGCATCGTCGCTGATCTGGCCTGGCGGTGGGCCCTCAGACTGGTGCTGATCCTGGTGATCAGCGTCGGCCTGGGGATGCCGCTGGGCTTTGTCTTTGCAGTGCAACGCGCGCTGGACCTGGGGCCTATCCGAGCGACCCGAACCGGAGTGAAGCAGTGATTGATATCGTCCCACAAGATTTGGAGCGGGTGCGGTCGGATTTCGGGGAGAAAGCCTTCACGGCGATGCCCTGGTTCTTGCCGGTTCGCCAGGGGGATCGCGAGAGCACCGTCACCGCGATGGTGACTGCGACTCCGCAGAATGAGGGGTTCTTTACTAACGCCACAGTCGTAGCTTCCGTGGAAGTAGAGGGCGATGCATGGATTGATGTATCGGCCGATCTAGAGGCTTATTCGTGGGGTTTGTTGACACGTTTGGAAGAGAACAGAGGGACGGCT
>JAUNKK010000208.1 GCA_030532825.1 Propionibacteriaceae bacterium
CCTATCCGAAGTCGAGGCAGGAACTGGTCGTCGGCCATGGCAGACAGTCTAGGGGTGGGGCTGGTGGGTCCCGCACTCCGACCCAGTCTGATCGGCACGACGTATTTCAGCAGCACACCACCATGCGCCGGGCGACATCCGACATCGCCGTGTTCTCTTCGGGAGCAGCGTGGGTGAATCAGTCGTCGCTCTCGCGGGTATCTGCTTGGCGCTGAGGTCGGGCGAGCTGTTTCTCGGACAGCGGGTACGGCGAGTTCCGGTCCGCAAAGAACCAGTTCGGCAGGAAGACGCCGAGGGCAAAGAAGGCGGCCAGCACACCACCCGACTTGACCCAATCGCCACGGGTGATCGGCCCCTGTGCACGGATCGCGCGGATGGTAGCCACTCCGATCGGCGCATGCAGTAGCACGGCGGTCAACGTCCCGGGGTTGTACGCCTTGCGTGTACGCAGGGGCACGATGGCACCGTGTAGAACGGCCTAGACGATCCCAAGCAGGGCTGGAGGAAGCGCAAGCCATTTCACTTTCGGGGCGAGGATCGGCGGGATGTAGAGGGCCGAGAAGCCCCAGTTCGCGCACATCAGGCCTTGGGCGTTCAGCGGCCAGTTCTCCGGCTGATCGCTCTTGAAGACGAGTTTGTTCACCTCACCGGCCATGTAGCCGGGGTCCACGTACTCCTCGTACTGGTGCGCCGACATCGTCATGGAGTTCATCACCGCGAGCGCCCGCACGCTCCCCGGCTTCTTCCGGGTGAGGGCGAGCACGCTCGCGCCGCCGAGCGCCATCGCACCCACGGCCCCGACCCGCGCCCAGTTGCGGCGGTAAGCGTCCATCCACTTGCCCATATCCGACCTCCCAAAAAACCGAATGTACGTTCTTTATAGTACGCTCGATAGCCAAGCGCAAGGGCACCGCCCCCACGCGTAGAGAGGATGAACCCGCATGCCGAAGGTGAGCGAAGCCCATCGCGGAGCCCGTCGCGACCAGATCCTGGATGCCGCGGTCACCTGCTTCCTCCGGCGCGGCGTGCGGGCGACGACGATGGTGGAGATCATCGCCGAGTCGGGGCTCTCAGCCGGGGCGATTTACGTTTACTACGACAGCAAACAGACGCTGGCGCTGGCTGCGGTACGCCGGGAGGCCGCTGGGCTAGCGGCGGCACTGGATTCTGCCTCGACCACGAGCGCGATGCCGCCAAGCCAGGTGCTCCGCCTGATCGCGGATTCGCTCGCAGACCGGCTTTCGACACCCGCACTCATCATCCAGATGTGGGGCGAGGCCACGAGTGATCCCCAGTTCGAGCAGATCGCCATCGGCGCGTTCACCGAGCTGGGAACAATGTTCGCTGTCCAATTGGAACGCTGGGCGCGGGAGGCCTGCTCCCTTGATGCGGACGCCGCCGCCGAATGGTCGGCGCAGATCCAACCGGTCATGCTCGGCCTCTTGCAGGGGCTCATGCTGCAGCAGACCTTGGTGCCCAACTTCGACCGCGACCGCTATCTTGCAGGCATCGACGAACTCTTCCAACCCCCAGCTACCCCGCCTCTACAAAACCCAGGAAACGGCGCGTGATGAAGCCGAACGAATCGCACGGACTCTCATGGTGAGGGCCAGAGCGTCAGCCGGGCTTTCATGGCGTACGCAAACGGTCCGAGGTTGCAGATGCGGCCCTGCCGTGGCCGGTGGAGCCAGCCGGCTTAAGGGCACAGAACACTCGGAACGGCATCGAGGTTTCGAGCAGCGTCGCCCCTCAGCGTCGGGGATGCTGTGGTTAGGCTGCTTGCGGTTCGGGGTGCCACGGGTTGGGTTTGCTCATCGCGATCTCCAGTAGCGACGGCACGCTGTCCAACCCGCCGCCGGTGGTGGGCCCTCCCCCAGGTCCTCGGCCCTGGTTCCGTCGCCGGGTGACGAGGGGTGTCGGGCTGCCGCGTCTGTGAGGGCGTAGCGCATGTGTCGTCGCGGCCTTTGGGCCGGGTCGACGTCGCGGGGTGGGATGAACCATGCCCGTGTCGTGTCCTGATCGAGCCGGATTCCCCATTGCCGCTCTGGGGTCAGCAGCGGGTCGGGCTCGACCA
>JAUNKK010000209.1 GCA_030532825.1 Propionibacteriaceae bacterium
GAGTGGATGCGGCGATTGGCGCGTTACGAGGGCTGTTTCACTTAGACCCGCTGCCATACCTCATGTGTGACTATGTGCCCGAGCGGGATTCTGAACTCAGACGCACGGCGGAGAATCTATCTGCCGCGCTGAGGCGGCTGGATCGCGAGGACCCCCAGGCCATGGCCCGCGTCGTGGAAAACCTGCGGGCAGTGGCCGAAGCGGGTGCTCGGGCAGGGGCTCACCGGACCGTTCTCCGCGTTCCGCGACGACGGGGCTCATGTGCCGCTCGACTATGCCGAACTGGAGCAGATCCTGCTCGCGCACCCCGAATGGGACCCCTTGGTTGCCGAACATCTGAACTCCCTCATTGAACTGAGCCCAGACGAGGTGCCCGCCGCCCAGGCGGCACTGAACTCGCCTATCGAGGCAATCCGAGAACACGCCCGGCGTGCGCTCAAGAGGTTTGAGAAACGCACGGGACAGCAGGTACTCCCCGTCCGACAGAGGTGACCTGCCGAGCCGGTAGCGCGCGCTCATATCTGAACTGGATTCGACGGTTGAAGGCCGTGCCGTTGACGTCCAGGATCAGATGCGTGTCACCTCGACCCTTGATCGTAGGAGGGCGTCGTGACCACTAGCTTGCCAGTGTTCGTGCTCGATTCCATATCGGCATGCGCCTGCACGATGTCATCGAAATCGTAGACCCGGCCGATGGGCACGGTGGTGCGCCCGACGGCGACGGCATCCAGGAAGTCTTGCAGAACCTGCGGCGGTAGATCGCTGGCTTCGCCAGAGTAGGCGGTTAGGCGTACTCCGTTGGGTAGGTAGGCCATCGGGTAAAAGTCTGGGATGGCCCATTGATCGCTCAACATTCCGGTGAAGCAGACTGTGCCATGTACCGCGGTTGCACGGAGGGTGTCCGGAAGCGTAGGAGCACCAACCAACTCGACGGCGCCAGTCACCCCCGACGGAAGAATCTCCCGCACTGCCCGGGCCACCTCGCCGTCGTCGATGATCACATGGTCTACCCCGAGCTTCCTCAGCGCGTCCTGCTTGGCTGGCGAGCGGGTGGTCGAAAAGACAGTGATTCCGCGCTGCTTGGCCACAACGGCCAGAGCCAACCCGACTGAAGAAGTGCCACCACGAATGAGCAGAGTGTCGCCCTCGTGGGCGTTGACCCCGATCGTCAACGAGCCGTGGGCGGTTTGAAGCATCTCCGGCACCGCGCCCAGTACGGACCAGTCCAGGTCGCTGCCAAACGGCACCACGACTGAAGCTGGCACCAACACATACTCGGCATATCCGCCATCAATGGTGCGCCCCATCCCGCCCATGAGTGCTGCGACCTGTGAACTCCCCACCAGGGGCTTCGGCCACGACGCCGGTGGCCTCGATGCCCGGTATCCGCGGGAACGAGCCGAACGACCCGAGCCTTTACGGAAGTGCAGCTCGGAGCGATTCAGCCCGAATGCGCGCACCTCAATGAGCACCTCACCGGCTCTGGTCGATGGCCGTGGCACCTCGCGGATACGCAACGCCTCTGGGGGCCAGGGGCATCCAACACAATCGCCCGCATCGTTTCGGTCATCCGCTCCTCCTTGAAGTCAAAGGCAGTGACGCTGCGTCTAGGTTCCATGGGATGGGTTACCAGTATGCGCCACCTCAGGATCCGAGACCTCCTGGCTGGTGGTGTGCGGACGAACGGCCCGTTGTGACTGAGGCGGACTTAGCCCCTAGGGAGCCTCGGGGCGGCCCGTGGGCGGGAGACCAGTGCACCTAAGCAACTCAGGATCTTGTTCGATGGCTGGGCCTGCAGGGTGACTCCCGCTCTCCGGGGTACTACCCCGGAGAGCGGGAGTAGGTCCCAGACTGCTATTCGGACAGATGCCTGGATCATTAGTGGAGAAGATTAATTTTTCTAATCCCCTATCGAAAGATGGGGTGACTTTGTTAAGGTAGCTGCAAAAGAAGGGGGCGGCTGTCGAAAACGGCAGGAAACCCAGCCATGAGCGCGCGCATGGCCCATCGACGGACCCCGCCTGACCAGATGGAAACACAGTCGATCTCCCGCAAGGAGTATCCATGTCCAAC
>JAUNKK010000045.1 GCA_030532825.1 Propionibacteriaceae bacterium
ACCTCCAGGGAGCAGGGGCAGCACCTGCCACGTCGGCTAGGGCGCCAGCAGCGCGGTTGCCACTCCGCGCTCCGGAGTTAGGCCACACCCACGCGCGACGCAAGCCAGGCGTTGATGATGTCCACCTCGGCCTGGCTGGGGTAGCTCACGTCGTCGACGGTTGCGTGCCCGTGGGTGGTAGCCCACTTCCAGACGTCGTGCCACAACCAGACCCCACCGCCGACGGGGTTGATCGCCTTCGGGAAGCCCTCCTTCCGCTTGCCCGACGTCCAGTTCTGTACCGCCTGGCGGGTGACCCCCAGGCGCGCCGCGATCTCGGATCGGGTGGCCAGGTCGGGGACCAGTCGCGTCAGGCACAGGCCTAGCGCCTGCAGCTGAATCACGGTGGCGCGGGCGGCCGCGTCGAAGTTAGGCCCCTCCCCTAGGACCGTCACGAACTCATGGCCGGTGTGGTCGGTACCGACCGTACCGTTGAACTCATCGATTAGCTGGTCAATGAGGCTGTCGTCGATGTGCTCGACGTGGAAGGTCATCTCATACCGAGTCATGCGTCCCCTCCTTGAGGTTGGTGAGGTGACGAGCGCCATCCGGCGTCGGGGAGCTTAAGGATGGGCCGGGACCGTCGCCGTTGTCAACCGACAACATCGCGTAATTGTTGCATCCCGCTGGTACCGTCGACTGCACGGCGTGTAGCTCAGCAGTCAGAGCGGCGGGCTCAGGACCCGCAGGGCGCAGGGGCAGCACCTGCCACGCCGGCTGATTGTTGAAGGAGGGATCGTGGATTACGCGTATGCCCAGCTCGCCCAGGCGGTGCGGGCCGCCGTCGACGCCCAGGGGCCCGAAGCCGAGCAGGCTGCGCGGGCCCGCACGGCGGCCTGGGTGCGGGTGCTGTCGGGGATGGCCGACGGGTCGGTGCGGGTGGGGTCGCGGAAGCCCACCGAGTTGCCCGAGTGGGCGACGTTGGAGGTCGTGCGGGGCGGGTTCGCGACGGGGCGGGCGAAGGCGGAGTCGTCGCTGCGACCCGACGAGGTCGAGCGGGCGACCCGGCTCGGCATCGAACCGAGCTTGGCAAGCGTTTTTGCGTCGTGGCTGACCCCGGAGGGCCTCGCGGAGCTCGACCGGATGCTCGTCGACGGCGCCTACGCCGTACCCCTGCCAGAAGACGGGGCGCTGCTGGCCGTCGCGGCGCTCATCCGGCTCGGCGACGAGAAGGGAGCACGCGCACTGCTGGCGGAGATCACGCCGTTCGCGGACCGGCTGCACTTCACCCCGATCCCGGCTGAGCCGGTGCCGGAGCGCGGCACGAAGGTGTTCCGGGAGACGGCTGGGGAGGTTGCGGAGTCGCTGGGACGGTGGACGTCGCGCCGAAATCTGCTCGCACAGCGGGAGGCGAGTGAGGTTTGGCTGCCGCTGACCGACCAGGTCGTCGAGTGGTGGGCCGGGCGCGAGGTGATCGGCGACGCCGACCGGGCGGCTGCCGCCGATCTCGTCTCCGCCTACGACAGCGCCGCCGCGACCGCGCAGTGGTGCGGCAAGTACCGCAACCCGAAGGAGAACCTGCCGATCCTCGTCGAAGAACTGCGCCGGGTCGTCGCGGGCGAGTTGACGGGGCCGTCACCCCGAGTGCGGCACGTCCTGGCGTCCATCGAGGCGAAGCGGGGGCTGCCCTCGTCGGACCGGAGCCAGCGCATCCGCGCTAGTCAACGCGACTTCACCGCTCGGC
Source organism: Propionibacteriaceae bacterium (assembly GCA_030532825.1). Taxonomy (GTDB): domain Bacteria; phylum Actinomycetota; class Actinomycetes; order Propionibacteriales; family Propionibacteriaceae; genus Arachnia. The sequence continues at coordinate 1,724 of JAUNKK010000045.1, forward strand.
CGCTGTTCGCTGAGGTGGCGCATGTGGTCGCTGAGCGGCTGCGGGAGTTGCGGCCCGACGACGGGGTCGAGGACCTCGCCCCGGTGACGGCGGACCTGGACTTGCCGGCATCGGTGGCGCGCGTCGCGGGGCGGGCGCGGGTCGCGGAAGTGGAGGAACTCGTCGAAGACGGGACGCTGCCGTCAGCCGAGGCTTTGGCGCTGCTGGTGCCGCAGCTGAGCGCGCCGACGGTGGGCGCCACCATCCCCGACCCGGCCGTCCGGCGCCTGGTAGCCGAGATCTACAAGGCGTTTCGGCGGCGGAGGTCGCTGCTGCTGTGGCACTTGCAGTCGCAGGTGCGAATCGGGGAGCTGCCGTGGGCGGCGGCGCTGCTGGCGCACGGCAACGTAACCGAGGTCGAGGCGTCGACGGCGGGCGCGCTGCGGCTCGGCACGCTGTACTTCAACCACTTTCCAGGGAAGCTGGTGCCGAACAACCTCGTCGAAGAGTTCCGGACGCTGACGGCCGACGCGCAGCTGCCGTGGCTGAAGGAACTGGCGGCGGATATCTTCGAGGGCCAGTTCTCGCCGGTGTACGTCGCGGCGGGGCGGCTCGCAGCCAAACATCTGAAGGGCTCGCTGTACGAGCGCTACTACGGCATCGACTACGAGGCGGTGGCCGCCTCGCGCGACGAGCCACGGCGCTGGGGCAAGCACCCAAGGCTGACCGACTTCGACCGGATGTGCGGCTGCGACAACAGCAAGCAGTGGTCGGTGGCTCGCAACGGCAAGATCATCGAGCGCCAGCAGGTCATCACGACGCACAACGCCATCACCCTCGTGGAACTGGGCTGCCGACCGGCACACGGCTGGGATTGGGCCGCGATCGAGGCGGCGCGCGACGCCTTCCGGCTGCTCGCCGTGGCGGCCGGGCAGGCACGCCCGCTCGCCACCATCAAGAACGCCGCCTACGCCTGGCGCCAAGCGGTGCTGTACTGGTCGCTGGCGGGGCAGGTCGACATCGAAGCGCTAAAGGCCTTGCCAGGGGCCGATGGCGAGCGAGCCGAGGAGGTCGTGGCGGGGCTGACCCGCTGCCTGGCTGGGGAGGACTTCCAGCCGTTCACGGGGTGGGTTGCGTGACGGGACGACGAGTGCCCCGATTCGCCCGGGAGGGCTGCTAGCCGGGAACACCCACATTGCCTAGAGCGGCCGCCTATCAGCCAACGGCGCTCGCCGACGGCGCACGCTCTAGCGGGTTTCGCTGGCCCGCGGCAGCTTGAGGATCGCGACGCAACCCGGTGGTTGGTTGCGTAGTTCGACGCTGCCGCCGTGGGCGGTGACGATGGTGCGCACGATCGGCAGGCCCAAGCCGCTGCCCGAGCTGGCGCCTGGGGTGCGGGCCTGGTCGCCGCGCCAGCCCGCGGTGAACGCCTGGGTGAGGTCGTCGTCGCTGAGTCCGCCGCAGCCGTCGCGGACCGTGACGGTGACCCGCTGGTCGTCGGCAGCCACCTCGACCGCCACCTCCGTGCCCGGCCGGGTGTAGGCGATGGCGTTGCCGACGACGTTCTGCAGCGCCCGGCCAAGCAGCCCCACGTCGCCCAGCACATCGCTGGAGCCACCCGTCGCGGAACCGGTGAGGGTGACGTCGCGCTGGCGGGCCAGCGGCGTCAGCTGCCCGACGAGGTCGGACACCAGGTCGCTGACCGCGACGGTGTCGGAATCGAGTTCCAGCGTCCCGGACTGTAGTCCCGCGAGCGCCAGCATGTCGTCGACCATGGCGGCAGTGCGGGTGGTCTCGGCGACGATGTTGCGGTGGTAGACGCCTGGGTCGGGGGCGATGCCGTCTTCCAGGGCCTCCGCCATCGCGCGGATCCCGGCCAGCGGGGTTCGCAGGTCGTGCGACATCCAGGTGATGAGCTCCCGGCGCCCCTGCTCCACCTCCCGTCGGCGACGTTCTCGCTCGACGGCGGCTGAAGCCTGGGCGATCACGCGCTGGCTGCGCAGCGACACCAGCACGCCCGCGAGCAGCGCCACCGGGGCGGTGGCGGCCAGCAACAGCAGCGGCACGCCGATCGACCCGATGAGCATCAGCCGCACCCCCACCAACAGGCCGGCACCGATGGAGACCACCGCTGCAAGAGGACTGAGCAGCACAGCCCACCGCACCGAACACCGCGCGAGGGTGGTGGTCAGCGCGACGCACATCAGCCCCGCCAGCAGGGTCACCGCCGCCACGATCAGCAGTTGCTCAGCCACGGGGCTCCCAGCGGTAACCGCGACCCCACACCGTCACGAGCCGGGTGGGGTGCTGCGGATCAGGCTCCACCTTGCCTCGGAGGCGACGGACATGCACGGTCACCGTCGAGGCATCACCGACATCCCATCCCCACACCTGGCGCATCAGTTCCTCTCGAGAGAACACCTGGTTGGGGTGGGTGACGAGGTGGGCCAGCAGGTCGAATTCGCGGAACGTGAGAGCCAACAGCTCGCCATCCACGGTGACCTTCTGCGCCGTCAGGTCCAGGGTGAGGTCCCCGTCGGCGATGACTTCCCGCTCGGGGGTACTGGGGCGGTGCCGTCGCAGGACCGCGGCGACGCGCAACACCAGTTCGCGGGGGCTGAATGGCTTGGCCAGGTAGTCATCGGCCCCCAATTCCAAGCCGAGCACCCGGTCCGCCTCCGAACCCTTAGCAGTCAGCATGATGACAGGGGTTTCCACGCCGCGGGCCCGCAGCCGCCGGAACACCTCCAGCCCGTCGATGCCGGGCAGCATCAGGTCGAGGATGATGAGGTCCTGGTCGGTCCCGCCCTCCAGCGCGGCCAGCCCATCGCCCGCCTCCACTACCTCGTGCCCGGCGGCACGGAGGTAGTCACTGACCACCCCACGCACCGTCGGGTCATCGTCGACGAGCAGGATCCTGGACACCAGATCAGCATAGAAGAGATTGTCCTGGATGGTCTCCCCCATTGCTGGGCCGCGCGGATCAGCCAAAGGTGAAGGCATTGGCTTTAACGCCTGCGTCGAAGGTCAGGGTGACGGTGGTGCCGTCGGTGCCCTCGGGGAGTTTGACCAGCCGGTAGAGGCGCGCCCCCGACAGCATCACCGTCCCATCGGTCACGTCGTCGCCGCCCGGCGGCGCACCGCCTTCCACCTCGACGCGCACCTTCGCCCCCGCTGGCCCATCCAGCACGAGGTACATCTCGCGCCCGGCGAAGCGGTACTTCAGTTGCGCGCCCCCGCGGGTGGCGGTGATCGACTCATCGTCGACTAGCCACGCCCCTGACAGTGTCCAGCCGTTGGTGGCGCGCGGGCTGTCGTTCGTCCCGTAGTCGTGCTCGCCGGAGACGAGCTGGGTTTCCTCCCCCAGGGCCCGCTGGGTTCCGAGGTAGGTTTCCGGGGATTGGTTGGCATGGCCTCTGGTGGTCTCTTCGGGGGCGTTGGCCAGGTCGCCGGTCTCGCCGAGCAGTGCCCGGATCTGTTTCTCGGCCTCGTCGTATTCGCCCTCGCCGAAGTGCATCCAACGGACTTTGCCGTCCTTGTCGATCAGGTATTTGGCTGGCCAGTAGCGGTTGTTGAAGGCCCGCCAGGTGGCGAAGTCGTTGTCTAGGGCCACCGGGTATTTGATACCTGCGTCCCGCACGGCGCGCTCGACGTTTTCGGGCACCTTCTCGAAGGCGAACTCGGGGGCGTGGACGCCGACGATCTCGAAACCCGCGTCGTGGTAGCGGTCATACCAGGCGTTGAGATAGGGCTGGGTCCGCACGCAGTTGATGCAGCTGTAGGTCCAAAAGTCCACCAAGACGACCTTGCCTTTCAGCGCCTCCAGGGTCGTGGGGTCGCTGTTGATCCATTGCGTGATCCCCTGAAGTTCGGGCGCGGTGCCGAGCACGGGGGCCTCGCCAGCCTGGGCGCCGGGGGCGGCGCCGTGCGGGATCAGCTGCTCCTCGAAGTTGACCAGCGCCGGGAACTTGTCGACGGCCCAGGCCTGGACCTGCTTGTCGATGCCCGTCGCGACGAACACGCCGACGAGGATGAACATCACGGCCACGATCCGCTGGAACCAGCCGCGCGGGTTCGCGGCCCAGCCAAGCTTGTCAATGAGGCGGCGACCCACCAACGCGATCGCCAGCAGGGCTCCGGCCAAACCGACACAGTAGATGCCAAGATAGACCATGCCCGCGACGGGACTGGCTGGAAGCACCGTGGCAATCACCCAGGCATAGGTCGGCGAGCAGCTGCTGAACACGGGGCCGAGCGCGGCACCAGTCAGCAGCGCCCCCGCAGTCTCGCTGCGCTGGGTGCGGGCCTTGTCCAGCAGGCCGTGGGCATTCTCAAGGCGGGTGCGTTGCGCGATCCACGCCCAGACGCTGGGGAACAGCATGGCCAAGCCGAGCAGGATCACCAGGGTGCCGGATCCGATGGCCCAGACCCGGGGGTCGATGTGCAGGAAAACCGTGCTGGCTTTCAGCAGCATGGTGAAGGCCAGCAGGGACACCACGAGGCTGCCCGCAATCAGGTACGGGCGACGCTTGGAGCCGTGTCCCAGGCTGCCGCCCACGATGACCGGCAGGAACGGCAGCACGCACGGCGCCAGCACCGTCAAGACACCGGCGACGAGGGAAAGGAACGCGATGACTAGCATTTAGCCCTGCAGTTCCTTGAGCAGAGCCTCGGGGGATGTGCTGAGCCAGGTGCGCTGCGCCATGCCCTGGGCGTCGATCTGCACGAAGGTGTGCTGCATCGTCACCTCGTACTGCTGGCGCAGGTCGGTGTGGCTGTCGTAGTCGACGCTCACCACCGTCGTCTTGGCCGGGAGCTGCCCCGGGTTCGCGGTCAGCGACTTGGTGATGGCCTGGCAGGCAGGACACCACTTGGCGTTGAAGAACAGCACGACCTTGGAGTCGGTGTACTTGTCCTTCGCTGCCTGGTAATCCTCGTAGGAGACGAAGGAGGCCGGGGCCATCGCGTCGGGCGTCATGGCATCCGAGGGGGTCATGGCTTCGGAGGACATGGCAGGAGTCATGGCTCCCGAGGACATGGCGTCCGAAGACGAAGTGCCGGAAGCACACCCCGCCAGGGTGACGACGGCGACGGCGGCGAGGGAAATAACGATTCTTTTCATGCCTGAGAGTCTGTTCTCCCAGTCATGACGTGGACTAGGGCAAAAACCTTACGGATATGTGACGTGTCGTGAGCGGCCTCAGGCACGCGACCGGGGCTTCACGCAGCACCTGTCCGTCCCCCTGCCGCGCGTCACCGAATCCGTCGCCCCGTTCCCGATCTGGGACGCCGGGCACGGGGCTGACGGATCGACGAGGTCAGCGGACCTGACCCAGCACCTCCTGGACCTTCGGATCGTCCTGGTTGTCCTTGGTGACCCACACGGATTGGGCAATGACGTCTTTGCTCTCCGGCTGGGTGCCCTGGCTGGCGGCGTGCAGGATCTTCACCGTCTGGTAGCCCATGTCGTAGGGGTTCTGCGCAACGACGCCTGCGATCTTGCCCTGGTCAACCAGCGTCAGGACGTCCGGGGACACGTCGATGCCCGCGACTTTGATGTCCTTGCCCATGTTCGCCACCTCATCGGCGATTCCGATGGTCGAGTCATCATCGGTGCCGAACATCGCCACCAGGTTCGGGTGGCCTTGCAAGATGCCCTGCGCTTTGTCGTGCGATTTCGCCGGATCGGACTCGCCATTTTGGATGTCGACGACGGTCATCTCCGGCGCGTTCTGTGCGATCCACTGGACGAAACCGTCGCGACGCAGTGCTGCGGTGCCCGTCTCGCCGGAGGTCACGATGGCCACCTCGCCCTTGTTGCCCACGAGTTTTGCCAGTTCCTCGGCCGCCTGCGCACCGAGGCCGGGGTTGTCAGACGCGACGGTGGCGATGTTGCCGTCCCAGCCTTCGATCGGGGTATCGAACGCCACCACCGGTATGCCTGCCTCCTTCGCTTGGTCGAGCAGGCTGGGCGCACCGTCCTGGGCGCTGTCCTGCGCCGCGAGGCCAATGCCGGCCGGCTGATCATTGATGGCCGCTTGCAGCAAGTTCAGCTGCTTGTCGCCCTCGCTCTCGGTATCGGTGCCGTTAAACGTCACCTCAATGCCCAACTCCTGCCCGGCAGCCATGGCGCCGTCTTTGACCGTCATCCAGTAGTCGGCGCCGATCGCCTTGGAGATGAGCGCAATCCGGCTACTGCCACCGCCGCCACTCGTTCCCGGGGTACCCTGCCCGGCGTTGCCGCAGGCCGTCAGCGCCGCCGCTGCAACCGTGAGGGCGATGGCGCGCTTGGCGAATCTGTTCATGAGTCTCTCCTCATTGCCCGTCGTTGGGCATCTCGTGGCCGGTGTCCGGGCCGGCCGATGGAGTTGCTTCCTCGCGACGTGGACGGATTCCGGAACCGTTTCCGCCTCCTGGTGCCGTGAGTTATCAGCTAGACTAGATCGATCTAGCTGATAATGTCAATGACCGTAACCAAACCGTTAGGTTGGACGCCCGCATAGAAGGAGAGTCCTCTGAAGAGCGTGACGATGGCGGACGTCGCTCGGGAGGCGGGGGTCTCCCGAGCACTGGTATCCATCGCCTACCGCGGCGCCGTGGGGGTTAGCGAGGACACCAAACGCAAGATCTTCGACACCGGCGAGCGCCTCGGTTATCGGCCAAACCGGATCGCCTCACGACTGCGCAGCAAGGCCAGCACCACCGTGGGAGTCTTCCTGTTGGAACTGCGCAACGACGTCTTCGCCGATATGTTCGACGGCATCCGCGAGCTAGCCGACCGGGCCGAAAAAGACCTCGTGCTGTCGGTGGGCCAAATCGACGGAAAACGCGACGCCCACGCCCTCGACGGCCTGGCTCGCTCGCGCGTCGATGTCGTCGTGGCCGGCGGCCTCCTGCTCCCCGACGACGAAGTGCGCACGTTTTCTCGCAGCGTCCCCGTAGTCAGCGCGGCCCGCCTGATCCCTGGCGTCGACAGCGCAGGGGCCGACAACCTACTGGGCGCTCACACAGCCGTCCGACACCTGCTCCGCCTGGGCCATGAGCACATCGCCTTTCTAGCCAATCCCCAGACCGACGGCTACCTCGACCGGCAACGCGGATACCTGGAACTCATCGCGGAGGCGGGCTTAGCGGCGAACGTCATCCCGTCTGCCTACTCCCGAGAGCTGGCCACACGAGATATCGGGCCCGCCCTTGACTCCCCCCAGCGCCCCACGGCCGTCTTCGCCCATAACGACCAGGCGGCGATGGGGGTACTGGACGCGGCGCGCTCGCGCGGCATTCGCGTACCGGAGGACCTATCCGTCATCGGCTTCGACAACACCGTCGCCAGTCGCGCCCCGGGAACCGACCTCACCACCGTCGACATTCACGGCCGAGAAATCGGTCGCAACGCCATGGGCCTGGCCCTCCAACGGCTCGAAGACCTCACGGCTCCAGCCGCCCAGACCATCAGCCTGCCCTCTTTGGTGGTCCGCCGGACGACCGGCCCCGCCCCCAGCTGATACGGCTTTAGTTCCTGACCCACTTCCGCCCTCCCATTGACAGCCAACACTAGATCGATCTAGCCTAATGGGGTCCGGCAAGGTGCCGGACCACTGCGAGGAGGGCAATGATGCTCGATTCTGAACCAACAACTCCCGAACCCCGGATCGGGATCGCCCCGGACTCCTGGGGTGTGTGGAACGCCGTCGATCCCCTACAGCCCCCACCGGAGCAGTACCTCCGGGAGGTACAGCAAGCTGGCTACCACTGGACCGAACTCGGACCCTACGGCTACCTCGGGACCGATGCCGCCAAGATCGCCAACGACCTCGCCGCTCACGACTTAGAGCTCTCGGGCGGCACGGTATTCACCGGACTGCATCGGGGCGCCGCGGCCGTCGACGAGTATTGGCCGGCGGTGGCCAAGGTCGCGAAACTGGTGGCGGCGCTTGGCGCAAACCAACTTATCACGCTGCCGGAGATGTGGGCCCGCGGCGAAGACGGCAGGGTCAGCGGCGCACGCGAGTTCTCCGCCGAGGAGTGGGATTTCTTCCTGGCCGGCCACGACGAACTCGGTAAGCGATTGCTGGAAGAGTTCGGGGTTCACCAGCAGTTCCATTCCCACGCTGAGAGCCAGGTCGGTTCCCGCAGCGAGGTCGTTCGCATGATCGAGGGAACCGACCCTCGTTACGTGAACATGTGCCTAGACACCGGCCACTTCGCCTACTACCTGGGCGACAGCCTGCGCCTAATCCGGGAGCATGGCGACCGGGTCGGCTATATCCACCTCAAACAGGTTGAACCCAACCTCCTCGCCGACGTGCTAAAGAACGACATCGACTTCGTCACCGCTGTGGGTCGCGGGATCATGATCGAGCCACCCCGCGGCACCCCCGACTACGGCCCGATCCTGGAGGCCATTACCGAGGCCCACCCAGGCTGTTTCGCCGTGGTCGAGCAGGACCTCTATCCCGTCGCCAGCTTCGATGTGCCCCTGCCCATCGCCCGGCGCACCTTCCAACACATCACCACCTGCGGCCCCCGGGTCCGCACCCACTGAGTGGCCCGAGACCCCAAGGAGAATCCCATGACTGACCCCATCCGTGTCGCCGTCATCGGAGCCGGCCTAGCCGGCCAGGCGCACTGCTTCGGATATCGCAACGCGGCAATGAGCGTTTCTTCCCCCATCGCCGTGGAACTCGTTGCGGTCGCCGACCCAAACCTGCCACTGGCTGAGCGGACCGCTGCCCGCTACGGCTTCACTCGCGCAACCGACGATATCGACACGCTCCTGACCGCCAAGGAGATAGACGCCGTCAGCGTCGCTCTTCCGAACTATCTGCATGCCCAGGTGCTGCCCGGGATCATTGCCTCTGGCAAGCACGTGTTCACCGAAAAACCGATCGGCCGCACCCCCGCCGAGTCCGCCGCGCTGCAGCGCCTAGCCGAGGACTCCCCCGCAGTCACGGGGGTTGGGTTCTCTTTCCGCCGTTTGCCGGGCCTAGCAGCCGTCCGCGACGCCGTCCGTGAGGGGGCAATTGGCGATGTGCACACCGCCCGCGCCTGGTACTACGCCGACTACGCGGCCGACCCGGCTGGAGCGCTGTCGTGGCGCTATTCGCAAGAGCAGGCCGGCGGCGGCGCGGTGCTCGACATTGGCGCCCACGCCATCGACGCCCTGCAGTATGTTGCCGGCAATGTCGCCGAGGTCGCCGCCGCAAGCCTCAAGACCGTCATTCACGAGCGACCCAAGCCGGTGGCCGGCGCCATCGGCCATGGCGCCGCCACCTCCAACGAGACAGGCCCCGTCACCAACGACGACATTGCCCTGCTGTCGCTGGTCCTTGAGAATGGCGCCCTCGCGCAGGTGGCACTGTCGAGAATCGCGCAGGGCACTCCGAATAGCCTCGGCGTCGAGGTGTACGGGACGCGGGGACACGCACGTTTCGACTCGATGTCGGCCGGCGAGTTCTACCTGTTCACCGTCGACGGCGACGCGTCCCGCAACGGGGCCCGCCGCATCATCACCGGTCCCGCCCACCCCTATTTCGCCGACGTGGCACCCATGGCTGGCGGCGGGGTTGGTACCAGTTATGGCGACGCTTTCACCGCCGAGATTCAGGAGTTTCTGCGCGCCATCGCCACCGGCGAGCCCATGGAGACTGGTTTCGCGACCGCGACCCGCATGATGAACGTCGTCGGCGCGGCGCTTGAATCCAGTCGCAGTGGCCGCCCCGTCGCGGTCGCCCAGTAACAGCCGTTGGCCCCGGGTCGCGCTCGCCCCGGGGCCAGCTCCCCACTCCGTCGCGCGGCGGAGCACTCAGCAAGGAGGCTGAACATGAGACCAACAGACAACCCCGCAGGCGAGGTCCTGCTGGAGGCCGTCGGGGTGAGCAAGGTCTTCCCTGGCGTCAAAGCCCTCAACAACGTGGACTTCACCCTCCGCGGCGGCGAAGTCCACGCCCTCGTAGGCGAGAACGGGGCCGGCAAATCAACGTTGATGAAGATCTTCGCAGGCCTTTACCAGCCCGACGGCGGCTCAGTACTGCTGCGGGATGAGCCCATTACTCTGCCCACCCCGTTGTCGGCGCACCAGGCTGGGGTCAGCGTGATCCACCAGGAGTTCTTCCTGATGAATCACCTCACCGTGGCGCAGAACATCTTCATTGGGCGTGAGCCGAAACTGCCCGGCGGGCTGCTCAACGACGACCGCCGACTCAACGAGATGGCCGCAGAACTGCTGGACCGGCTGGGCGTAAACATCGACCCAAAGGTACATGTGGGGCGGCTCACCGTCGCGCAGCAGCAAATGGTTGAGATCGCCAAGGCGCTGTCCTTCAACTCGTCGGTGCTCATCATGGACGAGCCGACAGCGGCGCTCACTGAAACCGAGGTCGCCACCCTGTTTCGCATCATCAATGATTTCGTCACACCCGATACCGCGGTGGTCTACATCTCCCATCGCATGGAGGAGATCAAGAAGATCACCACCCGCGTCACCGTGCTGCGCGACGGTGAACTAGTTGGCTCGCATCCCGCGGATGACCTGAGCAGCCACGACATCATTCACCTCATGGTGGGCCGGAAGATCGCGGCTGATGTTCGGCCAGAACCCCGCACCACAACCGAGCCCGTCTTAGAGGTCGAGGGCCTCACAACCGCCGAACTGCTGAAGGATGTCAGCTTTACTCTGGAGCACGGCGAGATCCTGGGCTTCGCTGGACTCATGGGCGCCGGCCGCACCGAGACGGCGCGGGCTCTCATCGGAGCCGATCCCCTGGTCTCCGGGGTGATCCGGGTGGACGGGCGACCCGTGCGAATCCACCACCCTGGTGACGCTGTACGCAAGGGCATCGGCTATCTCTCAGAGGATCGCAAACGCTACGGCCTGATCCTGCGTCAAGACGTAGTGAGCAACACCGTTCTGGCTTCCATTCCCCACTACACCAAGCTCGGGATTCTGCAGGACAAGCGCATGCGAGAGGTAGCAGAAAAATGGGTGACAGCTCTATCAACCAAGACCCCCGGGGTGCAGCAGCAGGTACGTAACCTGTCAGGCGGAAACCAGCAGAAGGTGGTTCTAGCCAAGTGGCTGGAACGCGATTGTGACATCCTCATTTTCGACGAGCCCACCCGCGGCATTGACGTTGGCGCCAAGCAGGAGATTTATGACCTTCTGAACCGGCTGACCAAGGAACAGGGCAAGAGCATCATCATGATCTCCTCCGAGATGGAGGAGATTCTGCGCATGTCGGACCGCATCATCGTGATGTGCGATGGCCGCATCACCGGCGTGCTGACCAACGCTGAAGCCACCCAGGAGAAAATCATGGAGTTGGCCACGCAATTCAACCCCATCGAAACCCACAGCGAGGCGTGAGCCATGAGCACCAACACCACTACCACGGCCGTTACCCAACGAGCACACTGGGCTATCCCAGAGCGCTACAAGACCTTCCTGCAGCAAGGCATGGTGCTGCTGGTTGTCGTCCTATTGGCTGTGTTCTTTACGATGATGCGGCCCAACTTCGCCAGCTGGGCGAACGTGTCATCGCTGCTGCTGGCCGCGGTGGTCACTGGCATCCAGGCCCTAGGGCTATCATTCGTGATCGCTACCGGCGGCATCGACCTGACACCCGGGCTGGGCATGGCCGCCACCTCGGTGATCGCGGGGCTGCTGATCGCTGATTCCGGGTTCGGGCTCCCGATCTGGGTGGGGATCGTCGGCGGCATCGCGGCCGGGGCGCTCCTCGGCCTCATCAACGGGTTGCTCGTCGCCTACGTCAAGATGCAGCCCATGATCGCGACCCTAGCCATGATGATGGTGTGCTGGGGGGCCGCGCTGGTCATGACTGAGGGCCGCACCGTGTCGCTGCGCTCTGTTCAGGGCTACGAGGCCATCGCGCTCGGGCAACTCATCCCTGGACTGCCCAACGGCGTGTTGATTCTCGTCGTGCTCGCCATCATCGCCGGGGTGCTGATGAACAAGACGATGGTCGGCCGATACGCCTTGGCCATCGGCTCCAACAAGGAAGCCACCCGCATCTCCGGCATTAACACGCCACGCTGGGAGGTGCTGGCCTATGTAATCTGCGGGCTCTTCACGGGCACCTCTGGCATCCTCATGTCCTCACGGCTATCCGCGGCCCAGCCGACGCTCGGGCAGGGATACGAGATGTACGCGATCGCCGCAGCCGTCATCGGCGGCACCTCACTACGCGGTGGACGTGCCTCAATCTTTGGGGCGGTGATCGGCGCCATTACCATCCAGACCATCTTCAACGGCCTGACCGTGATGGGTGTGCAGGATCAATGGCAAAAGGTCGTGCTGGGTGTCGTCGTGCTACTGGCGGTGTTCGTAGACATCATGCGCCGCGGGGGCAAGGAGGAGTGAAGCAGACGAACCGCAGCCGCCGGACCAACTGTGTCGGGCTGGGCGTCACTGTCGACAAGAGCAGCCGAGAGCCGCTTTACCGACAAGTTGCCCAGCAACTAGCCTCCGCCATTCACACCGCGCAGCTGCAACCTGGCGATCGCCTAGAAAACGAGGGCACACTGGCCGGACGGCTGGGGGTATCACGGCTGACGCTGCGCCATGCCATCACCGAGCTGGCGGCGCAGGGCTTAGTGGTACGACGCCGCGGGATCGGAACGACGGTGGCTTCCCCCAACATGCGACGGAAGATCGGGCTGAGCGGGTCCTTCGACGAATTCCCAGATGATGCCCCCGGAATCAGAGTGCTCCGCGTGACCCGGGGGGAAACTTGCCCGCGGGCCGCCGCCGCTCTGGGTCTCCCAAGCGATGCTCCGCTGATCACCCTTGAGCGGCTGCGCGTCACCGGCGGCATCCCCGTCGCCCTGCTGCGCAGCTGGCTTCCGTCACTCCCGGCTACGGCAGAACATGAGCTGACCCGCGCGGAGCTAGGCACGGTCCTGAGGGGATGTGGGCTGGTCCCTGTGGTCGCTAAGCAGGACCTGGGTGCCCGCTATCCGACCGCCGACGAGCGACATCACCTCAACATCGGCGTTGGAGAGACGATCTTGACCATGCGCCGCGTCACCTACGCCGCGGCCGGGGCCGCGCTAGAGTTCAGCTACCACGCCTACCGTGCCGACAGCCACAACTTCACCGTCACGTTGCTGGCCGCGGAACCAGCCCGAGCGGACGGCTAGGCAACGCGGGACGGCGGCGAGAGGCACTTCAGGCTGAACCCACACCACGGCCTCGGCGCTGTCGGCCGTTTGGCTGGCGGCGACGCCGAAGCCCCTTGTCAGACGGGGGTCGCCGCGGCCCTCGAATTGAATCCTTTAAATGCCTTCTGACAAGCCTAGATATCCCCACACAGGGTCCCCTAAACTGACGGGGCAGACCGACCGGTCCACATCAGATATCAACGGGGGTAAACCAAAGGAGCCAGCATGAGCTTCCGCCACTCATTCCGACTCGCCGTAGCGTCCGTCGGCGCACTCGCGGCCATTCTCGTCGTCAGCCCGCCGCTGAGTAACGGCAACCCGACCGCGCCCAGCAGCTCTAGCCCGAGCGTCGCTCCGGCGCCTGACCCGCTACTCGCCCCCTATCCGGCCGACTTCGCCCTGACTCCCCTGTCTGCTGACCCAATCCAGCCCGTCACGAAACCCGCCCCGGGCACCCCCCAGACCGATCCCGCTTACGGCACCCAGCTCTACCGAGCCACGAACGCCGAGGATGGGGAGGGCGGCCGGCTGCGACACGAGTACTCGCGACGTCAAGCCTTCAACGCCGACCAGTCGCGATACCTCGCCCAGGACGCCCGCGGTTACTGGCATCTATACGACGGCGCAGCCCTGACGCACCTCGCCGTACTGCCCGACTTTGCCGGGGACTGCGAGCCGATCTGGCATCCCACGGATCCCGGGAAGCTCTACTTCACCTCCCGCAACGGCGGAACGATGTGGTGGCTCTACGACATCGCAACCGAGACCAAGGAGGTGGTCTTCGACTTCACCGGCCAGACCCCGTGGCCCAACGCAGCCTCGTTCTCGACGCAGGGCGAGGGCACGACGAGCGCCGACGGCCGGTACCTGTCTCTCATGGCCACCACCTACCACGAGGCCACCCAAACCAAGACGATCTATGGACTGGTGACCCTGGACCTCCAAGAGCGGCGGATCGTCGGCACCCTCGATGCGGCGGACTTCCCCATCCCCCACACTGAACCGAACCACATCAGCACCTCGCCCAGCGGCAGCTACGCGGTGCCCTCCTGGGAGGAGAGCGGCGGCGGCACCTGGGCGTACACGCTGGACTTCGGGCAGTCGCGGAAACTGATCAGCACATCTGAGCATTCCGACCTGGCTTTCGGCCCGAATGGCGAAGACTACCTGGTGGCCGCCGACTACTCGCGCGACGCGATCGTCGCCGTCGATCTGGCCACCGCGGAGGCCACCCCACTCCATCCGATCTACCCGGCCTCCGGGGAGGGCTACGCCCTGCACATCAGCGGGCAGGCCTTCGACAAGCCAGGCTGGGTGGTGGTGTCCACCTACGCCGATTACTCCGACTACAACACCACATACCCCTCCGCCACACTGCGCCCGGAGTACCGGAAAGTGTGGCTGATGGAACTGAAGCCCGACGGCCGCAAGCTCAACGTCGCCCACACGCAGGTCGACTGGGAAAAGGGCGGAGGCGACTACTTCCTGGAGCCCCAGGCGAGCGCTTCCCGGGACCTGAGCCGCATCATCTTCGCCAGTGATTTCGGCACCGGCACCATTGAGAGCTTCATCGTCCCGATCCCGGCGGAGGCCCTCGGCGGCACGTCCTGAGCATCTTCGCCAGGGCGTTAAGATACCGCCCATGAACTCGGCACCGCGCCCCCTGGCGCCCCATCAGGCCCAGGAGGCGTGGCTCCGTCAAGAGGGCTTGGCTCTCATCGTCCCCGGTCCCCGCCGGGTACGGCGGATCGTGATCGGCACCGCCCCCTTCGTGGTGCTGCTCATCTTGCTGGCGCTCGGCAACGATATCATTCTTGATCTTTTCCGCGACGGGGAGGATCTGGAAAGCATCTCGCACTCCCAGGCCGGACCGGCATTACTGGGCGCGCTACTGTCCGTGCTCTCGCTGCCCGCGGCGGTGCTCTACCACTTCTGGCAGCGCCGCAGGACACACATCACCCGGCTCATCGCGGCCGCGCTGGTGACGATCACGTGGTTGGTCCTGAGCATAGGCAGTGACTTTGGCGTCGCCAGTCGGCTGACGCTGCTGCTGACGGCCGGGCTTGCCGTCTATTTCGAGGTGCCGTCCATCACTCGCTGGGCTGGGGCGACGGTGCTGCGATCCCTGTCGCTGCTGGGCCCGATGGTGGCGCATGTGCTGCCGTTCCTGTTGTTGGCCCAGCTGCTCGTGTTCTTCACCAACGAGATCTGGCAGCTGGCCTACAGCTTCAGCAAACCCACGATGTGGGCGGTGACCGGGTTCCTGTTCGCGCCGACGGTGGTGCTGACCGCGTCGCAGTCGGCGGCCAGCCTTAAAGAGCACCTGGACCGCAACGCCCTAACCCCTGGCGTGCTGGACGGCACCCCGTTCGAAGACTTGCCGGACCTCGGGGCGCCCCGCCGCATGCGGCTAGCCGAACGCATCAACCTGCTGGTGTTGCCCACCGCGGCTCAGCTCATCCAGGTGCTGTTGTTCATCGGTCTGCTGACCATCTTTTTCGTGGCGTTCGGCAGCGTGGCGCTCAAGCCCGAGGTCATCTCGATGTGGACGGGGAGTCCCCCGGTGCGGATGGTGTGGCTGGGGATTTCACTGCCCATCGACCGGACGATGTTCCGGGTCTCAATGCTGCTCTCGACGTTCTCTGGCCTGTCGTTCGCGGCGTCGAACATCACGGACAAGTCGTATCGCGACGTGTTCCTGGCTCCGATCGTCGACGACATGGAGAAAGGCCTGGCGGCGCTACGTCGCTATCCCGCGCTGCACCGCTGACGGGGAGTCAGCGGTGCCCCGCCGTCGCGGCTTATGCCCACATCTCGTCGATGGGCACCGAGCCGTCGGTGAACTCCAGCGTGGTGCGGTGCGCCGCGCTGCCCGCCCGGATGGCGGCGGCGATCACCCGGGCCACGTTGGCCCGTGACGTGGTCGCTACCGTACCGGAACGCTCGGCGCTGGGGGTGGGGTCGATGCGGCCGCTGGGCTCGGCTAGCGTCAGGGTGCTGGGGCCCAGGATGGTGTAGTTCAGGCTGGTGCCGCGCAGCAGGGCGTCGGCCTCGGCTTTGGCCTGGGCATAGTGCCAGAAGCCGTCCTCTTCGGGCACGCTGTGGGTGAGCGAGCAGCCGAAATAGCTCACCATCACGTAGCGCTCAATGCCGTTCCTGAGGGCGGCCACCATGGAACGCTTGGCGGCGGTGAAGTCTACCGCCCAGGTGCGTTGCGGGGCTCCTCCCCCGGCCCCCGCAGACCACACGACGGCGTCGAAGCCGCTGCTCAGCAGGCGGTTCCAGTCGGGCTGCTCCAGCGTTTCGATGTCGGTGGCCAGGGGGGTCGCCCCGGTGGCGGCGACGTCGGCCTCGTGGGCGGGGTTGCGAATGATCGAGACCACCTCGTGGCCATCGGCCACCAGCAATGGCGCGGCCAGCAAGGCCACCTTGCCGTGGCCCCCAATGAGTGCAATGCGCATGATGTCTCCCGTCGTCGGTTATTCGCAGCCTACTGCGCCAGCCCAAGTCGCCTTGGTCCTCGACGGCGGTGCCACTGGCGCCCGAGATAGCTTGGCGCTGTCACGGTCGATGGCGCTGTCGCCGGTCAGCCAGCGACGCCGGGGTATGGTCCGCCACGAATTCTCAGACCGTTTCCTGCACGCCGTAGCGGATGCGCGACAGCAGCGAGTCCGACGTGCCAAGGAAAGCCACGGCACCGACTTTGGCCCCTTCCCGCTTCACCGCCTCGACGCTCCGCGCCAGCTCCTGGCTGGTCGTCGCCTGGAACTCGGCCGCCACGATCACCCGGTCGACACGCGTCGCCAAGATTCGCGCGTCCGGCGTGGGATGCACCGGCTCGGTCACGACGATCGCCCGGCGCTTGTGGGTTAGCGCCTCTAGCAGCGCCCGCATCCGCCGCGACGACAGGAACCGCGCCGGGTCGGGCGCCACCGAGCCTGGCGCGAGCACCGTGAGTCCCGCAAGGTCGGCCTCCATGAGGGACTCGCTCAACGCCATGCGGTTGGCCAGCACATCCGTCAGCCCCTGCTGGCCGAGCCTCGCCTGATCCCGGATCCGGGCATCCACCAGAACCGTGTGCTCCCCCGCCCGCGCCGAACTGCGAGCCAGGGCCATGGCGAAAGCCCACACGTCGATGCTCTGGGAGGCCGCGGTGACCAGCACCGACCGCGCCGGATCTGCCGTTCCGCCCGTGTAGAACACGTCGCTTCGGATGCGTTCCACCGCCGCGTCATCGAGGGCCGCGGGGAACGCATGAACCAGCGGCACCTCGACGGTGCGGCGGACATCCGCCAGGCAGTACAGCCGATTGTCCAGCGTGGATAGGGCGAGCGCGACGATCACGCCCACGATCACTCCCGCCAGCAGCCCCGTCCCGAGATAGCGCACCGCCGACGGGGCCTGGGGGACTTCCGCCAGCCCGGCCGAGGACATCAGCACCACCGTCGCCGGGAAGTCCTCTCCCTCAAGTTCCCGGATCTCTTGAGCGGTGTTCGTGACGACGGAGTCCGCCACCGCAACCGCCTCCTCGCGGGAAGGTGCTGAGGCCGTGATGGTGATGGTGAGTGAGTTGCTGACGTTCTTGGAGGTGATCTTGGCAGCCAGCTCCCCGGAGGTTGTGTTGAGCCCCAGCTCGTCGATGACCCGTTGGGCCACGCTCGTCGAGGTGAACAGCGGCACGAAGGTGCTGACCTTCGCGCTCGCCAGCGAGGCCGCGTTCGCGTGGGCCCGCGAGCCATCCCCCGGCACGATGTCGGCTTTGACGTAGGCACTGGAGGTGGCGGTGTAGCTGGTGGGCGTCACCACGAGGGCCACCGCGCCGCCGATCAGCCCAATACCGGCCAAGAGCAGGAGCGTCATCACCCGTCGCCTCAGCAACGTCACGAGGTCCCACAGCACCATCGGGATTTCGCCTCCTAGATCGTCACGGGGGAGAGCCGGTCCATGGCCCCCAACAGCACCGAGCAGGCCTGGTCCACGTCCGCGGCGGTCAAGGCGACGTGCAAGGGAAGGGTCAACTCCGTGCCGTAGAAGGCCACGGCGTGCGGGTAGTGCCGCGGATCGAAGCCCATGTCCCGATAGGCGCGCAGCAGCGGCAAGGGCTTATAGTGCACGTTCGCCGAGACCCCGGCCAGGAACAGGTCTTGGATGATCCGGTTGCGTTCCGCTTCGCCCGCCACCGGCAGCGACGCAATGGCCAGGTGCGCGCTGGAGCGGAATCCCGGCCCGGAGTGGGCCATCAGCTCCACCCCTGTGCCGAGGAGTTCCCGGCTGTAGTGGTCCAGCAACGCATGACGTCGGGCCAGGGTGTCGGCGTAGCGGCCCAGCTGGGACAGTCCGATGGCGGCCAGCACGTCCGGCATGTTGGC
>JAUNKK010000046.1 GCA_030532825.1 Propionibacteriaceae bacterium
GCATCGGCTGCTCCTTCGGGAGATACGGATATTTTGCAACACCTATTCTCCTATAAAGCAGTCGATGCCCTACAAAGGGATCACCTCAAAAACGCGAATAACCCACATGAATAACGCCCTCACCCTGGCTTTGTGGACACCTGAGATAGCAGGCTGGTGCCCGTGGAAGGGTGCCTGATGGCAGATCAGAATTCAGAGCAGGAAGCGCCGAACGTTCACAGCGAAGTACCGGATCGAAGCCGCGCGGTTGATGATCAAGACGGGTCTGTGGTTCCCCCCGAATCGTGGAGGGTTTTCTTATGCGACTTCGGGCAGTCCCAGCGTGGCCGCGTTGGTCTCGTAGTCGATGGGGCTTTGCATGTCGGCTGCGCTGTGGCGGCGGTGGTGGTTGTAGAACCCGTAGCCCCCTCCAGCACAACGGCTTGGGCTTGGCGAGGGCTGGTGAAGTCGTGTCGTGACAGGACTCCCCATTCCAGGCTAGAGAAGAACACCTCAGCGACGGCGTTGTCGAAGCACGCCCCCACCCGACCCATCGATCTGGCGCACCCCGAGCTTGCAGCACAGGGTGATCAACGAGGTCGCCGTATAAGGTGCGAGCCCCGCTCGGTGTGGAAGACGACACGCTTGGTCTCATCAGACCTGCCAGCCGGGCTGATTGACCTTCGCGACACCGCCGCAGGTCGCAACGGAGCATCTTCAGCGCCGCGCAGGCCAGCTCAGCATGGGGGCGTAGCCCAGTCGCAGCACCAAGCAGCCGCCGCGGGTAAAAGGTCGATCACCGTGGCTTAGATACAGCTTCGGGCCCGGTCGGCCGTGCTCGTCGACGGTGGGAATCTCGGTCATATCACCCACCCACCCCCGTTCGGCCGGCCGTCGGTGAAGTCTCGACCGAGCAGGTCACCGAGCCCGCAGGCCCCCAAGCCCACCGGGACGAGCACGCCAAGGCAGCCAGTGAACAAGGCACCCGCCGCTAAGGCCTCTACTCATCATGGATCACTCACTTTAGGTCGGCTACCCCGCCTGGCCAGCCAAGACCGACGAAAAGGCTGCTAAGACGTAGCTGACATCCAGAGATCTTGATAAAATACCTAGTCAGACCATATTTGCTTTAATAAATTGACTTTGGGCAACCATCTCTTGCTCATGGCGTCATCTAGAGGTAGTGTCGCGATCAGACACGGCAACGAAGCTACAACATGAAAGAGAGGAGCAGCCGTGAAACACACTATCCGCCGTTCCAGCAAGATTTCCACAACCTTGGTCGCTGGACTGGCTGCGGCCTGACCTCGGCCTCGGTGGAACCTTCACAGCCCACGCCGATTCAAGCGCAGTAGTCTCAGATGACCAACAAGAGGAACAGGCCCAGCAGGCAACACAAGCCTGGAAAGACGGGGCAGCGTCCGAAACATCGGCGGACGCCGAGAGCACTTCTGGCGACAACGAGAGCGTCCGCACCAGGACCGCAAGCATCTATAGGGGTTCATTCTTGATGTGGGCCAGAGAAAGCGTCGAGTTCGGATACGATGGTTCAAAGGTAACCTGGAGTAGCGGACACCAATCTAGCGGCGCTATTTTCCCGAACACCGTCAGCGAAAATGGCACAACCCGTATTCTCGCGAACAATAAAGAGCACCACTGGCGCGGTAGCTATACTGTCGGCGCCGGAGTGCCAACCCCGTGGGGAAATGCCAACGTCTATCATGCCACGTCAACCGTCCGGACTAAGGTCCAAGCTGATGGCGGGTGGCGAATGTGGTGGCTAGATTGATGCCACAGCTCAACGTCACCGACCTGAGAAAGAGTTTCCACCAAGAGGTGCTGCGGGGAGTGAATCTCACCGCAACGGGAGGTAGCGTAGTCGCCCTGCTCGGCGAAAACGGATCCGGCAAGACCACACTACTGACCTGCCTGCTGGGGTTGCAGACCTATTCCGGGTCGGTTGACGTCACCGATGGGGAGGGCCATTCCCTCCCCATCGGTGGGCGCGCCTTCGGAGTGCTGGACCGGTTCCTGCTCTATCCCCGCTGGACCGTCGCCCAGAACGTGGCCTATTTCCTCAATGATCGCCGGGGTTTCGAGCACCCAGCGGTCGCCTCTTTGGTCCCGCGCACCTGGCGCAAGGCGAGAGCGGGAACCCTCTCCACCGGTCAGGTCAAGCTGGTGATGATGGGTATTGCGTTCGCCTCGTCGCCCCCTGTGCTGGCCCTTGATGAGTTCGTCAATGGTCTTGATCAGCACGCCCGGGACCTAGTGAAGCAGCGCATTACCCACGCCCGCGACCAGGAGCAGCGGTTGATCATCGCGACCGGGCACGACCTAGCAGTCCTGGAGGACGTCGCCACCCACGCCCACATCCTTCGCGACGGAACCCTCACCGATGTGAGCAGCGAGGTCCAGCGAGGCCGCAATATGAGGGAGGTGTATCGTGAGTACTTGGAGCGAGGTTAAGCGCGAACTCCGCTGGTTGACATACTCTTTTACCCTTCACCTGGCAGTAGCCACCGGCCTGCTTTTCGGAGTCTGGAATCTCTACTCGGCCATAGCACTGCGCGATAACAGGAAAAGCCTTTTCGAGGACTCCCTGCAGCAGCATGCTCAACTTGGCGAGACGCTGGAACAGGCCCTGTCCCGGCCTCTCGTGGTCAGCGTGGATGCCGCAGGAATGGAAACGATCGATAACCCGCTGCGGTACGACTACGAGAAGATGGTGGAGGCGATGAGCGTCCTCACGGGGCCGGGCTTGATCGCCAACACCCTGACCCTGGCCTGCATGCTATTGCTGCCCTTCGCGGGCTTCACCATTGGCATGATCATCGCGTCGCACGACCTGCGCAGCGGCGGCATCGTTTTGCGCTGGCCTCAGCTCACCCCGTCTCGCTTCCTCACCGCTAAGCTCGCCACGAGCACAGGCGCCATGTTTGTTGTAGTGCTCATCGCGACGCTGACGTCCGGCGTCGCCGGAAGCTTCGCCGGGGGCGGCGAGGACGGCTATCCACTGCCCCAGGCGCCGTCGGCGCTGCACCTGCTAGCTCTTGCCGGGTTCGCGACGCTCATCGGCACCGTGTTCGCTGCCCTTGGGCTGCTGATTGGCTCCACAGGGACTCAGCGGGCGTTCGCGTTGATCCTGTTCTTCGCCGTCTACTATCTGGCGCCGCTACTCGGCCCTTGGGATCCGCGGCAGTGGATTACCAGTAGCGGGCAACCGGTGATGCACTACGTGGGAGAGCTTCGCATCCCACAATCCGACGACGCACTGACGCCGTCGCTCCTCCTGTTGGCCTTGACCGTCGTAGCGCTGGCGGGATTCGGGGCCGTGTGGCGCTGGCGCGCCAAGATGCCAGCGCGCACTTTCGCCTGACATCCATCGGGCTGCGCACCCCGGCCCCGGGCGGCGATGGCCTCACCCGGCAGCCCCAGAGGAGACCAGATAGCCCTAGTGTCGGCCTTTCGGCCGACACTAGGGCCCTTCCGGGCGACGGCAGCAACGGCTAGCGTTGAGTGATCCCAGCCTTTTCGCGAGTTGCCGTAAGGACCGTCAATGAATCGTTTCACTTCTTCCCGGATGCCGCGTCGTTCCTTTGGGGCCCTGTGTCTGTCGGCTGCCGCCATAACGGCGGCTGGTTCCGCACACGCCGCCGACCCGGCCGATACGCCCAGCCCCGCGCCAGACGCTGACTCCCGTCTAGTGCTGCCCGTAGACGGCGGGCTGCGGCTCGACTCCCCCGAGTTCGCCCGCCTCTATGGGCCCGGGGTTTTCACCATGACCTCCCTGCACAACACGGTGGTCGGCGTGTCCGGGGGTCTCGAACGCATCGCCTCCAACCGATTCCGCGCCGTCATCAACGGCACCCTGCAGAAGGTACGGCTCTACTGGCCGGCCGGCACCGGCTACTCCAAGGGCAACGGCGGCCGCATCCGCATCACCGTGCTGCCAGACGACGGCACGGACGCGCACCTGCCGGATTTCGCGGCCCAGCCCCTAGCGACGGCCACTTACTCCCCCGGGTTGGCATCGGAGGCAGCCGCATCTTTGCTCCCGGAGATCACCTTCGAATCCAGCCCAGCACCACTGATGGCAGGCACGCTGTATCACGTGCTGCTGCAAAATATCGACCCCAACCCGGCCGCGAACTTCATCAGCAGCAACAATGCCGCCGTCGTGAAGGAACTGGGACAGCCCTCGCGGTGGCTCAACGCCACCGACTGGTCCACCCTGTGGGGCAGCCGCGCCGCCGGGTCCAACGGCGCCTGGCAATGGCAGAACTTCACCAGTGAGGGCTCGGGCGCCAACCGCATGTCGCCCATCATGCAGCTGACGACGACCGACGGCGCCATTCAAGGCGTCGCCGATATCGCCAGTGGCAGCATCGACCCCCAGCGCACCTACGAGACCAGCAGCGGCCAGCCCATCCGCGAACGGTTTACCCCCGGCGCTGACAAACGCATCAGCGGGCTGTCGGTGGCGACCGCGGCGACGGTGGCGGGCGCCCTGCGCTGGCGGCTACTGCATGACGGTTCCGAGCTGGCCTCGGGCCGGATTAGCCAGCCCACCGCGAACGCCCGGACCTACCCCGTCGCCAACTACCAGGTCCTCAGCTTCGCCTGGTATGACGTTCCCCTAGCCACCCCGGTGGCGCTCACAGCAGGCAACACCTACGACCTGGAGCTGACGCCCGAGGGCAGCAGTCGCTGGAAGTTCGCGGCTCACCAGAACGGCCTCAGCCAGGGCTTCACATGGCCGGCCGCCTTCACTGAGTCGCAGGCCCAGCACCTGCGGGACGGCCAGTGGCAGGACACGAACTTCTGGAACTACTCGAAACCGAGCCGCGGAACCAACTGGCCCGTGGTGCTGCACGTCGCCTCGTAGGCGGCCCACCCACTCGCCCGGGGCCCCAAATCTCACCCCAGGCCTCGGGCGAGTGCCGGCGGAGCCCGTCAGTCTTCCGGTGGGCGGCGACGCCACCCCGTCCCGCCCGTCTGCCAGGGGCGTGGGCCATCTAGGGGCCGGTAGTTGACGCCTGCCGCGTCGAGGCGCTCCAGGTGCCCGGTGAGCCTGGACGAGAAGTCCGCGAAATCCCGGTCTCCGGCCGCCGACCAGGCCACCTCCGCCAGCGCGCAGCCCCGAGGCCAGGCGGCGTACTGGACGGCGCGGTAGGTGGGCAGGAACTCGGACCACAGCTGGAATTGGGTGCCCAGGACGCGCTCCGCGGCCTCCGGGGTGACGCCGTCGAGCGGATCGAAGCCGTACGCCTTCTCCAGGGTGGTGACGTCGCCCTGCCCGTAGGGTTCTTCCCGCAGCTCCGACTGGTAGAAATCGAAGTAGGTGTGGCTGGTGGGACTCATCACGACGTCCATGCCCTGTCCTGCCGCTTTGACCCCGTATTCGGCGCCCCGCCATGCCTGGCACACCATGCCGGGGACCGGGCCCTCGTCGATGACCTCATCCCAG
Source organism: Propionibacteriaceae bacterium (assembly GCA_030532825.1). GTDB lineage: Bacteria > Actinomycetota > Actinomycetes > Propionibacteriales > Propionibacteriaceae > Arachnia. Next base: position 5,450 of record JAUNKK010000046.1, read on the forward strand.
CCGATGGGCGTCACCCCCTGCGCGGTCAGCCAGTCGCGCAGGTGCAGCGTGAACCAGCGCTGGATCGAGCGAACGTCCGCGACGCCGAGGTCCCTGGCTCGCTCAGTCACCTCGGGCGAGGCCTCCCAGTGGGTCGTCGGCACCTCGTCGCCGCCGATGTGGACATGACGGGCGCCGGTCGCTGCAATGACCTCGGCCCAGATGTCGTGGACGAAGTCCAGCGCCTCGGGCGAGAAGTTCAGCACGTTGTCGAAGATGGTCGGGTAGTGCGCTACCTCCGTCGCCGCGCTCGGGTCGGTGGCGAACTGCGGATAGGCGAACAACACCGCGGTGGCGTGGCCGGGGAAGTCGATCTCAGGGACGATCTCAACGCCGCGTTCCCGCGCATAGTCGGCGACGGCGCGAAGCTGCGCCAGCGTGTAGTAGCCGCCGTGCGGGGTGCCGTCGTCACCCCAGACGCGGTTCGAGGTCTTGGCTCGCCAGCTGGCCTTGAGGGCCAGCAGCGGGTACTTGTCGACGGCAACACGCCAGCCTTGGTCGTCGCTGAGGTGCCAGTGGAAAACGTTCAGCTTGTGACGGGCCAGCCAGTCGACGAAGTCCAGCACCTCAGCGAGTCGCACGAAGTGGCGGGCCGAGTCCAGCATGGCGCCGCGGCGCGGGAAGCGCGGGGCGTCCTCAATGTGGGCCGCGGTGAGCGGCACGGGCCGGCCGAGAGGAACGGCATAGACATCGGCGGGAGCCAGCTGCAGCAGGGTCTGGGCACCCCACTGCGCGCCTCGATAGTCGGCAGCGGTGAGCGTCACGCCGTCGGGTCGCACGTCGAGGCGGTAGCCCTCGGCGGGGAGGTTCGGGTCGAGGGCGACGGCGAGGCCTCCTGGGCCCTCGGGTAGCAGCAGGCCCGTGGTGGCTGACAGCACCCGCCGGACGCCCCGCGCCGCGGCCAGTGCTTCCGGGCTCGCGTCGGGGGCACACCCGACTGGGGTCTGGTCGGTGAGCGTGAACTGCCCGTCCCCCCAGGCAACGAAGTTGGGGCGCGGTATCAGGGCCGACATGGGCACTCCTTGGGTCGATCCAGCATGGGAGCGCTTTCACGTGGCTGTGTCGCGGATCGTCGCCGGGACGGGACCCGACGCGGCAGACGGAGTGACGCAGGACGTGAACGCGATATGGGCTCCGTAGGCCACAGCCGCAGCGCCCAGCGCGAATGAGAATACCGGAAGGGCCCGGGGTGCCGCCGAGCGTCCCTCTATCTCCGCCGGGGACGGGAGCAACGAGTGAGGGCTCAGCTGTCCTTCGAGTGCTCGACGTTCACCATCCAGTGGATGCCGAACTTATCAACGAGGGCGCCGTACTTGTCGCCCCAGATCTGAGTTTCCAACGGGGCAACGACCGTCCCGCCCTCGCTGAGGCGGTTGAAATAGCCGGTGAGTTCTTCGTCGTCGGGGCCGACGAGGGCCAACGAGATGTTATTGCCCGGCGTAACGTCGGGCCCGAGGCCCGGGAAGTGATCAGCGGCCATGATGCGGATGGCATCGCTGACGAGCTGCGCGTGCATGGTGGCGTCGGCGTGCTCGTGATCGGCGGGCAAGGCCCCGAACTCTGCAAAGGAGGACCTGCCGTAGTCGCCGCCGAAGATGGAGTGATAGAACTCCATCGCCTGCTCGGTGGTGCCGGGGAAGTTGAGATAGGGAATGAGGTTGGTCATGGATCGCCTTTCTGCCAGCCGTCAGCGGTGGACGGCGCCGCAAGTCTATGCGGCGGCAGGCAGGCGGAGTGGGAGCCGCGCGGCCTCGTCAGGCATAGCCGCAGCGTTCCAGCTCGCCGAGCGCGTCGACGAGACCCGCACGCCACCAGGCGTAGTCGTGACCGCCTCGCACTTCCCGGTAGCCGACATCCCCCGCGCCCCGCCTCAGCAGCACATCCCGATAGGCACGGCTGAGCGGCAACATGAACCCTTCCTCGGCCCCAACCTGCACGATCACGGGTCGCGCCGAATCGGCCTCCCCACGCTGAAGCAACTGCAGCAGGTCACCGGGCCCCTCGTCGCCCCAGTCGCCCGCCGAACGATGCCAGAACGAACCGGACTGCACGACGCCAGCGCGCGCCAAGTCCGGATGCTTCGCCAACACCCAGCCCACCGCCAGGCCGCCGAACGACTGACCGGCGACGACATCCGCCCAGCGCACGTCCCGGCCGAGCACGGCGCTCGCCGTCCGCAGCGCGAGCCGCAAGCGCTCAGCGGCACGATCGGGATCGGTCAGGGTGGCGCCCCGCTCCTCAAAGTTCCCCGATCCGACCTGGACGAGGGTGTGCCGCAGCCCGGCCGCGCGGGCGGCGGCCCCCAAGCCCAGCCCTTTCCAGTGTTCCGCATCGAAGCACACCACCACCCGTTCGTCGCCGGGTAGCACCCGGACCATTACCCCATCGCGGGTCGTCTCGGCCCAGCCGTCGGTCTCGGAAACCGGCCAGTCGACCCATGGGGCGGCGGGACCGGTCCAGACCGATGCATCTCCACCGAGCGGGGTGGGCAACCGCTGCGGGTTACGGGGGTCGGGGCCGCCACGGCCGTGCACCTCGCGCCAGCCCGAACGATCGCTTCCGATATCGTCGGGCAATCCGGTGATGTCGGTGAGTCGGTAGGAAAACACTCCGTCGGCGGGTAGCAGGAAGGTGCCGCCGAGCAGTTCGGTTCCGGGTACTCGCTCCAGGCGGAAAGGCTGCAGCGTCTCGCGTCGTCGATCAGTGAGACTGTTGAGGTGGACCAGCCACTCGGTGTCCGGGGCGCCCTCCGCCAGGAAGGTCACCTCGACCAGTTCTACCCCGTCGCGCGTGACCGCTGGACCGATCAGGGGCAACCGATCCGCCGAGTTCCAGAGAACCTGCGCCTGCGCGGGGTCAGCCAGAAGTCGCCGCCACCATCCGGGCTGGGTGCGCACGACCTCGGGGACCGGCCGGAGTTCGGGATGCCGGATCAGGTTCATGCCGCCGCCACGGGCCGTTCCGGCACCACCAACGGGGTGCCCGTGACGGGATCATCGACGACGAGGCAGGCCAGCCCAAAGGTGTCCCGCATAATCTCCGGGGTGATCACCTCAGCGGGTGTTCCTTGGGCGCTAATTCGCCCTTCTTTCATGGCCACCATGTGCGTGGCATAGCGGGCGGCGAGCCCGAGATCGTGGAGTACAGCCACCACCGTACGCCCATCGCGTTGCAGCGAGGCGCACAACTCCAGGACCTCGATTTGGTGGGTGAGGTCCAGAAAGGTGGTTGGTTCGTCCAGCAGCACGATGGGGGTGTCCTGGGCGAGGAGGGTGGCAATCCAGGCCCGCTGCCGTTGCCCCCCAGAGAGTTCATCCACGAGGCGGTCCGCGATGGCCGACGTACTCGTCACGGCGAGTGCCCTGGCGACGGCCCGCTCATCGTCGTCGCTCCAGCGGCGGAAAAAGGACTGGTGGGGGAAGCGGCCGCGGGCGACGAGGTCCCGCACCCGCAGCCCTTCAGGCATCGTCTGCGCTTGCGGCAGCAACGCCAACCGGCGCGCCATCTGTCGGCTCGGGAGGGAGGAAATCGGCTGTCCGTCGAGCAGCACCCTCCCTTGTGACGGGGGCAGCAGGCGGGCTAGAGCCCGCAACAGCGTCGATTTACCACAGGCGTTGGGCCCGACGATGGTGGTGAAACCCCCGTCGGGGATCGCGAGGTCGACGTCGCGCACGATGTCACCGTCGCCATAGGAGACGCTCAGCGCTTGGGCCTCTAATAGGGGATTCACAGCGACCTCCGCAGCAGGAAAATGAGTAGGTAGACGCCGCCGAGGGCGCTGGTGGCGATGCCGACGGGGGCGCGTAGGGGCTCCGGCATCGCCTGAACCAAGCTCTCCGCGAACAGCAGCAAGGCACCACCGGTCAGGGCCGAGGTTGTGACGGGGATCGCGCGACCCCCAGCCAAACCGCGGGCGATCTGCGGCGCCGCCAAGGACACGAACGAGATGGGCCCGGTGCTGGCGATGGCAGCCCCGGTCAGCAGCACCCCGATTGCCACCATCGTCCGCGTCAGGCGAGGCACGGACAGCCCGACCTGCGACCCCATGTCAGAGCCTAGGTCCAAGACGGTGAGGCTTCGTGCTGAGTGCACCACCACGGGCAGGCAGATGACCAACGCGACGGCGGGCACCAGCGCATGCTCCCACGTCCGCGTCTTCAGCGAACCAACCAGCCAGATCTGGGCGGCGACGGCGATATTCGGGTCAGTGCGAGTCAGCAATAGTTCGCTCAACGCACTCCACATCGCTGACAACCCGATCCCGATCAGCACCATGCGCGAGACCATGGCTGAGCCATAGCCGGAAAGCCAGTACCCCACAAACGACGCGACGGCGCAGCCCAGCACCGCCGCGACTGATGTCGCCCATGCGGAGGTTCGAAACAGCGTGATGCCGACGACCGCGCCGAGGGCGGCGCCGCTGACCATGCCGATGATCTCAGGGGAACCAAGAGCGTTGCGCGAGAGAGACTGGAAGACCAAGCCCGCGAGGCCCAGACAGGCACCCGTCGCGAATCCGGTCGCCACCCGCGGCAACCGGACGTCCCACAACACCGCGGCGCGCGGCGAATCGTCGGCGCCGGTCAAGACCGAGAGGATCTCCTCGGGGCTGAACTGGATCTTGCCCGCTGCCAGCAGAAACCAGGCGCACCCCAGACAGGCCAGCACAAGCAGCACCGCAACCAGCCCGGGGCGGGGGTACCAGAGGGTGGTGACGGGCCCGACTCGTAGGCGACGCCCGGGGGCGAGGCTGTCGTTCATAGCCGCACCACCCGCATGCGGCGGGCCACGGTCACGAAGAGCGGACCACCAATCAGGGCGCAGATGATGCCGGCCGCGACCTCCCGGGGCGGGATGATGACGCGGCCCACGACGTCGGCCAGCAGCAGCGTCGCTGCCCCGAACATCGCGGACCCCAGCACGAGCGGTACGACCTTGGGCCCAGCCAGGGCCCGCACCAACAACGGGGCCATAAGGCCCAGGAAACCGATGGGCCCGACGAGGACGGTGGCGCAGCCGCTCAGCACGACAGCCGCACCACCGGAGACGGCCCAGGTCAGGCGCGGGCGCGCACCCAGGGACATGGCCATGTCGTTGCCGAGAGCCAAGGCGTTCAGGTCGCGACTCAGCGCCAGTACCAGGAGCACCGCGACGCCCGCCAGGACGGCACACACGACGACGAGCGGGAGGGGTCGCAGGTTCACGGTGCCCGAGGCCCAGCCCCGGAAGCTCTGGAAAGCAGCCGGGTTCGTGACCACCAGCCAGTGGGTACCGGAGGATGCGACGGCGGACAGCGCAGCCCCGCTGAGGATGAGCCGGAGAGTGTCACGTTTCCCGGTGATCACTCCCCCGACGATGAGCACGAGGCCGCCGGTTAACGCCGCCCCGATCAGCGCAAACGCGACCACAACCCCCGTCGCGGGTGAGGCGAGGAGCGTGTACCCGATCGCGACGCCGAGGGCCGCCCCGGAATTGACGCCCAACAGCCCCGGCTCCGCGAGCGGGTTGCGGGTCAGCGTCTGGGTCAGCGCCCCGGCGACGCCGAGGGCCGCGCCCGCGACGACCGCGACGGGGATGCGGTTGAGACGCAGCTTCCAGACGATCGCATGCTCGGCCTGGGAGGGGGCGGTGCCAGTCAAGACCGCCCAGACCTCGTTCAAGGGCACCTGCCCAGAGCCGATGAACAACGATAGGAGGCCGAGCCCAGCGAGCAACAACCCACCGCACCCGGCCACCTTGACCGTCGGATTCAGGATCACTTCGGGTACGCGGCGACGGCGTTATCCACGAGTTCCTTGGCGGCGTAATAGTCCAGTTTGAAAGAGGCCAACCCCAGGGGCTTGACCTGCTTGCCCTGCACACTCGGGATGGTGGTGAATCGCTCATCCTGCAGCAGGGTATCAACGTCCGACTGTTCATTACCGACGAGCAGCATCTCATCAGCCTTCAGGTACGTGACGGCCTGTTCGGGCGAGGTGAAGGCGAAGTCCTTGCGACCCGCCTCGGGTTCGACGCCAGTGTCGGCGACGGGGATGCCCAGCTTCTGCAGGATCAGTGCCTGCGGCGCGGTCGGCAGCCCGACGGAGAGCCCCTGCTCGCCGTTGTAGACGGCGATGTTGACCGGGGCGGCAGGGGGTTGGATCTTCGCCTGCGCCTCAGCGGCGAAGGTGTCGAACTCCGCGAGCACACTGTCGGCCTTCTCGGTGAGGTTCAGCAGATCAGCCACCTGACGGGTGACGCTCTCCCAGTCCTGGCTGTTGTAGTCGATCACCAGGGTGGGGGCGATCTGGTTCAGCTGCTCGTAGCTATCTACGGCACTGTCCCCGCCCGTCGCCGAGACGATGATGACGTCCGGGTTCGCGGCCAGGATGGTCTCGGTGTCAAGGTTGCCGCCGGTGTAGAGGGACTCCACGCCACGTTCCTCAGCGATGCTGCTCCAGTGGGTAAACCAACCGTGAGAGTCGAGACCGAGCCCATCTGGCTGCGAGCCACCGGAGCCGACGACCGGCGCGTCTAGCGCCAGCAGCGTACCGGTCAACACCACAGAGGTGGAAACGATCCGCTGGGGATGCTCGGGGACCTCGGCCGTGCCGTTAGCATGCTCAACGGTGCGCGTCGCGGCGGCTGCCGGGGTTGAGGAGCTGGCCGCTGAGGTTGCACCGTCGCCGCTCGACGAGCCGCATCCCCCCACGATCAGCACGGATGCCGCCGCAAGAACGGCGAGAATCTTGCGCATATTGGTGCCTTTCCGTTCAGGATCAAGAACCCAGCAGGCCAGGCACAGCGAGCGCCGTCGTGTGGCCTTACCCACCAGGAACATGATTAAGGTAAACCTAACCTTAACTATTGGTCGTGTGATTCCGTGGAACGTCTCACCGCAACCCGGAACAACCGGCGGCTGGACCCTCGATCACTCCGCTGTCAGTCACCGGACCGCGGCTTCCACCAGGCGAAGCCATACCTCGCTGGCTGTCGGGTAGGCCGGCACTGCGCGTCGAAGGCTGTTCAGGGACACCTCCCCCGTGATCGCGACCGTAGCTGTGTGCAGTAGTTCCGCGACGTCATGACCCACGAACGTGGCGCTCAGAATTCGGTCCCCGTCCAGCACGAGACGCGCCGCGCCGGCAGAGTCGTCGCGCAGCAGCGAATAGCCGGCGGCTGAGTTCATAGGAAGGTCCACGACACGGACATCACGTCCCGCTCGTCGCGCCGCCTCAGCCGTGGGCCCCACCTGCGCCACCTGCGGATCGGTGAACACGACGCTGGGCACGGGCGCCAGTGGCCCGACGGGTGGGGCCGCCGGTTGGGGACCCCCTTGAGCCCGGGCAGCGATCAGCTCGCCAACGACCCGGCCCTGGTATTTGCCCCAGTGTGTGAGTTGCGGTCCACCCGAGATATCGCCGACCGCATACAGCCAGCCGTCCAACAGGTCGACCCGCCCGTCAAAATCACGAGGGCTCAGCCCAACCTTCTCAAGCCCAAGGCCCGCGACGGCGAGTCGACGCCCCGTCGCCACCAGCACCTCCGCGAACTCCAAGTGTTCACCGTCGAGTCCCAGGCTAACGAGACCGCCATGTACTCGCCCCACCTCCGGCCGGTCGTAAACCGAAGCGCGGCTGGCGGACCCAAGGATTGCGCCGAAACGGATGTCGACGCCTCGCGCACGCAGCCCGGCAGCGACGGCATCGGAGGCCATCGGTTCCGATCTCGGCAACAGGCGATCGCCGCGGATCAGCATCGTCACGCGGCTGCCCAACGCGGCCAGCCAGGTAGCCGCCTCGCAGGCCACCACCCCGCCGCCAATTATCGCGATGCTAGCTGGGACTTCTTGAACCCCCGTGGCGTCTCGGGAAGTCCACGGGGCTATCCCAGACAACGTGTCTGGGATAGCCGCGACGCTGCCTGCGGCCAGCACCACGGCTCGCCGCGCTCGGAGCGTTCTGCTGCCAGCCTCTCCGGTCACCTCTACCGTTCGTGGCGCGCTCAGCCGTCCGAAGCCACGAACCACAGTCAGCCCGGCCGACTCAGCCCACGCAACTTGGCTCGCATCATCCAATTGGCTCCGCCAGATGTCTCGGCGGGCCAACAGGTCCTCCGGGATGACCCGGGTGTTTTCGATGCCCTCTAGGTCGTTGGTCGCATTCGCCACTTCGATGGGACGCAGCAGCGCTTTACTGGGCATGCAGGCCCAGAACGAACACTCTCCCCCAACACGCTCAGCTTCCACTAGGGCGCAGGTCAGCCCCGTCCCTTCAACGGCATACTGGGCGGCGTTCTCGCCTGGCGGCCCGCCACCGATGACTACTACATCGAATTCCTCTGTGGTCATTTCCCCAATCTGGCACACCCCTTGAGGCAACGCGACTGACCGGGCCGCGCGTTGCCGCATCCGATTCCAACAACAACGAGGGGCCTCGTCGCCCTCTCCAGCCCCCGGGAGATGCGACCCCGGCCGATACCTTGGCGGCCTTTCGGCACAGAAACGCCCCCGTGTCGGCCATACCCGCTAGGCTCAAGGCGAAACCTAGGGAACACCGATCATCACTGGCCGGGAGTCTCCTCACGGTTTGTCTCGGCGCTGAGTCCACGCACAGGAAGAAGTACTCACATGCCAGCAAATACCCCCACACCACCTTCAGCCCAGCCCGCCGCTGGCCACCGGACATCCCGGTGGCGGCCACCCACGCTGCGCACCACGCCGTCGGAGCAGGATCGCGGCCTGTTCGGCCACCCCAAGGGCTTGCCTTGGATGCTCAACGTCGAGATGTGGGAACGGTTCTCCTACTACGGGATGCGCGCCATCCTGCTGTATTTCATCACCGACACCGTGGCAAACGGCGGAATGGGGCTGGACGACAACACCGGACAGGTCATCCTGGCCGCGTATGGCGCCGCCGTGTATCTGCTGGCGATTCCGGGCGGGATCTTCGCCGACCGGATCATCGGCCCGTGGTCCTCGGCGCTGTACGGCAGCCTCATCATCATGGCAGGCCACTTGTGCCTGGCCGGTCCCACCGGCCCGCTGTCATGGGCCGGCATCGTACTGGTTGCCGTCGGCACCGGCTTCATCAAGCCAAACCTGTCGACGATCGTCGGCGGCCTCTATGACGAGGGAGATCCGCGACGCGACGCCGGTTTCCAACTGTTCTACATGTCGATCAACATCGGCTCGTTCTTCTCACCGCTGGTCACCGGCGGCTTGAGGGCCTCCTTCGGTTATCACGCGGGCTTTGCCGCGGCCGCCGTCGGCATGGGTCTCGCCGTCGTGGCCTTCTTCTACGGCCGACACAAACTGTCGGCGTTCGCCTTCGACATCCCCAACCCACTGCGGGGCCAGGCGCGCAACCGGCTGCTGCTGGGCGCGGCCGGTGCCGTTGTCGGCTCTGCGTTGATTGTCGCGGTCCTGTTCCTGATCACAAGGGAGATGCCGACGGCTATCGCCTATTCGCTCTTCCTCGTCGCGACGGGCGCTTCTGCCGCGTACTTCGTTGTCATGTTCCGGTCGCGGAAGGTGACTGCCAGGGAGCGTACCCACCTGCGGTCCTATATCGCGCTGTGGATCGGGGCGGTGCTGTTCTGGATGATCTTCGAGCAGGCCTCGGGCAAGATGGCCACCTTCGCCCAGGACCACACCAACGGCACCACCCCGTTCTTCGGCTGGGGTTTCAGCGCCGAGTCCTACCAGTCGGTGAACCCGGCTACCGTCATCATCCTGGCCCCGTTCTTCGGCTGGCTCTTCACCCGCCGGGCGGGCAAGTTCCCCTCCACCGTGGTGAAGTTTGCGACTGCCGTGCTCATCATCGGGCTGTCGGCCGTCATGATGGGCTACGGGTTCCAGGCGTGGCCGGGGGGCGCGGCGCTAGCGCCGTGGTGGTTCCTGGCGGTGGTGTTCATCGTTCAGACGGTGGGCGAGCTGTTCCTCTCCCCCGTCGGCTTGTCGACCACGACCGCGCTCGCCCCGAAGAACTTCGCGTCCCAGGCGATGGCCCTATGGCTGCTGGCCTCGGCCACCGGCCAAGGCCTGGCTGCCGTCATCATCGAACGCACCAGCGCGATCAGCGACGCCACCTATTACTACGGCCTGGGCATCCTCACCATCGTCGTAGCCATCGGCCTCTACGCCGTCGCATCGCCGACGCAGCGCCTGATGGCCGATGTCGAGGCGACGGCCCGCTAGAGGTAAGCGCGGCCCGGCACCGTACTCAAGGCCAGCGGTAGCGGACTTGCCGGACACACAAGGTCCACGGCCAGGTTCAGCCGGATGAAGAAGTCCCGGCTGAAGGCCTCCTTGAACCACGGCGTGGTCTTAGTGTTGCGGGTATACACCAGCCCAGCGTCGATCGCCGCTTTCAGCAGCAGCGTCCCGCGGTTTCCCCATCCTGCCGGTCAGCCTCGGACCGCCAGAATTTGCTTTCGCTAAGTGGCTCTCCGTGCCCATATCGGCGATGGTAAGCCAGGTATTGCTGGTACTTATTGGCCCCCAAAACGCCGTTGACGAACCAGGCGAGGCGACGCCAACCGTTGGCCAGGCGGGCCCACCCCACCCCTCTCAGGGCCCGCCGCGCCTGCATCAATGGCCCCCGCCCCGGATGTCAGCGTCGGGATGCTCCGCGTAGTACTCGTTCCAGGCCGTGGCCAGTTCCTTCTCGGCGGGCAGCGCGGCCAGCCCGGCGGGCGCGTAGATTCGCGACTGCACCGCAGGGTCCTCCGTGTTGGGTCCGCCTCCGGTCCGCACCGCTCGAATGGCCTGCCACACGCACATCGCGATCACGACCAGGGCGCATGCCAGGAAGACCACCGACAGCGTCGTCTGCACCGCCGTGTTGCGCACCACAGCCTCCATGGCCTCCCGGCCCTGGACGCCGCCCAGTTCTGTGGCCCCGTCGCGCAAGGCTGCGACGTAGCGGTTGTGATTGGCCCAATAGCCGACCTTGGGGTCTGTGCTGAAGATCTTGAGGAACGACCCCGTGATGGTCACGATGGCCGCGAACATCAGCGGCACGGCGACGATGAGAAGCGTCCACTTCCTCCCCCGCCGGGCGAAGATCGTCAAACACACCGCCAGTGCGATGGCTGCCAGCAGCTGATTCGCCACCCCGAATAGCGGGAAGAACGTGTTGATGCCGCCCAACGGGTCGGTGACGCCCAGCAGCAGGATCGAGCCCCAGCCCGCAACCATCAACCCCGTCGTCAGGTAGCTGCCCGGCTTCCAACTGGCCTCGCGGAACTTCGGGTAGAAGTTGCCGAGTGCGTCGGAGAGCATGAACCGCGCGACGCGCGTACCGGCGTCCACCGATGTGAGGATGAACAAGGCCTCGAACATGATGGCGAAGTGGTACCAGAAACTCATCATCTCGGGACCGCCGAACCACTGGTGCATGATGCCCGCCAGCCCCACGGCCAGCGTCGGGGCGCCACCCGTGCGGGAAACGACGGTGTGTTCACCAACCATGCGGGCGGTCTCCGTCAGCTGCTCCGGGGTCAGGTTGACCCCCGTCAGGCCCAGCGAATTCACAAAGGTCACGGCTCCCTCAACGGTGCCGCCCGTGGCCGCGATGGAGGAGTTCATGGCGTAGTAGATGCCGTGGTCCACGGACAGGGCGGCGACGAAGGCCATGATCGCGACAAACGACTCCATGAGCATGCCGCCGTAGCCGATGAACCGGGTCTGGCGTTCCTTCTCTATCAGCTTCGGGGTGGTGCCGGAGGAAATCATGGCGTGGAACCCGGATAGCGCCCCGCAGGCGATGGTGACGAATAGGAACGGGAACAGCGAACCACTGAACACCGGGCCGTCTGCTCGGGAAGCCCAGATCGTCAGGGCTGGCACCTCAATGGTGGGCCGAACCACAACGATGGCGACGGCGAGCATCGCGATGGTGCCGACCTTCATGAACGTCGACAGATAGTCACGCGGCGCAAGCAACAGCCACACGGGTAGGACCGCGGCGACGAAGCCGTAGATGATGATCGCCCAGGCGATGGCCAGTGGGTCGAGGGTGAACAGCGCCTTGCCCCATTCGGTGCCCGCCACATAGCCGCCGCCGACGATGGCCGCGAGCAGCAAGACAACGCCGATCAGCGACACCTCCGCCACCTTGCCGGGACGCAGATAACGCAAGTACACGCCCATAAACAGCGCAATGGGGATGGTCATGCCGACGCTGAACACACCCCATGGGCTTTCACCAAGGGCGTTGACCACGACGAGCGCCAGAATGGCGATGATGATGAGCATGATCACCAAAGTGGCGATGAGGGCGGCGATCCCCCCGAAGCGGCCGAGTTCGTCCTTGGCCATCTGCCCAATGGATCGGCCACCGCGCCGCATGGAGCAGAACAACACCACATAGTCCTGCACCGCCCCGGCGAACACGACGCCGACGATAATCCAGATCGTGCCGGGCAAGTAGCCCATCTGCGCCGCCAGCACGGGACCGACCAGCGGGCCGGCACCGGCAATCGCGGCGAAGTGGTGGCCATAGAGGATGCGGCGGTCGGTCGGAACGAAGTCGTGACCGTCGAGCCGGTATTCGCCGGGAGTGGCGCGTCGATCGTCGGGCTTCGTCAGGTACCGCTCAATGACATTGGCGTAGAAGCGGTTGGCGATGAAATAAGAACAGACCGCGGCAAAGACGAACCAGATGCCGTTGATCGTCTCCCCACGTACCAGGGCGATCATCACCCAAGCAACGCCCCCTAGCAGCGCGATCACCGCCCAGATGGCGATCTTCAACGGGCTTAGCCGCCGGTCTTTCTCGATTGTTTCCTCGGTCAGGGCAACCGGGGGTACACCCTCCGGCTGTTCGGTCAGTTCAGATGAAGTAATCGCTGGCATGGTTTTTCGCAATCCTCGTCGACTATCGAAACAGACTCACCCTCAGCCTGGTGCTACGACGGTATCACCGTCGGTGCGCTCTGGGTAGTCCTCAGTCCGGGAATCGCGGGCCCACATTAAAGCGGCAACTTTCAGACCGACGGTGCGGAATACTTCACCTATGACTGCCGCGGCATCGCTTCTGCGCGATGGCAACTTCCTGACCTTCTGGAGTGGTCAGGCGCTCAACCAGCTGTTGCGAAGAACCCCACCTGTTCACCTGACGTTAACCCTGGTGTAGGGAACCCGTCACGCGAAGCCCTTACGGTCCTTCCTGGAAGCTGACGCTCAGGAAGGTGGACAGACCATGAAGCTGCGCCTCGTTGCGCTCGGTGGCGCAGTACTGCTGTCGGCGTGCGCGTCGGTGGGTGTCCCCGTCGCGCCCCCCAGCGGGGTATCTAATCGGGCCGCCACCTCCTTCCAGCCAACCTGCCCCGGCGGGTCACTGCGCGGGGAGGGCGCCAGTTCCCAGAAGACCACCGTCGAGATGCTGGTCCAGGACTACGTCGCCGCCTGCCCCGGCACCACCATCGACTACACCGCCTCCGGCTCCGGCGCCGGCATCAAGGCGTTCTTCGGGGGCACCATCGACTGGGCTGGCTCCGACGCTGCCTTGCTGACCACGGAGAAGGACGGGGTGATTGAGACAGACCGGGCTCGGCTGCGCTGCGGCGGCAACGACGCCTGGAACCTGCCGCTGGTCTTCGGCCCCATCGCGTTCGTGTACAACTTGGAGGGCATTGACGACCTGAACCTGACACCGCCGCTCATCGCGAAGATCTTCGACGGCCAGATCACCGTCTGGAACGACCCCGAGATCGCGGCGCAGAACCCGGGCGCTGACCTGCCCGCGGAGGAGATCGCGGTGTTTTACCGGGCGGATGAATCCGGCACCACCGAAAGTCTCACCACCTATCTGGCGGCTGCTGCGGAAGGCGCCTGGCCCTACGCACCCGCCAAGAAATGGCCCACCGCCCACGGCGAAGGTAAAGAGAAAACCGCCGGTGTGGCCGACTCCGTCGCCGCCACCGGCAACTCCATCACTTATGTCGAGTGGGGGGCCGCGCTGGAACGCGACCTGCAGATCGCGCGCCTAAACGGCGTGGAGTTGACCGGCGACGCGGCGGCCGCGGCCGTGGCGGAGGCCGAGCAGCAGGGCGAGGGCAACGACCTCAGGCTCGGCCTGGACTACACCGCGGGCGACGGCACCTACCCGGCTGTGATGGTCACCTACGCGGTGGTCTGCTCCGCCGGGGGCTCCAACCCACAGCTAGTGCGGGACTTCCTGGGGCTGTTCGCCGCGGCCGAGTCGCAGGCGGCCCTGGAAGAGCTGGGCTACGCGCCGCTACCGGAGCAGCTACGAAACAAGGTGGCCGAGGCCATCGCGGAGATCTCATGACCGAGCACACAGCACCCCCACCCAGCCCCTCCGCCCCAACGCCGGGCCCGGCCGCGGGCACCCGACTAGAGACACCCAGCCCCCTTGGGGACAAGCTGTTCAGCGGATCCGCGAAGTTGTCCAGCGCCCTGATCGTCGTCGTGGTCCTCATCATCGGGGTGTTCTTGCTGACGAACGCCTGGCAGCCGCTGCTGGACAACACCGCAAGCTTTTTCACCGCCACGGTCTTCAACTCGTCGTCCCGGCCCCCAGCGTTCGGCGTGGCGGGGTTGCTGTGGACGACGGTGCTGTCGTCACTGATCGCGCTGACGCTGGCGGTGCCCGTCGCCATCGGGCTGGCGCTGCTGTTGACGC
>JAUNKK010000210.1 GCA_030532825.1 Propionibacteriaceae bacterium
GCGAGTGTCAGCTTCTTCGTCGCAGCCTGACGTTGGCTCATCGTCAGCTCCATGATCGATCATGCCCAGACGCGGAGACCCTTACGCGAGGCAACGAAGCACGCAGCCGGAGAAATCACGTGAGGCAACGATCCCGTCGAGGCGAAAGTTTTGGACGAGTCGACTCAAGTAGTTGCCTGTATTACCGGTCGCTGGCTGGAGGAGATAGCATGTGGAAGTGATCCTTCAGCCCGACCATGCCGGTGGCGGCATCGCCTCCGGAGATGATTCGAGGTCGTTCAATGCCTTCACTCCACCTGTCCGGCGTGTCCGGCTCCTTCGGCGCACATTCCTTGTTCCACGACCTAGACCTGACGGTTGCCCCGGGGGACGTCGTCGCCTTGGTGGGGCCTAATGGCGCTGGCAAGTCGACGCTGCTGCGTATGATCGCCAACCAGCTGCCCGTCGAGGCTGGTGACATCCGCACTGTTCCCCGCGACGCCACCATCGGCTACCTCCCGCAGTCCGTCCCCGATGTCTCGGAGACCATCGCCGGGTACGCTGGGCGGCGCACCGGCGTCACGCAGGCCCTCGCGAGGTACGAGGCGGCGGCTGCTGCGCTCGCCGACGGGGCCCCAGGTAGCGACGACGAGTACAGCGCGGCACTCGACCGGTGGCTGGCCCTGGGCGGGGCTGATCTTGACGTCCGCCTGGCCGAGACGCTGACGAGGATCGGTCTTCCAATCGAGCTGGACCGGCCGCTGGGTGCCCTGTCGGGTGGACAGGCGGCTCGGGCGGCGATGGCCTCAGTCGTGGTGAGCCGCTTTGATGTGTTGCTACTCGACGAGCCGACGAACAACCTCGACGAACGCGGGCTGGCCGAGATGGCCGCTTTCGTGCAGGGCGTCGATGCGCCGGTTTTGATCGCTTCACACGACCGTCACTTCCTCGACGAGGTGGCCACCAGTGTGTTGGAGCTGGACATCCGCCAGCAGCGGGTGAACGCGTTCGCTGGGGGCTGGACCGACTACCGCGAAGCGAAGCAGCTCCAAGTGCGGCAACGTCGCGAGCAATACCAGAGATTCACCAACGAGCGGGATGCCCTGCAGGGCTTCGCACAACGTCAGGAGCAATGGGCAGGCAAGGCCCGTGCCGCTGCGCATCAGCACGCTCACGACCCGAACCACATCGGCAAGATCGACTGGACGGTGGTGAACGCTGGCATCAAGAAGCAGGAGATGCGGGCACGGCGGGCTCGCGATGCGATCAAACGACTGGACGAGCCGGAGCAGCTTCGCAAGGAGTGGGTGCTGCGGTACCACATCGAGGAGGCGCCGGCGCCCGCCGATGTGGTCCTCACCCTCGACGAGGTCGTCGCCGCGACGGGCAGCTTCAGCGTCGGTCCCGTCTCCACCCATGTCCCCGCTGGTTCGCGCGTGGCCCTGGTGGGCGGGAACGGTTCGGGTAAGTCCACGCTATTGAGGGTCCTCCTCGGCGCCGCGCCCGCCGGCGGCCGGATATCGTGGGGCGCCCGAACCAGCATCGGGGCCCTTGACCAAGAACGGTCCGTCGTCAGCGGGGACCGACCACTGCTCGACGTAGTCATGGCCGCGATCGGCACGGACGACTACGCCGAGACCCGCACCCTGTTAGCCAAGTTCCAGCTGGGCGCGGAACACGTCATGCGCCCGTGCAGCACCTTGTCACTAGGCGAACGGACCCGCGCCGCCTTGGCCGTCCTCCAGATCCGGGCGGCTAACGTCTTGGTTCTCGACGAGCCCACCAACCATGCCGACGTCGAAACCATCGAACAGCTGCAGGCCGCGTTGGAGGGCTTCGGCGGCACGATCCTGATCGTCACCCATGACCGGTCCCTCGTCGACGCATTGCACGTGGACACCACTTGGACGTTCGTTCGCAACGGAACCCGGGCTCAGATTGATATCAACCGCCACTGGGGCAGATAACTATTCAGAAGGTAGGTCGCTCGGCGCCGCCCGTCAGAGCGCGACATTACGCTGGCACA
>JAUNKK010000004.1:0-7063 GCA_030532825.1 Propionibacteriaceae bacterium
CGATCGCGTACACGCCGACCTACCTTCGCTTCTAATGCCTTGAGGGTTCTCTCGCTGCTCCCAAGAACTGGGGCTTCGAGACATGGTGCCGAGCCGACCTGGGAAATGGGCACGGCGCAAAGCACCGGGAGACAACTTTACGGCCACGGCCCCATGCGGTCAAACCAGACGGGACCGTGGCGCCGGATATCACGAGGCCTTGCGGCGACGGCGTCCCCCCTTGCGTTCTCCGCCATCAGCAGGTGCCTGGGATTCAACAGGTTCGTCGAAACGCAGGTAGCCCGAACCGTGGCAATGCTCGCACTCTTCGGTGAACGCCTCCGCCAAGCCCGTGCCGATTCGTTTGCGGGTCAACTGCACCAGACCGAGGCTCGTGACCTCCGCCACCTGGTGTCGGGTCCGGTCGCGTCCCAGGCATTCGACAAGGCGACGCAGTAGCAACTCCCGGTTGCTGGGCAACACCATGTCGATGAAGTCGATCACGATAATGCCGCCCAAGTCCCGCAGTCTCAGCTGCCGCACGATTTCCTCGGCCGCCTCCAAGTTATTGCTGGTGACAGTGGCCTCCAGGTTGCCGCCGGAACCGGTAAACCTGCCCGTGTTGACGTCAATCACGGTCATAGCCTCAGTGCGATCAATGACCAGGGAACCACCGGAAGGCAGGAAGACCTTTCGCTCCAGAGCTTTGGCGATCTGCTCATCAATGCGGTACTGGGCGAACAGGTCGCGCCCGTCCTCCCCCACGTCGAAGCGTTCAACGCGGTCTGCCAAGTGGGGGGCGACGTGGTTGACGTAAGCGGAGATCGACTCGAAGGCATCGTCACCCTGCACCGTCAGCTTCGCGAAATCCTCGGTAAACAGGTCGCGAACGATGCGCAACGTCAGGTCCGGTTCCGAGTACAGTGCTTCGGGGGCCTTCCCGGCCTGAACCTTCTTCTCAATGACCTCCCACTGCGCCTTGAGGCGGTTGACGTCGCGGACGAGTTCCTCGGCTTCCACGCCCTCGGCAGCCGTGCGCACGATCACGGACTCGTTGTCGCCGATCAATCCGCTCAAGATCTGGCGCAGGCGGCTGCGCTCCACATCGGGCAGCTTCCGAGAAATGCCCGATAGGTGGCCGCCCGGCGAGTACACGATGTAGCGACCCGGCAAGGAAATATGCCCGGTCAAGCGCGCCCCCTTGGCCCCCACGGGATCCTTGGTGGCCTGCACCAACACCGTCTGCCCGGATTTGAAGACCTTCTCAATCTTGCGATCCTCGGCGGCCACCCCGAAAGCGTCCCAGTCCACCTCACCGGCGTACAGGACGGCGTTGCGGCCACGGCCGATGTCGATGAAAGCAGCCTCCATGCTGGGCAGCACGTTTTGGATCCGCCCCAAGTAGACGTTACCGATCAGCGATGTGGCGGATGCGCGGTCGACGTAGTGCTCCACCAAGATGCCGTCCTCCACCACGGCCAGTTGGGTGTAGCCGGGCTGTTGGCGGATCACGAGCCGCCGATCCACGGACTCGCGGCGCGCCAGGAACTCGGCTTCGCTCAAGATCGGAGCGCGGCGGCGACCAGCAGCGCGATTCTCTTTGCGGCGCTGGCGCTTGGCTTCCATGCGAGTGGAGCCTTCAATGCCGGTCACCTCATCATCGACGGAACTCTTGGCTTCGGTCGACCCGGAGCGGCGGCGACGACGGCGACGGCGACGGGTGCCTCCCTCCTCCGCGTCGGCCTCATGTTCACCGTCGCCTTCTGCCTCAGTGGGCTCCTCATCGGAGGATTCCTCGGCGTCCTCGGTCGACGGCTCCTCACTCGGTTCTTCCGCGGCGGTTTCCTCGTCGCGGGCACTCCCCCGGCGTCGGCGACGCCCGCCCCGTCGCCGTCGGCGACGCCCGGGACGGTCCTCGTCCGACTCAGTTTCCTCGCTGGCGTCTGGTTCTTCCTCGCCGGTTTTGTCCGCGATAGCGTCGGCCAGCTTCGCCAACGACTCGGTGCGTCCCTCGGCGGTGACGGCAAAGGGGTCGGCGATCGTCGCGCGGCGCGCCTTTGCGGCCTCCTCAGCTATCCGAAGCGCCGCGGCGATCCCGTCTTCTTCGGGGGCCTCCTCTGCGCTGGCTGAGTCAGCGGCGGTCTCGGATGTGGGTTCCTCGACTTTGGCCGCCCCCGCGGCCCGGGAGGCTCGGCGGCGGCGTACCCGTGGGGCGGGTCGATCACTCTCGGATTCAGCTACGGCTGGGGTCGGTTGGGGATCCTCTGTGGCAGGAGGCTCGAACGGTGCCGCAACGCTGGCGGCTGGCTCCGCGGGGCTTGGCTCGACGACCGTGGGCCCACCGGCCGCGCGGGTGGCGCGACGGCGCCGGCGCGGCTTGGGCTCTTCAGCCGGCACCGAGGCGGGGTCGAGAGTGGCCGTCGCCGGGGCAGCAGCTGTGGTAATGGGCGCCTCGGCAGGTGCCGTTACCGCCGTGGGAGGGCCGGCAGGCCGGGAGGCAGCCCGACGCCGACGAGGCACCGACTGCTCAGCCGGGGCTTCACTCTCGGCCTCCGAGACGACGGCAACCACGGGCTCAGCCGGTGCAGCAGCTACTGGCTCCGCGTCGGCTTCTTCAGACTCGGTCTCCTCCTCGGGGCTGTGCCGTGTCAGGAGCTGTTGCACGGCCTCGGCGACGACCACCGACGAGGCGCTGCGCACCTCGTGTCCCAACTCCGCGAGTTCGGTGAGCAGTTCCCTGCTGGTGGTGCCCAGGTGCTTCGCGAGTTGGTGGACCCGGGGCCGCGCCGGAAGTTCGGGCAGCGCGTTCTCAGGATGGATGGATTCGGTCATTCACGACTCCTCTTGGGCGCGTCGCGCCTCACAACTGGCGCAGTGGACCGCGCCGATAAGACTGAAGGTCAACCGGAAACTTCCCAGGGGCGGCCGCGGTCGAGTTTTCATCGTCGCGGCGCTCAACCCCGGGCGGCCTCTCGGCGGCACCGGCGGTGCATGACCTGCGCCTATTGTTCCACACGTTCGCCCGTAAACGGGTCACCGATGCCGTCTTGCGTCAAAGGGCCTTGTCGTAGCCGGGTTAGCAGGACTGCTTGGACAGGAATCGCTGGTTCAAGACGTCTCAAGACCGTGATGACATCGTCGGGGCGTACCAGCGGGGTGAGGTGCTTCATCCGGATCCGCACTAGCCCGTCAGCGGGTGCTGTCAGATCCAGCACGGCGGCACGGGTGTCGAAGACGCGCTTTCCGCTTTTCGTCATCCGTTCGACCAAGGCCTCAGGACTATCCAGGAGTCGGTGTACAGCCGCGCTGAGCACGGCCCGATCGCAATCGCCCACCGCGGCTTCCCAATCCGAAGCCTGCAGCAACTCACCCAGGGAGGCGCGCCCAGCCACTGCCGCCCCCAGCACTTCGAAGCCGCTGGGCAGCACCCGGTTGAGGGCCGCCACCACCTTCACCGGATCGCAGACCTCCTTCAAACCCAGTTCCGCATACTCCGCTTCGCTAGCGGCAGCGGTCGGCGCGGCGTTGGCGTAGGAAATCCGCGGGCGGGGTGAGAACCCGGACGAATAGGCCATCGGCACGCCTGCCCGCCTGAGCGCCCGCTCCAGCACCCGGCCAAAATCGCGATGTGACGTGAAGCGCGCCGGACCGCGTCGCGCGTAACAGATGCGCAGCCGCTGCGCCGGCGGCGCCTGCTGAACTGAGGGTTGCCGTCTAGCCACGCCCCGAATCCTAGACAGGCAGCGGCATCTTCTCGGGAAAGCCGAGGGCCCGGTGCGTCGTGCTCAGGGGCCTAGGTAGTCTGCGATGATACCACCCGGGTTCGAACCGGCGCCTCAGTGCCCGACCCCAAGCAGCGAGGAGGAACCTCATGACCTGGTGCCCGAACTGGATTGACTCGCATCACCATCACGCGTGGCTGTGGGAGGAGACCCGTCGGCTCCTTGAGTTCGGCAAGTCCTGCGCCATCGCCGAACAGGGCGCAGGGTGGCTGGACGCCCGCGGTCGCCTACGGGCTCACCTTCCTGCCGCCACCTGGATCACCTGCCGCATGGTGCACGTCTACTCGCTCGGCCACCTCCTGGGTATCCCTGGCTGCCGGGCTATCGCCCAACAGGTTCTTAGCGGGCTGAACGGTCGGCTCAAAGACAACAAGTTCGGCGGCTGGTTTAATGACGCCACCGGTGACAGCACCGGCGGCAAGCAGGCCTACGACCACGCCTTTGTGGTATTAGCCAGTAGTTCCGCCACCGCGGCGGGCCTTGAGGGCGGGCCGGAACTGTTGGCCGACGCCCTTCAAGTGTTCACCTCCCGGTTCTTGGACCACGATGGGCTGGTGGTGGACTCGTGGAACCGCGACTTCACGGTGGCGACCGAATATCGCGGCATTAACTCGACGATGCACACGGTCGAGGCGCTGTTGGCTGCGGCCGATGTCACAGGCCAGATCGAGTGGCTGGAGCGGGCGACACGACTCGCCCGGTTCGCGGCTGCCAGCGCCGCCGCCATCAATTGGCGGATGCCGGAGCATTTCTCCCCGGCCTGGGAGTTTCTGCCGGAGTACCACACCGACCGGCGTGATGACCAGTTCCGTCCCTATGGCGCCACAGTCGGCCATGGCCTCGAATGGTCCAGGCTGCTGCTGCAGACCGAGGCGGCCGTAGCCGCCGCGGGCCTGGACATCGCCCCCGGCATGGATCTCACTTGGGAGAAAGCCGCACGCTCGCTTTACGCCCGGGCCGTCACGGATGGCTGGGACCCGGAAGGACTACCGGGTTTCGTTTACACCACGGACTGGGAGGGGCAGCCCATCACCACCGACCGGTTGCATTGGGTGGTGGCCGAGGCCATCGGGGCGGCCGCGGTCTTGTACAAACGCACCGGCGAGGAACGCTATGCCCACGACTACGCAACATGGTGGGAGTTCGCCGAGACGCACCTCATTGACCGGACCAACGGTTCCTGGCATCACGAACTCGACCCCAAGAATCAGCCGGCCGCACGGGTATGGCCCGGCAAACCTGATCTCTATCACGCAGTACAGGCGACGCTGATCCCCACGCAGCCGCTCGCCCCCTGTCTCGCCTCAGCCCTCGCAGGCTAAACCAGATCGGGACGGACGGAGGGTAAAGGCAGCAGGACCTGCCCCGTCGGACCTATCTGGATGTCGGTTCCCAGCTGCGGGCATACCCCGCAGTCGAAGCACGGTGTCCAGCGGCAGTCTTCAACAGGCACCTCATCAATGGCGTCCTGCCAGTCCTCCCACAGCCAGTCGCGATCAAGGCCGGCATCAAGGTGGTCCCATGGCAGAACCTCCTCATAGTCTCGCTCGCGGGTAGTGAACCAGGCCAGGTCCACACCGAAAGCACCGAGTTCTTCGTTGGCGCACCGCTCCCAGCGTTCAAAACTGAAGTACTCGCTCCAGCCGTCGAACTTGCCGCCCTCGCGCCACACTCGCTCAATGACCCGCCCAACCCGCCTATCTCCGCGGCTGAGCAGCCCCTCAATAATCCCTGGCTTGCCGTCGTGGTAGCGCATCCCGATGGCACGCCCAAAGTTCCGGTCCTGCTTGATGCGTTCACGCAACAGCTGGAGTCGGTGATCGATGATTTCGTGGCTGGCCTGCCCCGCCCACTGGAACGGGGTATGCGCCTTTGGGATGAACCCGCCGATGGAGACGGTGCAGCGAATGTCCCGGCTCCCGGAGGCCTTCCGTCCGGTTTCGATAACTTTGGAGGCCAGCTCGGCGATCTGGAGGACATCGTCGTCAGTCTCGGTGGGTAGCCCACACATGAAATACAGCTTCACCTGCCGCCACCCATTACTGAAGGCGGCAGCGACGGTCTGGATCAGGTCGTCCTCGCTAACCAGTTTGTTGATGACCTTGCGCATTCGCTCAGACCCGCCCTCCGGAGCGAACGTCAGCCCAGAGCGGCGGCCGTTGCGCGACAACTCGTTGGCCAGGTCAATGTTGAAGGCGTCAACACGAGTGCTGGGCAGCGACAGAGACACGTTCGTGCCTTCATAACGGTCCGCAAGTTGCCGAGTCACCTCCGCGATCTCGGAATGGTCGGCAGAACTGAGCGACAGCAGCCCGATCTCCTCCAGGCCAGTTGCTTCCAGCCCGCCCTGCACCATTTTTCCGATCACGGGAAGGCTACGCTCACGCACTGGCCGAGTGATCATCCCGGCCTGACAGAAGCGGCAGCCGCGGGTGCAGCCGCGGAAGATCTCCACGGAATAGCGCTCGTGAACGGTCTCGGCTATCGGGACGATGGGCTTGGCTGGGTAAGGCCACTCGTCAAGGTCCATGAGGGTGTGCTTGCGCACTTGAAAAGGTACAGCGTCACGGTTTGGGGCAACCCGCTGAATGCGGCCGTCGGGCAAGTAGTCGACATCGTAAAACGCCGGCACGTAGAAGGAGCCCGTGACAGCTAACCGCAGCAGCAAGTCATCGCGGTCGCCGGGGCAGCCCTCGGCCTTCCATTCGCGGACGATCTGGCTGATGAGCAGGCTGGCCTCCTCACCGTCACCCAAGACCGCCAGATCGATGAAATCGGCGATGGGCTCTGGGTTGAACGCGGCGTGTCCACCGGCTAACACGAGCGGATGTTGCGGACCACGATCGCTGGAGCGGATGGGGATGTCGGCCAGATCGAGCATCGCCAGCATGTTGGTGTAGCCAAGTTCGGTGGAGAAGCTGAAACCCAGCACATCGAAGTTCGCCACTGGCCGGTGCGCGTCCAGCGTGAACTGCGGGATGTTCGCTGCCCGCATGGCTGCCTCCATGTCGGGCCAGACGTTATAGGTTCGCTCCGCCAAGACCCAGTCCTGCTCGTTGAGGATCTCGTAGAGAATGGCGACGCCCTGGTTTGGCTGCCCGACCTCATAGGCGTCGGGATAGGCCAGCACCCACCGGACCTCGACGGCGTCCCAGTCTTTGACGATGCTGTTCGGCTCACCGCCAACGTACTGGATCGGCTTCGACACCGTGGCCAGCAATGGCTCCAACCGGTCGAAGACGGAGTGCCTGGGTAACTGGGTCGTGGTCATAGGGACCTAAGGCTACCCGGACGAAATATGC
>JAUNKK010000004.1:7163-87555 GCA_030532825.1 Propionibacteriaceae bacterium
CCTGGGTAACTGGGTCGTGGTCATAGGGACCTAAGGCTACCCGGACGAAATATGCTGCCCCAGTATTTGGCGAGGTATGCGGAACGCGCCTGAGGCATCCACTAAACCTCGCAGCCGTTGAGCTGTCTCAGGAGGTCTTAGCTCGGGCTGGCTAGCTGTGACGGGCAGCGATGATCGCCTCCGAGGCGCCCAACTCAGTTCAGCCCGGGAAACCACAGTGCTATTTCGCGTTCCGCCGCGGACGGCGAATCCGAGGCATGCACCGCGTTGCGCCGAATGGACTCCGCAAGGTCGGCACGCACCGTTCCCGGGGAAGCCTGGGCAGGATCGGTAGCGCCGTGGAGTTCCCTCACCCGGGTGACGGCATCATCACCACGCAACACCGCGGCAAGCAGCGGCCCGCTTGTGATGAAGGCTCGCATCTCGGGATAAAAGTCGCGGTGCAGGTGCTCGGCATAGTGCCGGTCGGCTAGGTCGTCACCGATGGTGCGTAACTCCATCGCCTCAAACCAGAACCCGGCTTCCTCGTATCGGTTGAGAATCCGCCCTATGTTCCCGGCGGCCACGGCGTCCGGTTTGATGAGCACTAGCGTGCGCTGCGTCATGATGACTCCCTCAGTTGGTCTTCTGCTTTCTCACGGGTCAGCAGGTCGCGGGCCTCACCGGTCGCAATCAAGGACCCTGCAACCAGCACGCCACCCGTGGGGCCAGCAGCATCGGCCAGCAGCGTGGCTAGCTCTAACGCGTCAGCAACCGTCGGCGCCTGCTGCACCTGACCAGCCGGCCAGATCTCCTCAGCCACCTGCGCTAGGTCCTCGACGGGAATAGCCCGAGGCGTCCCCTGGGCGCGCGTCACAATCACCTGGTCCATGGCCGAGGCGAAGGTTTCCAACACCGTGGCGACATCTTTGTCCTTCATCATCGCCACGACGCCGATGAGAGGCTGAAACGCGAACGCCTCCTGACAGGCCTCGATGGTGGCGCGCGCCGCCTGGGGGTTGTGGGCGGTGTCGAGCACGATGGTGGGTGACGTCCGCACGAGTTCCAGACGCGCGGGCGCCACCACAGCCCCCAGACCCTCGGTGATGATCTCGGGCGCGAGGGGCTGCCCACCCAGGAAGGCCTCAACGGCAGCAACCGCAAGGGCAGCATTGTGGGCCATGTGCGCACCGTGCAGGGGAAGGAAGACGTCACCGACTGGGCCGCCTGCCGTTTGGAGCCGAAGCAACTGCCCACCTACGGCTGGCCGACGGTCTAGCAGCCCGAAATCCGGGCCCTCGGCCTTCACGACGGCTCCCTCAGCAACAGCCCGGGCCAGCAGTTGTTGGGCAACTGCCGGTTCCTGACCGGCCAGCACCGCCGTCGCCCCGGGCTTGATGATGCCCGACTTCTCGGCCGCGATCTCGGCCAGCGATTCACCCAAGATGTGGGTGTGATCTGCTCCGATGGGCGCGATGACCGCCACCTGCGGCGAGGCGACAGACGTGGCGTCCCAGCGCCCCCCAAGACCGACCTCTACGACGGCGACATCCACCGGGGCGTCGGCGAAAGCGGCATAGGCCATGGCCGTGATGACCTCGAAGAAGGTCATGGCAATGCCATCAAGTTGTTGTTTATCAACCATCGCCACGAAGGGCTCAATCTCAGACCAGATCTCAGCAAATCGCTCCCGCGAGATTGGCTCACCATCAATGGAGATGCGCTCTCGCGCATCGCTGAGATGCGGGCTGGCAAACCGTCCGGTGCGCAGGCCAGCTGCGCGAAGCAGCGCGTCGATCATGATGCAGGTCGAGCCTTTGCCATTGGTGCCGGCCACCTGGATGACGGGCATAGCTCGCTCCGGGTTGCCCAACAGGTCCATCACTGCGGCCTCCCGGCTGAGGCTGGGGCCGACGCGGTGCTCAGGCCAACGGGCCGTCAACTGGGAAACAAGTGTGGGGTAGTCCATGATGCCGCTAATAGTAGAGGTTGTATGCGTGGGCCCGACGGATAGGATGACTGGGTGAGTGTTGTGTTTCCTGAGCCGTCGGTGCGGCACTGGCCAGATTGGGTCGGTTTGTTCGCCCGCCTCATCCCAGGTGTGGTGTTTCTCTACGCGGGGCTCGTCAAGGTCGGGGACATGGCGTCCTTCGCCGACAGCATCCGCGCCTATCAGTTGGTGGGCTGGGAGTTTTCCGAGGTGCTATCCCGTGTCTTGCCCATCGTTGAGCTAGCTGCTGGGCTATTGCTCATCGTTGGCCTGTTCACGCGCTGGGCAGCAGCCACAACGCTAGTGATGCTTCTGGCATTCATTATCGGAATCGGTTGGGTATGGGCTAAAGGCATCAGCATCGATTGCGGCTGTTTCGGCACGGGCGGCGAGGTAGTTCCTGGTGAGACGCAGTATCCGCGGAAGATCGCCGAGAACATCGGCATGTCCCTCCTGTGTCTTTGGCTCATGGTGCGGCCGCGCTCCCTGTTCAGCCTGGACCAGGCACTTTTCGGTTCCCCCATTCGTTTACATGACCAGCGCGAGGACGGCCCCGTCAACGCGGAGGACGCTGTTACAGCGGCTATCAAGGAGTGAGCACTAGATCCATGGCCAATAATTCGAACCTCAGCAAGCGCGCCGCGCTGCGTAAGCAGCAGGAGCTTGAGGAGCAGCGCAAGCGGAACAAGAAGATGATGACTATCGGCCTCGCCGTGGTGGGCGTCGTCGTGGTTGTGATCGTGGGGGTCCTCGCAATGACGCTGCTCAACAAGAACCAGCAGTCCCAGGTCACGCCGCCGAACGCCACCGATGCGGGTGGCATCACGATCAACAGCACCGGCTCCCAGCCCCAGGGCCAAGTGCCGCACGTCGTCGTCTACGAGGACTATCAGTGCCCGGCCTGCGGCCAGTACGAGCAGGCGTTTGGCTCCACCTTCCTGCAACTGGTCGACGAGGGCAAGATCACCCTTGAGGTGAGGACCGCCCATTTCCTCGACCAGGTCAATAAGACAGACAACCGCAAGTCCTCCACCCGCGCCGCCCTCGCTGCTGCCGCCGCGGACGAGGTGGGCAAGTATCGCGAATACCATGCTGTGCTGTTCGCGAAGCAACCCACGGAGGGCGTCGGGTTCACCGACGAACAGCTGACTGGAGACTTCGCCACCGAGGCTGGGATCACCGGTGAGGACTTGGTCAAGTTCAAACAGCTGTACGAGGACAAGACCTACGAAGGTTTCGTCGATAAGTCCCACAAGGCCATGTCCGACAATCAGGTCACGGGCACCCCCACGTACCACGTGGATGGCAAGACGATCGAGTTCTTCGACCCCAACACCAGGCAGGCCGTGGTCTCTGCCAATGATCCCGAAAGCCTCCTGGCGGCGATCCAGGCGGCCGCGGATAAGAACAGCTGACAGGCCGGTCGGCTAGCTTGGGGCCCGGAGCACACCGCTCCGGGCCTCGTCGTTTCCGGGCGGAGCGGTGGCGGTATTCGACGCGCCGTGGCACAGCCAACTACGATTTCGTTCCATGACGAACCCCGCCTACAACTCCGGTCTGCCCACCAAACCCGCACTCGAGAACCTTGAGGGCAAGTGGGGGCAGGTGTGGCGTGAAGACGGGACCTACGCCTTTCAGCGGCCCGCTTCCCGGGAGCAGGTGTTCTCTATCGATACCCCGCCGCCTACTGTCTCCGGTTCGCTGCATGTGGGCCACGTGTTCAGCTACACCCACACCGACGTTGTGGCTCGCTATCAGCGCATGCGCGGCAAGGAGGTTTTCTACCCGATGGGCTGGGACGACAACGGCCTGCCCACCGAGCGTCGCGTGCAGAACTACTATGGAGTGCGCTGCGACCCCGCGCTGCCCTACGATCCGGAATTCACTCCCCCGGCAAAGCCCGACTCGAAGCGCCAGGTGGCGATCTCGCGCCGCAATTTCATTGAGCTGTGCGAGGAGCTGACCCAGATCGACGAGGCCGTCTTTGAGGAGCTGTGGCGCACCCTCGGCCTGTCAGTTGATTGGGATCTCCTGTACACGACGATCGGCTCCGACACGCAGGCCATCGCGCAGAAGGCGTTCATCCGCAACCACGCGCGTGGCGAGGCCTACCTGTCCTACGCACCCACGCTGTGGGACGTCACCTACCAGACCGCCGTCGCCCAGGCCGAGTTGGAGGCCCGCGACTACGCGGGCGCCTACCACCGCGTCGCCTTCTACCGGACCGACGGCACCCCCATCTACATTGAGACCACCCGCCCCGAGCTTCTCGTGAGCGTCTGCGCCCTGATCGCGCACCCCGACGACGAGCGCTACCAGGAGCTCTTCGGCGAGACGGTGACCTCGCCCGTGTTCGGCGTCGAGGTTCCCGTGCTCGCCCACCGCGACGCCGAGCCTGACAAGGGCGCGGGCATCGCCATGTGCTGCACGTTCGGCGACTTGACCGACGTCACCTGGTGGCGGGAGCTGGACCTCCCGACCCGCACCGTGATCGGCCGCGACGGCCGCTTCGTTTCTGACACCCCCGACTGGGTGGTCAACGCCGAGCGCTACGCACCGCTCGCGGGCAAGACGGTCTTCTCCGCTCGCGAGGCCACCGTTGCCATGCTGCGCGAGACTGGCGCCCTGGACGGTGAGCCGCAGCCGACCATGCGCAAGACCAACTTCTACGAGAAGGGCGACAAGCCGCTTGAGATCGTCGCCACCCGCCAGTGGTACATCGCCAACGGCGGCCGCGACGAGGAGTTGAAGGCCCAGCTCCTAGCCCGCGGCGAGGAACTCGCCTGGACACCGGATCACATGCGTCACCGCTACGAGAACTGGGTGGGCGGCTTGAGCGGCGACTGGCTGATCTCCCGCCAGCGTTTCTTCGGCGTGCCTTTCCCGGTGTGGTACCGCTTGGACGAGAACCTCGAGCCCGACTACGACAACCCGATCCTCGCCTCCGAGGCCGAACTTCCCGTCGATCCGATGAGCCAAGCCCCCTCCGGCTACGACGAGACGCAGCGCGGCGTCGCCGGCGGCTTCATCGCTGACCCCGACGTGATGGACACCTGGGCCACGTCGTCGCTCACCCCGCAGCTCGCCTGCGGCTGGGAGCGCGATCCTGAGCTGTTCAATCTCACCTTCCCCATGGACATCGCCCCGCAGGCACACGACATCATCCGCACCTGGCTCTTCAGCCGCGTGGTGCGCGCCCACTTCGAGCACGCATCGCTGCCCTGGAACCGCACCACCATCTCCGGCTTCGTCATGGACCCTGATCGCAAGAAGATGTCGAAGTCCAAGGGCAACGTCGTTGTCCCCTCCGATACCCTCGCCAAGTTTGGCTCCGACGCCGTCCGCTGGCGTGCTGCGATGGCCCGCCCGGGCCTGGACTCCCCGTTCGATGAGGCCCAGATGAAGGTGGGGCGTCGCCTGGCCATGAAAATCCTCAACGCTGGACGGTTCGTGCTCAGCCTGGCGCCCGAGCCCGGTCAGCTTGAGGCAGTGACCAACCCGGTGGATCGGGCGATGCTGGCTTCACTCGGCGACACCGTGCAAGCTGCCACCGAGGCTTTCGAAGCATTTGACTACACGGCTGCCTTGGAGGCAGCGGAGACCTTCTTCTGGTCGTTCTGCGACGACTACCTGGAGCTAGTCAAAGAACGCGCCTACGGTACCCACTCGTCCGAACAGCAGGCCTCGGCTCAGCACGCCCTAGCCCTTGCGCTCGATATCCAACTCCGGTTGTTTGCGCCCTTCTTGCCGTTCGTCACCGAGGAGACGTGGTCCTGGACTCACGGCTCCTCCATCCACCGCGCGGCCTGGCCTAGCGTCTCCGAGGTCACACTCGATGCGGAACGACAACTGCTCGCCGATGTCTCGCAGTTGCTCATCGTGATTCGCGGCGCCAAATCGAACGCCAAGGTCAGTATGAAGACCCCCGTTACCGCGGCTGACTTCCGGGGAGACCAGGCCTCCCTGGCAAGGCTCAAGGAAATCGAGGCGGATCTAAGGGCCGTGAGCCGCATCACCGGCGAGGTCAGCTGGACGGTGACGGCGGGGCCCCTCACCGTTGCCGTGGAGTTGGGCGAACTCCCAGCAAAATAATCTCCCTGATAGGTCAACGGCCAACCGCAGTCGGGTGCTGATGAGTTAGGTAGCAATTCCCGTCCAGGCTGCGTACAGGATAAGGAGCGGGACTTGACAGCAGCAGGTATCACCTGTTCGGCCATCGCAGTCGTGGTTTGGATGGTATTTGCTTGGCGGTTTCATCGCGAACCGCGGCGGCTCAGCAACGCTGTCTTATTCAGCTTCGCGCTAGTTGTGTCCTTAGTCGCGCTAGATCTGTTGACCGCCCCACCAGACGACAGTCCGCACCCAATTCTCATGATTGTCGTCTTTGGGGCATTCTTCACAGCCCTACTGCTCCCCGCGGCGCTGGTACTCAACGGACTGGTGATGCTCCGGCGGGAAGGGCGTTCCCTGGGAAACCTGCTCTCGCTACTGGTTGGCCTCGCCCTCGGGCTAATAGCGGCCTTACCTTTCCTCACCATCGCCATAACGTCCGGGACGGCATACCGGATTATCTTTATCGAGTTGGCAGCCGCCTGCTACACCTTTTATCTGGGAAGCATGTTCGCCTGCTATTTGGCCTACGGTTGGTTCTGTGTCCACATGCCATCGAAACGGCCTGTGGATGCAGTCGTGGTGCTTGGGTCTGGGCTTGTGCGCGGCGAGGTGCCCCCTTTGCTGGCGGCCCGCCTCAAGGCCGGGATCAAGGTTTATCACGCCCAACGCACCCTGGGTAACCGCGTCATTATGGTGCCCAGCGGTGGCCAAGGCGGCGACGAGCCTCGCAGCGAGGGTGCCGCAATGGCTGAATATCTCATCGCCCACGGGGTTCCGCCAGAGGATGTGCTGGCGGAGACCAAGTCCCGGACCACTCGGGAGAACATCACTTTCAGCATCGACTTGATCAAGGCGACGCGGCCCCAAAATTCGACGACTCCCCCACGCCTGGCGATCGCCACCAACAACTACCACACCCTTCGTGCGGCACTGTTGTCCCGACAGCTCGGGGTCCAGGCGATCACCGTCGGTGCGCCGACGGCTGGCTACTATCTGCCGAGCGCTCTCATCCGCGAGTTCGTGGCCCTCCTAGTCGCTAGCCGTGCCTGGCACATAGCCGTGGCCGCCTTCGGAGCGCTACTGACTGGCGTGATGATCGTCACCTGGGGCTACTAAGCCCGATAGCTCAACTGCGGACGCGGGGTGAGGGCAGGTCCGACGTCACGTCGTCCGGCGAGCCTTCAGCCGGGCGAGAGCCTCAAAGGGCCGTCACATCCAGTTGCGGGTCCTCACATCACGCCCGCAATCCGTGACGGGCGTAGGCGAGAGGTCATGAGTCCGCCGCAGCATACTCGTCGGCACCGATGACGCCTTGCTCCCGATCCTCATCCTCCAATCGCCTCGCATGCGGCAACACCAACCAAGCAGCCAGGAATATCGCCAGGATCCCTCCAAACAGCTTGCCGCCCATCATGGCCGCGATCATGCTGGGCTGGAAGTTGGCCGTAAACGCCAGGTGATCGCCGAAGAGGAAAGCGGAGCACACCGCGAAGGCAATGGTGAGCACCTTTTCCTTCGGTGGTAGGAGTCGCACGATACGGAACAACGCGAGGACGTTCGCGCTGGCCGCCAGGAAACCGCTCATGCCGTCCGGCGAGATCCCCACCCTCCGGCCGAGTCCTCCCAGAGGTTTCGCCAGGCCCTTGCGGATGGCGTAGACCATCGGAAACGCCCCGGAGAGCATCACGCCGATATATCCCGCGATTTCCAACGCCCGGAACTGACCCTCCTGATCCGCGATGAACGGAGCAAGCGGCCAGGAGCCGAAGAGGGTCGAAAACACGTGGGTGAAGTACTCAACGAT
Source organism: Propionibacteriaceae bacterium (assembly GCA_030532825.1). Classification (GTDB taxonomy): domain Bacteria; phylum Actinomycetota; class Actinomycetes; order Propionibacteriales; family Propionibacteriaceae; genus Arachnia. The sequence continues at coordinate 15,050 of JAUNKK010000004.1, forward strand.
GGAGAGTGCCAGCGCCGCAGTCAGAATCATCTCCAGTGCCCTGCCACCGATGAGGAATACCCGGATCGTTTGGTTCGTGAGGAACCGAAGGGCCAACGCGATCACCAGCATAATGAGCGCGAGCGGCAGCAGATTGAGCAGGACTTGTCCCCAAGACAGATCGAATGGCGCGGTCCCGGGGCCTGTAGTGCTTATTTCTTCGCGCGTCGGGACTTGGCTCAAGCCTAGGATGAGGACGACGACGAATACCGTGAAAGGTATGGCCAACAGCCCTGCCATCACCCCGAGAGCCAGGAACTTGTGATCCTGACGCTCGGTCATCGCGAGCCCGACGGGGATCGAGAAAACGATGGTGGAGCCCGCTGTGAAACTGGCCGCAAACGCCATCATCCAGGCCCCGTGCGAGCCAGCTAGTTCGTGGGCCAGCTGATAACCGCCCATGTCTCCCGCAATGAAAGTTCCGGCTGCCAGGGCTGGGTCCGCGTGCAGCCAAGCGTACCCCTTCGCCACTGTGGCGTTAATGACCTTCACGAGGAGCGGAACCAGCACCATGACTCCGCCTACCGGCAGGAAGATGTGGCCAATCGCCACAATCCCCTCCTTGAACTCCTTTCCTAGCGGAGAGTCAGGTTTCACCATGTAAGCTCCGGCACCCAGAACCACGAAGAACATCATCAGGTAGATGACACCGTGCCCAACTGCTTCCACTGATTCCTCCTCAGCGACTCGTGATCGACTCGAAGTGACGTGGCGCCTCCCACCTAGCAGGCTCGAAAGGCGCCACGTCACTAGGGGCTCACCAGTAGGACTTCTCCAGCAACTGGACGATCTCTTCCTTGGTCATGACGTACCGGTCCCAGTCGATGCCGATGACATCGACCGTGTTGTCAGCGATCCGCTGGAACTCGGCCGGGTCGATACCGAAGTCAGACATCTTGAGTTGATCGGCGCCCGTGACTGCCATGAGGTTGCAAACCGCACGGTAGAACCCGGTTCCAGGTTGGGCGGGATCCGGCTCGACACCGAGCAGCTGCCCCATCTGGTCGAAGAACTCGGGGAACTTCCGGGCCCACAGGGCGTAAAACTCCTTGGCGATGAGGATGAGGGTGGCACCGTGGGGCACCTTCGGGAACACACCGCCCATCGCCTGACCGATGATGTGGTGAGTCGTGACGAAGCAGTGCGCCATCGCGTACCCGCCGAGAATGTTCGCGCCGTAGGACACGTTCGTGCGGGCCTCAAGATCGTTCCCGTCTTCGAGAGCTTTCGGGAGCCATTTGTAGACGGTGGTAAAGCCATCGACAGTGAACAGGTCCAGCAGGCGATTCTGGTTGTTGTTGGTGATGTAGCACTCGGCGTTGTGGAAGAAGGCGTCGAAGCCCTGGAACATCGTCTGGTTCTTGGGCAGCGAGGTCATGAGCTCCGGGTCGATGATGGACAGCGTCGGGAATAGCGCATCCATCGTGAAGTCAATCTTCTCGGCCGTCTCTTCCTTGGTGATGACGCAGTACTGGTCCGTCTCAGTTCCGGTGCCGCAGGTGGTCGAGATGGTGATGATCGGGGCCGCTACCTCGACGGGCTTGCGCCCGCCACTGCCGACCTCGGCGTAATCCCACAGATCACCGCCATTCTTGTGAACGATCGCGCTCGCTTTGGCAACGTCGATGCTCGAACCGCCGCCCAACCCGATGAAGAAGTCACATCCCTCCTGCTTGGCGACGGCAGCCGCGGCCATGACCGTCTCCCGGTTGGGGTTGGGAGTGATGTCGCTGAACACGGCGGCGGCGACGCCATTCGTCTTCAACAGGTCCAGCACCCGTTGCTGGATGCCAAGCTTCTCCATCAGCCCGTCGGCTGTGACGCAGATGAGCGCCTTGGTGCCGGGCAGCTTCACGGTGGCTAGTTCCTCCAGGCGTCCGGCGCCGAAAATCACGCGAGTGGGTGTGTACGTGTCAACTGTGAACATGTGGTCTTCTCCTTACGCACTAGTGGGACTTGGGGTGGGGGCCGTCAAGTTCCGAGTGGTCTCTCGATCCCCAGTCGTGTTCGACGAGCCAGAAATCCGCGTTGCGGATGCCCAGTTTCACTGGGTCGAAATGGGGGTCCTTTCCCGCCTTCACTTGCTCCTCGTAGTCCTTCCACACCTTGCGCACGACTTTGAACAGCATGGCGAGGCATAGCAGGTTCACCCACGCGATCAGCCCGAGGCCGATGTCCCCAATGGCCCACACGAAGGTGGCGTTGATGATGGATCCAACGAAAACGATGGCCATGGTGCCGACCTTGAGGCCAAGCTTCAGGCCTGAGCCTTTGCTGCCGTCGAGCAGGTACAGCAGGTTCGTGTTTGCCACGTAGAAATAGGCAAGCAAACACGCGAACCCGAACATGAGAACTGCGATGGCGACGAAGGCCGGACCCCAACCTGGGGCAAGGGTGTTGATGGCCTCCTGAACCCAGTTGGGCCCGACGTCAACACCTGGCAGGTTCTCGATGAAGAATCCGCCGTCAGGATTCGAGACGTTGAACTTCCCAGAAACCACCATCATGAGGCCACTGGCCATGCAGATCAGCAGGATGTCGATGTAGACCGAGAAGGTCTGCACGAGCCCCTGCTTGCCAGGGTGCGAGGTACGCGCACCGGCCGCCGAGAACGTCGCCTCGCCGAGACCGTTGGAGGAGGCAAACACGGCGCGTCGCCCCCCAGGCCACTGCCGCACCGGCGATGCCCGCCAGCACCGGCTCCATGCCGAAGGCAGACCGGGCAATGAGTGAGATGGCGTCTGGAATGCTGGCGAAATTGACTCCGATGACCGCGATGGCAAGTCCAAGGTATCCGAAGGCTAGGACCGGAACCAGCACCTGCGTCACCTTCACAAGCCGTACGGTGCCGCCGAAGATGACCATCGCGATGAGCAGGGTTACCACGACCGCGGGTACCCAGCGCGGCAGGTGGAAGGCGAGTTCCCAGCTGCCGGCGATCGTGCTGACCTGCAGGCCCGGGAAAATGAGGCCGTAGCCGATGAGCCCCATCACGGCGATGAGAGCGCCCACGACAGCGCCGATCTTGGGCCAGGGCAGTCCGTACCTGATGTAGTACGGCATGCCACCGATATCCTCCTTGGCGGCTTTGAGGTCCTCGTCCTCAACCTGGCGTTTATAGGTCTGGGCGAGGCACGCCTCCGCGTAACCCACCGTGCACCCAAGCAAGCCGGTGATGGCCATCCAGAACAGGGCCCCCGGACCACCACCGCCGATGGCGGTCGCGACACCGGCGATGGATCCGACGCCTACGCGGCTGGCCAGGGCCATGGCCAACGCCTGGAAGGAGGACATACCGCCGTCACCGCCGGTGGAATCTCTCAGTTGACGGACCATGTCGGGTACCCGGCGGAACTGAACTGCCTTCGTGCCGATCGTGTAGGCAAGGCCGAGACCGAGCACCACGTAAGCCATGGGGGCCCAGATTCTGTCGGCGACCGCGACCGTCGCGCGCGTAATCGTTTCGATGTCGATCATCTCTGCACCTATGGCTGTTTCAGGGCAGCCAACGCTGCTGCCAGTCGGGCTTCGTCCTCAGCCCCGTAGGGCGCGACGGGACGGCGAGGCACCCCGGCTGGTGTCCCCTGTAAAGCCAGCCCGGCCTTGACGCCAGAGATGAAGGCGGTGGAGATCAGGGCGTCAATGACCGGGTACACTTTCTGCCACTCGGCGAACACCGCGGACAGCTCGCCATCCGCAATGAGCCGGGCCACGGACACCAGCTCGCTCGGCACGACGTTTGCGGCCCCGGCCATGATGCCGGCTGCCCCCTCGACGAGTGCGCTATAGAGGTAGACGTCCCAACCGATGAAAGTGCCGATGACATCGCTGTGATAGTGGATGAGCTGGAGCGCCTGTTCGTAGTTGGCGCTTGAATCCTTGATGTACTTGACTTGGTCAATCTCCGTGGCGAGCTGTCGCACGATGTCGGGGCTGAGGTTCACCCCCGTGGCTGACGGGATGTTGTAGAGCATGATCGGGAGGTCGACCGCGGCGGCGACCGCCTTGAGGTAGGCCACGGTCTCGTCCACCGAGACCGCCTCATAGTAAGGGGTGACCAGCATGAGCACATCAGCCCCGGAGGCCTGCGCGGCCTTCGACAGCCGGATGGCCTCGGCCGTCGAGGTGGCGCCCGTCTGGGCGATGACGGGGCCCCGGCCAGCGGTCTGTTCGACGACGATGTCGACTACCTGTCGGCGCTCATCGGAGTTCATGGTGCCGACCTCACCAGTCGAACCACATGCGACGACCCCGCCAACGCCGGCAGACACGGAGCGTTCGACGACAGCCTTGAAGGCTTCGACATCAATGTTCTCGTCAACATCGAACGGGGTGGCCAGAGCGGTGAGAACGCCCTTGAGCTGTTTGGACATAGTTATCTCCTGAAAGGGTGGCTGGACTCGGCGCATGGCATAGGCCGGGCGCCGTTGACGACGATGGGGATTAGGCGGCCGTTCCGGCCTGACGTCCGGTGGCGAGGATGCTCGCGGCGTTCGTGGCGGCGACGAAACCGGAGGTGATGGAGCTGTCGGTGTACATGGTTCCCAAGAAGTCACCGGCGAGCAGGACCCGGCTGGCCCCTCGCATCAGGGTGGGCTGCAGCTTTGCGCGGCCCGGGAAGCAGTACGGGGAAGCGGAACACCACCGGTCGGCGTGGGCCTCCACGACGAGGTCGGAGAACCCTGGCTTCAGCACTTCCTCAAGATCGGCGAGGTGCGTGGCAATGATCTCTTCCTCGCTCTTGTCAATCAGAGCCTTACCCAGGGCAGCAGGTGAGAAGCACATGATGGAGCCGCCCGGCTGACGCTCGGCCTCCTCGCTGCGGATGACACTCGCCTGGTTGAGGCAGATCGCGAACGAACGCTTCGGCGCAGCAATGGCGTAGACATCATCCCACCGCTGCCGGGTAGTCTCGTTCGTCAGGAACGCGGTGCTGACGTGGGGGCCGTACTGAACCTTCCCCAGAGCCTCGGTCAAGTCGTGCGGCAGATCCACGGCGATCTTGTGCGACACATCGGCCGTCGTGGCTAGCACCACCACTCGGGCCTCCACCTCATGGTCTTGGCCGTCTTGCTCGTATCGCACGACAACCGAGTCCTTCTTGTGGACGACCTCGTTCACCTTGGCGCCGAGTTGAATCGTGTCTCCCAGCGCTACGGCGATGGACTCGGTCAGCGTCGATGGCCCACCGTAGATGGCTCGACTGAGTCCAGTGCTACCTCCGAGTACCAGGCTAAAGTACTCAATACCCTGCCCCGCGGAGATCTGGTCCATGTTGCCAGCGGAGCGCGTGACGGTGGTCTGGAACAGTGAGGCCGCGTCCACTGGCTGGTCACCGATGAAGTCAAGGAATGACCGCTCGTTGTCGAACTCGTAGACCCGCTGCTGGTGCATCGGGGCTGACTCGCCCGCGCGGGGCTTGAGCACAGCGGTGTAACGCAGTACCCCACCGACCACCTTGATACCGGTCCTGATGGTGGCGATGCGATCTCTCAGCGACATCGGGATTCGCAGCGGATAGGTGGCGATGTGGCCTTTGCGGATGAACTTGCCATTCATATGGAGGCCCTGAAGAGAGCCGAGCACCGCAACGGCGGTGACCCCCACTTCATTCAGCAGTTGGTCAGTCGAGGAGCCCGGGCCCGCGAAGACGTGCCCGCCCCAGTTCAACCAGTACCGCCCTCGCCGCTCGGACCGGATCCGGCCGCCGACCCGAGAGCCTGCCTCCAATACCAGCGTGTCCCAATGACGCATTCTCCAGGCTGCCGACAGCCCCGCCAGCCCAGCGCCGACGACGACGTCCTTCATGTTCCTCACTCTCCCTTGAGCTTTGGATGACCGATCTCGGTCATGGGTGATATGAGTAAACGTAATATGTGATCACAGATCACGCAATCAATGCGGGCAAGCCCCCGCGAGGTATTGGGCTTACGAGACCACGGTGCCGGGTTTAGGGCAGCGCGTTACGGATGCGTTCCATGGCCGCCTTGACGGAGTCCGATGTGATCCGTTCGGCGCGCTTCACGTCCTGGTCGGCGACGGCCGCGATCAGGTCGCGCTGGTAGGCCAACAGGATGTCGGTGTCCCCGACATCGATCTGCCGCTGAACACCGACGATCTTGTAGGAGCGGCAGCGTTGCCACAGTCGTCGGATCGTGTCCAGCAGCACCTGGTTACCGGAGCACGAGTACAGGATGGCCAGCAGCTTCTCGTCTAGATCCAGGTAGCTGACGACATCGGCTCGTTGCAGCGCCTCGCCCATGTCGTCGAAAGCCTGACGAAGCTCATCGTGCTTCTTCTCATCCCCTGAGGGCGTCCCCAGCCGGGTTGCCTCCACCTCCAGGATCTCTCGAACGGCATAGAGTTGCAGCAACTCGTCCCGGGTGAACTCCCGAACCACCGCTCCCCGGTGTGGAAACGTCTCGACGAGCCGCAACTCCTCAAGTCGCTTCAGCGCCTCGCGCACGGGCATGACGCTGGTTCCCAGCTCCTCCGCGAGCTGGCGGATTTGCAGCCGCCGTCCAGCGCGATACTGGCCGGACATGATGGCGTCGCGCAGGGCATTGAAGACAAGATCCCCCACGCGCGGGGTCGGCTCAAGCTTCGTCAGTGGCACGCCGGGAATCCTATGCCAGATTCTCCCGGAGGACCGAACTGGCTGCCTGGGCGTGCCGCGCGGTAAAGGCTGCCCGAGGCCTCGTCTACCGGTCACAGCTTTAGGTTTATGCCGGAAGCCTGTTGCTGGATCATCTGGTGGATAAGATCCGCTAGATGCGCCCCCGCCTCAATGGGATTCGACCCGGAATTGTGGATGTTGGAGACACAGGTCCGTTCCGCCTCCGACATTCCCACCCGTGCTTGGTAGGCGAGGTAAGCCGATAGCGACTCCGCGCACGCCAAGCCAGGCCGCTCCCCCACCAGCACGCAGGTCACCTTCGCTCCCAGGGCCTCGGAGATCGGTTCCATGGAACGGACCCGACCGTACTTGACGAAGAACGGGGTTCCCATGGTGAGGCCGTGAAGCTGCAGTCCCTGCTGCAGGGCAGGCAGCAACTCGATGACGTTCGCCTCGACCGAGGTGGAGGACAGCCCGTCGGCCACGAACACCTGCACCTCCGGATTCCGCTGGCAACGGTCCCTGAGTTCGGCCAGTGTGGCGTCGTCGAACTGGGTTCCGAGTTCGGGGTTGGTCAGGTACTGGTCCCGCGACGTGCACTTGGTCTGGACCATGAACAATCCGGCCCGCTCCAGCCAGTCGGGCGCGACATCCGTGAAGACAGCGTCCATTGCAGCAGCCTGATCCGCCCAGAACCTGAGTTGGGCTGCCGTCGTGTAGCGCGGCCCCGTTCTACCCAGTCCCAACCTGGCCCACGTGCGCGCCTTGAGGCGCACGAACTCCTCCGGTTTGGCCGGGTTCGGGACCTTGTAGACGTCACGGTAGTCGACGGCGCGCATGTCGGGAATCTCCGCATCTTGGGCGACAGCAGGAACTGGGGGCTCCTCGCGGGCGGGCTGGCTGTTCACTGGCTCAGCCGGGGCGGGCTGCGTTCCCAGTTGGGCGATCACCCGGCGGACAATGTCTTCGAGATTCTGGTGTTGTTCGGTGGTCATGGTCGTCCTCAGTCAACTCACAGGAACATGGAGCCGTCACCGGCCTTGGGGGTCAGCACGCCGCGCTCATCGCAGAGTTCGCGGGAGGCCATCCACCGGTGGAACTCCGGTGCAGCAGTGCGCCCGAGAAGTTCCCGGAGCGTGGCGTTGTCGTGATAGCTGGTGTCCTGGTATGCCAGCATGACGTCGTCGGCGCCCGGGATCCCGATGTAATAGGTGGCCCCCGCCATGGCCAACAGCATGCTGGCCTGCTGTTGGTCATCCATGGTGATGGAGGTGTGGTTCGTCCAACACGGGGCCATGCCCATGGGCAACCCGAGGAGCTTGCCCATGAAGTGATCCTCCAAGTTGGCCCGGATGAGTTCCTTGCCGTCGTAGATCGTCTCAGGGCCGATGAACCCGGTGACGTTGTTGACCATGAAGGGCCGGAAGAACCGCCCGAATCCATAGGTTCGGGCCTCAAGGGTCATCTCGTCCACACCATGGTCGCGCCCTACGGAGACCTCCGATCCCTGGCCCGTCTCGAAGTACAGCAGGTTTGGCCCTTGACACTGCCCGTACTGCTTGGCCAGGTCGTAGGCCTCTTCGATCAGGGCACGGTTCACCCCAAAGTCGTCGTTCGTGTCTTGAGTGCCAGCGATCGACTGGAAGATCATCGATAGCGGCGCTCCCCGGCGCATGGCCTCCATCTGGGTGGTGATATGTGCCAGCACCACGACCTGGGTTGGCACCTCATTGCGCACCATGAACTCCCAGACAGCGTCGGCGATCCGTTTCGTGTTCGTGGGGTCATCGTTGACGGGATTGATGCCGAAACAGGCATCGCCCGAGCCGAAGCTAAGCCCCTCGGCGAGACTGACGATGATGCTCTCCGGGTCGTCGGTGGTGGAGTTGGGCTGTGCCCGGTAGGCGATGGTTCCCTCTTGGCCAATCTCGGTGTTGCATTGGGTCGTGTAGTGGATACGGGAGGCGCCGTACACCAGATCCATGGCAGTCATGATCTTGGCGACGGCGGCCGCGACCTCGCCGGTGAAGTTGCGGCCCGAGCGTTTCAAGACGTCGGGGGTGGTGCGGTGGTCCAGCACCCATTCACGAACCTCGCCGATGGTCATGTTCTTCATCGACTGGTAGCCGGGCTGGTTCAGCCCATCCCAATTCACACGTGTGACCTCGTCCTCCTCGTAAGGGATCGTCGGGTTCTCGGTTAGGTCCCCGACCGTGAGTTCCGACAGCACGATCTTTGCCGCCACGCGCTCACTCGCGCTCTGGGCCGCGATGCCTTGCAGTCGATCCGCCGCTTTGGGTTCGTTGGCCTTGGCCAGGACATTCGCTATCCCGGTGAATCGGTAGGTCACACCGTCCAGGCTGGTACTCAGCTTCATTGCTCTTCTCCTTGTCGGTCATTGAAGACGAGGGTCTTCACGACGACCGGCACGGCACGTCCAGCGCCGACCGGAAGTCCGATGTCGATGTAGTCGCCGCCGCCGGTCTGCACCGAGTCGATACAGATGACATCGTCGCGGCGTCCCCGCCGTACCGCCATCGACTGCCCGAGGGCCTTCGCCCGGTCGGACTCAAGCACGACGACCAGGGGGTTCGGCCCCTCAAGAATGACCCGGGCGCCGCTGATCACGGCCTCGGCCATCTGCTGGACCGCGGCGAACGAGGTGAGTCCCCAGCCACGCAACGACAGCGCGGCGGTCTCCCTAGGGTCCTCGGTCTGGATGCTGTGCAGCATCTGGTCGATGACCGCGGGCAGGCTCTCCAGCTGGGCCTCTGCGGATTCTGGGATCGTGACGATCGGGACGTTGCGCAGCGGCAGGGAGGAGCGGGCGTACTCGATGGTTGAGCCCGACAACTCGGTGGTGTGGACGCCGGCCCCGACGACGGTCGCCCCGATGGTCTCCGTTCCGGTGTGGCGCCGTACCAGCCCGAGGGCGGAGTCCTCGGCGATGGCCTGCCCCAGCAGAACACCGATGTCCCCGTACCGAAACGGATCTCCAGTGCCCCGGGTCCCGATCAGGTCGGCCACTCCGCCCGAGAAACTGATATCGCTTGGGGTGAGTTGAAGGGGTAGCGCCTTCCCCTGATTGGTGTACAGGGACGCATGGATCGCGTCCCGGCTCACCAGACCGATGGCCATCGCCAGTTGCCTTGCCATGACGGCGGTGAGTGCCCCGAGGCGCTCGCGGCTCACCTGGTCTCCTACCCGGACCGAGATCCCGGTGGCTCGGGCAAGTTGCGCTAGCCGGCTGGAGACGTAGGTGATCCGGTCATTGGCAACCCGAAGTAGCCGTCCCCCAATATCGAGGCAGCTAGTGCCGAGAAGCTGGCCTTGGTGGTACACCGCAATGTTGGTGGTGCCACCGCCGATATCGAGATTCGCGACAATGGCCTCCGTGTGTTCTGAATACAAATCCAGACCCGCGCCGCGCGCGGCCAGCACCGATTCCAGGTGAGGACCAGCGGTGGAGACGACGAAGTCACCAGCCAGAGCGCTGAGCGCTGCTAGTACCTGTTCCGCATTTTCGGCCCGGGCGGTCTCGCCGGTGATAATGGCGGCCCCGGTACCGACCTGGTCGGGCGTCACACCAGCCGCGGCGTACTCCTCAACCACGATGGTCCGCAAGGCATCGGCGTCAATCACCTCCGGGTTCAGGAGCGGTGTGATGTGGATGGCGGAACGGTGGATGATCTGCTTATCGACGATGGAGATCCTGGGCACCGAAAACACGCTGGCCACGTTTTCGACTGTGAGCCTGCTGAACACCAGTTGTGTGGTCGACGTGCCCACATCGATTCCCACGCTCAGGATGGTTTCGGTGCTCGCCACGTCAGCCCTGCCATACCTTGGCGATGACCTGGTCTAGGTCGGCCGGTTCGTACCCGAGGGCTGCGATGACAGCGGCCCTGACATCAGTGGGCGTGGGATCTGCCAGAGCAGGCTCGCGAGCCGTCCTCTCCCCCAGCGCAGTGGAAACCACCAGGTCCAGTCCCAGCTCTTGGGCACGGTCGCGCGCCAGAGGCGTGATGACATCCCCTGGAGCGAGGCGCAGTTCCGAGCGTCCAGCTACCTGCAGCTCCTCGATGGTCGAGGCCGACACCAGTCGTCTTGTCACTCCTCTTCTCCTTCACTCGGCGGGGTGGTTGTCATCGACTCCCGCCCAGTTGCCAGACGCAGTTGCAGGAAGTAGTAGGCGCTCGAAAGCCGGTTGAACGCATGGCAGATGCTGGCCCCGTATGGGTGATCCGGTTCCGGGAAAGTCTCCATCGCCGTGATCTCGATCTCACGCGACATCGTGCGAGCCAGATTGAGCCAGTGCTGAAGCTCGCTGTCGGTGTCGTCTATGGTGAGGTGCTCCACCTGAAGCGTTCCCTGCGGATCGTGCGTGACGTGGTGGATCTCGTCGAGGCTCCAATTGTTCAGACGTAACTCGGCCACTCGACGCCCGTGAAACTCCGCGGAGGTGAGTTCCCGACAGTAGGCTGCCAACGTCCCCAGGTCTCGCGTCATGTCGCGGCGCCCTAAGTTTCGGGCCACTCGGCCCGCCATCAAGGTCAGTGCGTGCAGTGAATCGACTCTCCCACGCAGCTTGATCCGCGGATGAGATTTTGCTGCATAGTGGCGGACATCCACCTGGGTGAGCGCCGACGGCTTCTTCTGCAGTGGCGTGCCACAGGTCAAGCACCTGGGGAGTTCTCCCGCGAGGTTCACTGGGAACTCCGCGGGCTTGTCCCAGGTGGTGTCCATCGCGCCACTCGCAGACGCCGACCGGGATTCCTCCGTGGCGGACTGAACCTCGCGGAGCACCAACCTCCACTGATTCACAAAGTCCGTGGCTGACGCGGTCAGCCGCGCACCGGCGGGAACCCTAACCTCGGCGCCCAAGCTCGGGCGGCGGAGTTGATCACGCAACTCCGCTTCCGTGACGTACATCGGCTCTGCCTCTTCGCTCGGCCATCACCCGCCCTGGTCAGGCACGAGGCTTGGGCAGGATCGTCTCGACATCGCCGTGCGGGCGCGGGATGACGTGGACCGAGATGAGTTCGCCGACACGCGCGGCAGCAGCCGCCCCCGCATCGGTTGCGGCCTTGACGGCGCCAACGTCACCACGAACCATCACGGTGACATACGCGGCCCCAATCTGCTCCTTGCCGATGAGCCTGACGTTGGCCGCCTTGACCATGGCGTCTGCGGCCTCAATGGATCCGATGAGTCCCTTGGTCTCCACCAAGCCGAGGGCGCTCATGTTGACATCCGACATTTCATTACTCCTTGTAGTGTTGGTTTTCTTCGTAGTCTCTTCGACGGGTTCGGCCCTCTCAGCCGCCGCGGTTCGTGCTTCTGGGCTCACGGCTTATTCCTCAGCTCAGCCAGCACTTGACGAACGAGCTGGTCGATGAGCGTGGACTCCTGGGCGCCCTGCTCCGCGGTTTCGGATGCCTCAGGCGACGTCCGTCCCAGCAGTTCGCCACGGAAAGCGCGGGCCACCTCGGGGGCCGGAGTCATGTGATAGGCGATGCGTTTCACGTTGAGCACGTTCTCCACGGTGATGTTGTCACTGACCACGGCGCCTCCGAGCCCGCCAGGCGCCAGGGTCAGAGACGGCCTGAGACCCGTTGTGTACCCGATAGCCCCGAGCGACCCCCATGTGTTGACGAGAATCCTGAAGGCCGGTTTCTCCACACCAAAAGCCAAGATGGCTTCGTCATCGCGGCTGTGGATCACCACTGAGTGCCCGTCCCCACCGAAGGTCAGCAGATCGATGGCTCGTTCGCAGCCCTCACGCCAGCCATCAACCACCATGAACCCGAGGACTGTGGTGAGTTTCTCCCGTGACAGTGGGTGCTTCGGACCGATCCCGTGGAGATCGGCGACGAGAACTCTGGTGGTGTCTGGAACCTTAATCCCCGCTGCCTTCCCCAGTGCTTGGGGAGAACGTCCAACGTAGTCAGCGATCATCAGACCGTTGGGACGGAACATCAATGCGGCCAGCCGATCCGCCTCATCGGGGCTCAGCCACTGAGCACCGCGAGCCAGCATCTCGGCCTTGAGACGATCAGCGATGGGGGCGTCCGCGATGACGACCTGCTCTGTGGCACAGATGGTGGAGCAGTCGAAAGACTTCGACTCTACGATCATCTGGGCGGCTCGCACCACGTGAGCGGAGCGGTCGACGTAGGCCGGAACATTGCCCGGACCCACACCGAGCGCCGGTTTCCCACAGCTATGCGCCGCCTTCACCATCCCCGGCCCGCCCGTGGCGAGGATCATTGAGGTGGCGTGGTGATTCATAAGTTCGTTGGTGCCCTGGATGGTCACCTCCGTCAGACAGCCCACTAGACCTTTCGGCATCCCGGCTGCCTCCCCGGCCTCACGCATTACCCGAACCGCCTCGGCTGTGGACTTTCTCGCCGACGGGTGCGGGGCGATGATGACCGCGTTACGAGCTTTGACCCCGATCAGGATCTTGAAAATCGCCGTGGACGTTGGGTTCGTCGAGGGGGTCAGCGCACACAGGACCCCGACCGGCCAGCCGATCTCAACGATTTTGCGCTCTTCGTCCCGCCGCAGGATCCCGCAGGTGGGAACGTCTTTGATCGAGTCCCACAGCGCCTGGGCGGCGAACTCGTTCTTGAGGCGCTTGTGGTTGGGGAACCCAAATCCCGTCTCCTCGTGGGCAAGTTGCCCGAGTCGTTCCGCCTCCTGCATCGCGGCCGTAACCATGGCCTGACAGATCGCATCAACCTGCTGCTGGGAGGCGAACTGGAACGACCGCATCGCCTCGCGGCCAGCGCTCGCCAAGTCACGAGCCTGCTGTACTGACAGCAGATCCGGGTCGACGCTCATGACGTTCATGTCTTTACTCCTTAAAGTTCAGTACTCGATAGGACCGCGCGCCACTGCGAGGACGGCTTCTTGGAAGGCCGAGCAGGCTGCCCGGCAGGCGCTCTGCGTGCCGGTCAGTCGGCCGCCCGAGTAGTTCGTCGGGCTGGGGGGCTCGAAATACTCACGTAGTTCTACTTCCGCTGCCTTCAGCGCAAGGTCGATGCCGTAGACCGCTTCTAGGGGCGGTGCGATCAGGTAGGCCATGGGGGTGCCCAGTGCGATACCGGCCTCGCGAGACAGATAGCTGCCGGTAGCGGAGATGAGGTGAGCAAAGAAGGTGAGTTTCCCCGCGTCATCGGCTGTGTAGAACCAGGCCTGGTCTTGGGCGTAACTGATGCATGCATCCATCCCGGCGCGCACTTCCGCGGGACTCGATCCCGCGAGCATGCCGACGACCTCACCCGAATATGGCCCCGACGCATGGGCAGCGCCCGCGTAGAAGCTACGCGCATACACGACATCTACGTCGGCGAACTTGGTGGCCTCATCAAGAGCCACGTAGAACGAGTCATCAATGTCGCAGGTCAGCAGGCCCAGCGACCTGTGGCGTGGGGCGAGCTTCATGCGTTCTGCCAGGGATCGGTCGACGTTCGCGATGAGGCGGGTCGCCAAGATTGTTGGTTTGACTGGCTCCAAGATGGCCATGGCTGGCTACTCCTTCACTCAGTGCTTGCGGTAAGTGGTGTGGCCATCGATCTCAAGCGAGTCGAGGATCGCTACGATCGCTGCATCCACTGGGGTTTCGGCAGTGAACTCGGTGTGACGTCCGCTGCTGCCTTGGGTGACTAGGACAACCTCACCTTCGCCCGCACCAACGGCATCGACCGCCACGAAGGGGTCGCCTTGCAGATCATCCGACAAGGTCACCGGACGGACCACCAGCAGTTTGCGACTGGGCAGGGAACTGCACTTGGCAGTCGACACGGCTGTCCCAATCACACGAGCGATGCGCAAGGGTCTGAGAGATTGTGGGGATCAGTGGAATTGTTCACTGGACTCTCCTTTGAGTTCATTCCGCGGGGCAGGTGGATTTCAACCTAACATGTGATCACAGATCACGCAAGAGCCCCGAACACGACTGCAAACGGCCGGTGCCAGGCACCGGCCGAAGCTTCCTCAGACGAACCTGGGTGGAGGCAGGTCCGGCGCCCCGGCGGCCGGCGTGGCCTTCAGCCGGGCCAGAGCCTCAGAGACCGCCACGTCCAGCTGCAGGTCTTCGCCTGACTCCCAGTCCTGGGGATCAAGGGGCACCTCGATGTCTGGATCGGTGCCGTGATTCTCCACATCGAAGCCCTGCCGGTAGAACGCAAACCCGTAGCGGGGCTGCGTAACCACCGTCCCGTCGACTAGTTCGAAGCGACCGTCGATGCCGACCACCCCTCCCCAGCTCCGCTCCCCCACCACGGGCCCAAGGTCCAGGTTCTGGGCGGCCGCGGTCACAATGTCCCCGTCGGAGGCTGCGTAGGGGTTCGTGACGAATACGACGGGGCCGCGCATGCCCTGGCTGGGGTAGGGTTCAGGAGCGTCCAGGTGGCGGGCATAGCCCCAGCCGACCACGGTGCGCATGAGACGCTCCAGCACCAACTCCGAGGTATGGCCGCCTCTGTTGAAACGCACGTCAACCACCACCGCCTCGCAGCGCGACGCGGCGTCAATCAGTCGGTGGAACTCGGCCCAACCGTTGGCCGACATGTTGGGAACATGCACGTAGCCGACACGCCCCTTGGAGCGCTTGGTCACCCGAGCAACGCGAGAGGCCACCCATTCGTGGTAGCGCATGGCGGACTCGGAGGGCACGGGCACCACCGCGACCCGGCGCTTCATGCGTCCCCGCACCAGAGTCAGCTCGACAGGCTTGCCGGCCGCCCCCAACAAGAGCGCCCCAACATCGGGGGCTTTCGACGTCGGCTGGCCGTCGATGGCGGCGATGACATCGCCGGGTTGAGCAGCAACACCCGCCGCCCGCAACGGAGAACGCGCCGCGGGATCGGAGGACTCACCCTGAAGGATGCGTTGGATGGCCACCTCCCCCTTGGAGTTGCGGCGCAGTTCCGCCCCCAGCCACGCGACCTTCGCCTCTCCGGGCCCATCAGGCGCAATCACATAGGCGTGGGAGGTGTTGAGCTCGGCATTGGCTTCCGTCAGCACGTCCACTAGCTCATCATGAGTGGTGATCTGCTCCAGCAGCGGCCGATAGCCGGCACAGAGCCGATCCCAGTCGAGGCCGTCCATGTCCTCACGCCAAAAATGGTCCCGCATCAGACGGGCATTCTCGTCGAACATCTGACGCCACTCGTCACGCGGATTCTGCTGGCGACGGAGCCGGGTGGCGTCCACGGCGATGCGGTCCTCCTCCTCGGCCTTGCTCCCACTGCCTTGCACCCACAGCTCGTCGCCGTTACGGACCACCAGCTGGCGTCCGTCGCCGCTCAAGGCTACGTCATCGCAGGCCTCGACCAGCACCACCAACTTCCGCTTGGCGAGGTCGAACGCCTCGACGCTGTCCTTGACCTCTTGTTCCGGGAGCCTCCCTGTCCCCAGCACCCCCATCGTAGGAGCGAGCCGACGCCAGGCGACGCCGGAGGCCGTGGCCATCAACGCGTCGTAGCGCCCCGCAGGCACGGGCAACGGAGCCATCCGATCCTCGGCGCCCGCCACGTCGAAGACCACGGACTCAGGCTTCGCGTCATCCTCGGCTGGCTCGGGCTTGTCCTCACTGATGGCCCAGCCATCAGCGGTAGGACCAAAAGGCACCGGGTCCTCAGCGCGCAACGGTATGACATACGGCCGGACCGTGTTCGTGAATCCCAGATCGAACCCGATCTCGTCGTAGCTAGGGTCGATGGTGCGGCTCGACAAAAGGTACAGGTACTTTCCGTCCAGGCTGAACGTTGGGCAGAAGTCGTTGAACTGGCCGCGGGTCAGGATGAAAGCAGAATCCTCGCTCAGGTCGTAGCCGACCAGCCGACCGAAAGCCCCTTCAGCACGCACCGCGTCCCGCCACACCAGGTAACGGCCACACGGGCTGAACACCAGCGCCGTGGCCTCCCCCTGCGTGGAGCGGCCCACCTTCTTGACCGAGCCAAGAGCCACGTCCACCACGGAGACCGTGCCATCGTGGGAACCCACCGCCACCTTGCTGCCATCGGCGTTGGCAACCAGAGCCAGCACTCGGCCCAGGCGACCTTGAGCGATACGCAGCGGGTCGCCGTCGCCGTCAAGGGGCATGATCTCCAGGCAGTCCTCGCCGTTGACGTCGCTGGCCCAGATGCCCTTCCCGGAAGACCCCAGTACAGTGACCTCCCGGACCCGCACCCCCGGCTGGCCGCTCAGGGTTCGAGCCGGCCCAGCACGATGGGTCAGAAACCAGGCTTGCCCGCGCCATTCCACGAGCGACCCATCGCCACCCTGGTCGGGGGCAACCGTCTCCAAGCGATCCCCGGCCGCGATCGTCACCGGCTCGGGCTCCCCCAGACCGAGCGTAACGGGGATGGGCCGCGGCTTCTCGTTGAGATTGTCCAAAATGTACAGCCGTCCTCGGGCGTGATAGACGACGCGCCGCCCATCGGTGGTGGCATCACGGCAGTAGCCCTCCGCGAACGTATGGGCCGTGTGGGCTCGCAGGTTACGACCGTCGTGAGTGACGCTCCACACCTGGGCCTGCTCCTCCGCCGCCTCCGGCACCTTAGCCCCAAGGTCCGAGGTGAACACCACGCGCTCCCCAACCCAACAGGGCCCTGCCATGCTGGCGGTTTCGTCGGGTAGCAGGCGGCTCCACTGACGGCGTCGCGAATCGGACACCCAGACCCGGTTGGCCATGCCACCGCGGTACCGCTTCCAAGCTTCTGGGCCCTGAAAGTTCGGCGAGGCCAGCACCACGCGGCCATCACCGCGGCGGTCCGCCGCCATGCCCGGCCCCCAGGGAAGGCGCTCTAGGTCTCCCTCAAGCGAGACCGAATACAGCCACGACAACGCACGCAGCGCTTCGTTGTGCATAGCGGCCAGCAGAACGTGCCCGTCGTCAAGCCAGCCGGAGACCTGCATCCGCGTCGCACTCAGCCACGTTAAACGGCGGCGGCCACCGTCGAAGTCGAACACGTAGAGGTCCTGATTACCGACGTCACCGGCCACGAAGGCGACCTGCCTGCCCGACGGCGAAAACCGTGGGCTGCGAACCGGGATCCGGTCGAAGGTGAGACGATGGGCTCGCCCACCAGAAGTGGTGGTTTGCCAGAGGTCATCGTCGGCTACGAAAACTACCTGGTCGCCGTGGACATGGGGGTAACGCAGATAGCCAGAGGTCATGGGGCAAACCTACCCCAATGCTGGAGCTGCCTGCCTAAGCCGAGAGGTCCCGACGGCGAGCTACGCGCGCATGCCCCACCAACTCCGGGGTCCCCTCGCCGAGGACGGCCTCGCGGGTCACGACCACTTGAGCTACATCGTCAGCGGAAGGCACGTCGAACATGACGTCAAGGAGCAATTCTTCGAGGATCGCCCGAAGGCCACGTGCCCCGGTACCGCGCTCAAGCGCCAGGTCAGCGATGGCCCCCACCGCGTCGTCGGTGAAGTCCAGTTGGACGCCATCCAACTCGAACAGGCGGGCGAACTGCTTGGTCAGTGCGTTTCGCGGCTCGACCAGGATGCGCACTAGCGCGGCGCGGTCGAGGGGCGATACCGTCGAAATCATGGGCAGACGCCCGATGAACTCTGGGATCAAGCCAAACTTGTGGAGGTCTTCAGGACGCACCGCCGAGAAGGGGTCAACCAGGTCTTTGCGGGCCGTCGAGTCAGTGCTGAAACCCAGGGGGCGCTTGCCCACGCGGGAGTTGATGATGTCCTCTAAACCTGCGAAGGCGCCACCGACGATGAACAGCACCTTGGTGGTGTCGATTTGCAGGAAATCCTGGTGAGGATGTTTGCGGCCGCCCTGCGGCGGCACGGAGGCGACGGTGCCCTCAAGAATCTTCAAGAGCGCCTGCTGCACACCCTCACCCGAGACATCGCGGGTGATCGACGGGTTTTCCGATTTGCGGGCCACCTTGTCGATCTCGTCGATGTAGATGATCCCGGTCTCCGCTTTTTTGATGTCGAAGTCGGCGGCCTGGATCAGCTTGAGCAGGATGTTCTCAACGTCCTCGCCCACGTAGCCAGCCTCCGTCAAGGCAGTGGCATCAGCCATGGCGAAGGGCACGTTCAGCATCTTGGCGAGCGTCTGCGCCAAGTAGGTCTTGCCACAACCCGTCGGGCCGATGAGCAGGATGTTCGACTTGCCCACCTCAACTGGATCGTCGCCCTGACGCGTGCGCGCGGGCCGGGAGGCCTCTGAGGTGATGCGCTTGTAGTGGTTGTAGACCGCAACGGACAGGGCCTTCTTGGCCGCATCCTGTCCAATCACGTACTGGTCAAGGAAGTCGCGAATCTCACGCGGTTTGGGCAGTTCCTCCTGCAAACCGATGGTCTCGGTACGCGGGAACTCCTCCTCAATGATCTCATTGCACAACCCGATGCATTCATCGCAGATGTAGACGCCGTCGCCTGCAATGAGGCGCTTCACCTGCTTCTGCGATTTGCCGCAGAAGTTGCACTTGAAGATCTCGCTGGTCTCGCCGATGCGCGCCACTCGTTATCCCACACTTTCCGTCAATTAACGACTGGGCACCAGCCTACCCGTCAGGGTGTCAACGCGCGGCACAACACCCTGACGAGTTGACCAGTTCAGTTCTGAGCATCCTTCAAGGAAGTCAGGATGTCATCGACAATGCCGTAGTCAACCGCCTCTTGGGCGGTCAAATACTTATCGCGTTCGATATCGCGGCTGACCTTAGCGGCTTCCTGTCCCGTATCCTCGGCGAGCATGGTCTCCATCAGCTCCCGGATCCTCAGGATCTCCTTGGCTTGAATCTCCAGGTCGGAGGACTGGCCGTAGCCGCCTTCGGTCGCCGGCTGGTGGATGAGGATACGCGAGTTCGGCAGCGCCAGACGCTTGCCCTTCGTGCCGGCCGCCAGGATCACGGCCGCCGCGGAGGCGGCCTGGCCCAGGCACACGGTCTGGATGTCGGGCTTGATGTAGCGCATCGTGTCGTAGATCGCAGTCAGCGCCGTGAACGAGCCACCGGGCGAGTTGATGTACATCGAGATCTGCCGCTCCGCATCCATGGACTGGAGGCACAGCAACTGCGCCATGACGGCGTTGGCGATCTCATCGTTGATGGGGGTGCCGAGGAAGATGATGCGGTCCTCGAACAGCTTGGTGTAGGGGTCGACGCGGCGCACACCGTAGCTGGTGCGCTCTTCCCACTGGGGGATGTAGTAGTTCATGTCGAGCGAGGTGGGCGCGATGCCCTGGGGCAGGTTGGTCATCACTGGTTCGGGGCCTCCGAGTTGATCTGGGACGCACGCTCGTAGACGTGGTCGATGAAGCCGTACTCGAGTGCTTGATCGGCTGTGAACCACCGGTCGCGATCGGAGTCGGCTTCGATCTGCTCGATGGTCTGGCCCGTGTGCTTGGCGATGAGCTGAGCCATGGTCTTTTTGATGTGGAGCGACTGTTCTGCCTGGATACGGATGTCCGAGGCGGTGCCGCCGAGACCGCCCGAAGGCTGGTGCATCATGATTCGGCTGTGGGGCAGGGCGTAACGCTTGCCAGGAGTGCCAGCAGACAGCAGGAACTGGCCCATGGAGGCTGCTAGGCCCATGGCCACCGTAGCCACGTCGTTACTGATCCACTGCATGGTGTCGAAGATCGCCATGCCAGAGTCAACGGAGCCGCCCGGACTGTTGATGTACAGGTAGATGTCCGAGTGCGGGTCTTCGGCGTTGAGCAGCAGCATCTGAGCACAGATCGCGTTGGCGTTCTCGTCGCGAACCTCCGAACCCAGAAAGATGATGCGGTTGGCCAGCAGGGACGAGTAGACGTTGTCGGTCAATCCCAACCCTGCGCCCTGCGGCGCCGCCATGGAGATGTCGTTTCGCTTGTCGGTCACGGCATACAAACTACCGACATTCCGCTGTTTTCCAAGGGCACACCCGCCAGGTTCACGCACCGGAAGTGTTCGGCTTCAGGTCGTCGCAGTCACTGGTGTCGACGGTGTCAGGGTCGGCAGCGATCAACGCCCCTACCCAGCGGGCCTTTGGATCGTTGTCGAGCAACAACGATTTCACCATCAGCGTCAGCGGCAGGGCTAGCAGTGCCCCGAGGGGTCCGAAGATCACTGTCCACAGCAACAACGACAGGAACGAGACCACGGGCGTGACCCCTACGGCATCGCCTGTGAACTTGGGCTGGATGATCGACTGGATCACGAAGTTCAAGACGCTGTAGGCCACCACCACGATGAGCGCCTCCCAGGGCCCCCGCTCAAACAGGGCCAGCAGGGCAGGCGGCAACAGGCCCAGCACAAAGCCGATGTTGGGGATGTAGTTCGTGATGAAGCTGAGGATCACCCATACGAGCGGTAGCGGCACCCCGACCAGTAGAAGCACCACGCCGTCGAGCACCGCGACGATGAGCCCGAAAACCGTGGTGACCAGCCAGTAGCGGCGAATGCCGCCCGCGAACGCCTCCAGGGAATGGGTGAAGCTCGGGTGAAGCCTGTCAGTGATCGCTAGGCGCTTGGCTACCGAAGGTAGATCGAAAACCATGAAGGCCATGCAGATCAGGACCACGAGCAGCACGCCGGTAGCGCCCGAGATCTCCGAAACCACGTTGCCGACCACATCGATCACGCTGGTTGGCGAGACGGACTTCAGTTGCGCCAGCAACGCCATCTCGTCGAATCCGATGGAGGCCAGCAGATTGATGGCCTGGCGATAAAGGCTCATGAACTGCGAGTTGTAGCCCTGCAGCGAGGACACCATGGCGGTACCACACCACACGAGCGCCCCCATCCCGATCACGAGGATGAGAAACATCACCAGCCCGGTGGCGGTGGCTGACAGTAGCCGCGGGACACGCCTACGATCCAACCACCGGTACAGCGGATAGGCAGTGATCAGCAGGTTGACGGCTAGAAAGGTTGGGGCGATGACCGAGCTGAGTTGCTTGAAGAGCCCCAGGGTGAGCGCGATGGCTCCCAAAACGATCGCCACCGTCCCAACGAGGGGCAGCTTCTGCATCCGTGGCTGGTCACCAGACCCCACAGATCACTCCGCCTCGTCGGCTTCTGCCGGGCCGTCGGCCTCCGCCAGATCCTCGGCAGTCTCCGATTCCTCGGCGGTCTCCGGCTGTTCGGCCTTTGGGGCAGCCATGTCGACCACGGCACCGTTTTCATCGGTGACCTTGGCCGCCTCACAAATGGCTGCCAAGGCCTTCCCGCGGCGAATCTCCTGCATCCACTCGGGCCCGTGATTGTGCTCCATCATGTGGTTCAGCACGTCCTGAGGGGTGCTGCGTTCCTCGGAGGCCTTGCGGAAGATCAGTTCAGTCAACTCTTCCTGGGCCACCGTCAGTTCGTTGTCCTCGGCGTACTTGTCCAAGAGCAACTGCGCCCGCAGCGCCTGGGTGGAGCGCTCGTCGACCTGAGCCCAGAAAGCCTCGGCGTTCTCGGCATCCTCGTTTTCCGCCTGCTCCAGGTAGGTCTCGACAGTCAGGCCAGCGCGGGCCAGCTGCTCAGAAACCTGAGCCCGCCGCCCCTCCAGTTCCCGAGTGTGCACACCCTCTGGCAGCGGGAAATCGACCTTCGTCAAAGCCTCTTCCAGGACCTTGTCGCGGGCTTGGACTGCCTGCTCGGCCTTCAACTGGGCCTCGACGGCCCTGGTGAGGTCGGCGCGCATCTCCTCGACCGTGTCGAACTCGGAGATCATCTGAGCAAACTCGTCGTTCACCTCAGGCAGCTCCTCTTCGGCGACCTGGGTGACGGTGACGGTGATATCTGCCTCCTGGCCGCGGTACTGGCCGCCGAGCAGCGTGGAACTGAAGGTAGCGGACTCGCCGACCTTGAGGCCGCGGACGGCTTCGTCGAGCCCCTCCAGCATTCCGGCGTCCTCGCCGACGATGAGTGTCAGGCCCGAGGCGGAGGCATCTTCCAGTTCCTCCCCGTTCTGGGCGGCGACGAGATCGAACGTGAGGTGGTCGCCCTCTTGCGCTTCACGGTCGAGTTCGGTGGTCGTGGCAAACCGCTTGCGCAGCAAGGTGATGCGTTCCTCCACCTGATCGTCGAGGGCAGGAAGGGCGTCCACGCTCACTTCGACGGTGCCGAAATCCGGAAGCTCGAACTCAGGCCGAACATCAACCTCAGCGGTGAACTCGACAAGTTCCCCGTCTTCAAGCTTCGTGACATCAATCTCGGGTTGGGCGAGGGGGGCCACCCCCGCCTCCCTGATCGCCTGGTCGTAGGCGGGCGGGAGGGCCTCGTTGATGGCCTCCTGGAGAACCACCCCCCGCCCGAAACGCTGATCGATGATGGCGGCGGGCACCTTGCCCTTGCGGAACCCAGGGATGCTGACCTGTTCAGCGATCTCCTTGTAGGCCTTGTTGAGGTGCGGCTTGAGATCAGCGAATGGGATCTCGACGGTGAGCTTCACCCGCGTGGGGCTCAGCTTCTCTACGGTGCTGGGCACGAATGGTCTCCTGAAACTTGAGATGGTCGCCCGCCAGTTTAACCACGGGTTTTCCGGCCCTCCAAGCTCACCACGTCCGCCGAATGTCCCCGCGGTGACGGAATCGCCTGTGATACCCACCCGGCCACTGCGCCTCGGCGCCCGAAGTGTCCTCATCAACAGGGCCCGTTCGCAACCAACTAGGGCGAACGCGGCAGAACTGCTAGACTTTGGCACGCTTCGCGGATGTAGCTCAATGGTAGAGCCCTAGTCTTCCAAACTAGCTACGCGGGTTCGATTCCCGTCATCCGCTCTTAGGCCCCACCGAATTGCCGTCGGTGGGGCTCGTCGCCACCGGGTACCGTGGATACATGACCATGCTTCTCAAGCTGATAACGGGGGCCATCGCCGCCGCGGCCGCAGTGTGGCTGGTTCCCGGACTGCGCATTGAGGCCCAAGACAATCAGCATTATGTCCTCATCTTGCTCGGAATCGCCGCTATCATGGGCCTGGTCAACGCCATCGTGAAACCGATCACCCAAGCCTTGTCGTTCTGCCTGGTGGTGCTCACGCTCGGTTTCTTCCTCCTCGTGATCAACGCCGCGATGCTGACGCTCACCGCCTGGCTGGCCCAACAAGTCAGCATCGGCTTCTACGTCGATGGGTTCTGGCCGGCGCTGCTCGGAAGCATCATCATCAGCCTGGTCGGGTCGGTGGTCGGCGGGATGCTGGGCACCAGGGACTGAGCAATTACGCAGGCCATCGGCCGGTGCAGTAGACTCGCATCGTGCCCATAGGGGTACCGGGATGTAGCGTAGTGGCTAGCGCGCCTGCTTTGGGAGCAGGAGACCGCAGGTTCGAGTCCTGTCATCCCGACCACGGCGATCCCGACAAACGGCACCTTCTGAGCGAACGAACGGATGTCAGCCACCCCCCGTTCTCGATTCCGCCTAGTTTTCTACGAGTTGCGAAGCACGGCTTAGCGCCCCACTGGATAATCACAAGCTTGACCAGCCAATCCCCCTGCCTTAGGTCAGCCCTGCCGTCATCGCAAGGCCGTACGCCCACACCTACCCCGAGTCTTTCGGGCACCGGCGAGAATGATCAGCGTATTATGCGGGGGTACCAATTTCCTAGCGACGGCGGATGATGAATTCAACTGATCCACACCAGGGTGAAATCGTTCGAGCGCAAGGAATGCCCGATCCCCAGGGCCGCCGCCAGATCATCGCCGAATACGTCATGGCCCACGGCGGCGCGCGCGTGGAATCACTGGCAACGATCGTCGGCGTCTCGGCAATGACTATCTATCGAGACGTCGCCAGCCTGGAGCAGGCGGGCATCGTGCGCCTGGATCGCGGGGTAGTCAATGCCGTCGCTACCAGCCTGAGCGAAGCCGACGCGGAGTTCCGGTTGCAGCAGAACCCACACAAGAAACGCGCGATGGCCGAGGTGCTCGCGCCGCGCATCTCCCCTGGCAGCTCGGTGATGATCGATGACTCGACGTCGGCCCTGTGGGTACTGCGCGCCTTGGCGGGAAGCCACCGCCTGACAGTCATCACCACATCTCTGCTCGTTGCAAACGAGGCAAAGAACATGGACGGGGTGCGGCTGCTCATGGCAGGTGGCGAATACGAGCCCTGGGCCCATGCCACCATGGGGCCGACGGCGGCGGCGAACCTGCGGGCCTGGCAGGCGGACTACTGCATCATGTCCGCCTCGGGCATCGTCGGGAGGCGCTGCCAGCACCCGTACGAGAACGCCGTGCAGGTCAAACGCGCCATGATCGAGTCCTCGACCACCCGGTTCCTGATGATGGATCACAGCAAGTTCACGCGGAAAGCCCTCCATACGTTCGCCGAGCTGACCGACTTCGACGCCGTCGTGGTCGACCCCGAGACCCCGCAGCGGACCCGCGACGAGGTGGCCGGCTATGGGGTGGAGGTCCTCGTCTCCAGCTAGGGGCCTCCCACCGACCCGCCCTTGGTCCCCAAAAAACACAACAAAAACCCTGTTGTAATTCACATCACGTCTGTTACGCTGCTGTCCCCACAAGGAAGTAGGAGAGAACATGGGTCTCACCGTCGTCGTAGGCGCCGACATCGCCGGCGTGAGTTACAAGGAAGCCCTCAAGCAAGATCTAGAAGCCGACCCGCGGGTTGAGCACGTCATTGATGTTGGCGTCGCTCCAGGCCAGGACGTCGACTACCCCCACGTGGCCGTCGAGGCGGCCCGGAAGGTAGCGGCTGGGGAGGCTGACCGGGCTCTGCTGGTGTGCGGTACGGGCATGGGCATGGCCATCGCAGCCAACAAGGTGCCCGGTATCCGCGCCTCGGTCGCCCACGACAGCTTCTCCGTGGAACGCCTCGTCCTGTCGAACAACGCACAGATACTCACGCTGGGCGAACGGGTCATCGGCCTGCAACTCGCCCGGCGGCTAGCCAAAGAGTGGCTCGGCTACGCCTTCGACCCTGAGTCCTCGTCCGCCCCCAAGGTGGCCGCCATCCGCTCCTACGAACCCATCACCCCCTAACCCCTCAAAGGAACAACGATGTTCAATCCAGACACCGCACACCTGTTGCTGGGCCTCATCGTCGCCATCGCCGGCGGTTTCTTCGGCGCCGCGATCGGAGGTAACTTCGCCTTTGCCGTCACCGGCCTGACGGTCCTGACCGCCTTCGGTATCTATCTCGGCACCGACTCCACGGCGGGCTTCACCTATCTGGCCTTCGGACCCTTCGTCGGCCCCCACATCGCCTTCGCCGGTGGCGTTGGCGCGGCCGCCTACGCGGGCCGCCGTGGCTATGCCGACAGCAAGGACGCCACTACCCCGTTAGCGCGGCTCGGGAAGCCCGACGTGCTGTGGGTGGGTGCTGCCTTCGGCGTGTTCGGCTACGTCGCCCAAAAGCTGGTCCTCCTCATCCCGTGGTTCGGAACCAACACCGACTCCGTGGCTTTCACGGTCGTGCTGTCCGCCATCGTCGCGAGAATCGTCGCGGGTGGCAATTTCCTCAACAAGGAGAAGTACAACGACGCCAAGACCTTCATGGGCAAAATCGCCCCCACCGAGGATGCGGCCTGGCTGCGCTACCAGGAGAAGGGCCCGCAGTATCTCTCCCTCGGCGCCATGTTCGGGATTCTGGCCGGCGGCGCCACCCTGTTCATTGCCTTGTCCTTCCCCGGCCTAGCCGCAACCGGTAACGCCCAGACCTTCATGTTCGCGATTTCCGCGGTCTGCGTCATGTTCCTCATCCTGGGCGCCTCCATGCCGGTCACCCATCACATCACCATCAGCGCCGGCCTCGCTGCCATCGCCTTCCTGCCCGTGCTGGCAAGCAAGGTCGTCGAGTCCCTGCCGGGTGACGGGGGCTTCTGGCAGAAGCTGGACGCCAGCGGCTTCTCGATTCTGCCGGCACTCGACCCGGCGCACCCAACCTACGGGATCTTGTCCCAGGAGGCCATTGGGCAACTGCTGATCCTGTCGTGCGTAGCGCTTCTCGCGTCTGTCGCAGCCGGAATCATCGCCGCGTGGCTGGCCGAGTTCCAGGCCCGGCTGTTCCACAACCGCGGGAACACCCATTTCGACCCTCCGGCGGCAGCCATTTGGATCACCAACACCCTCATCGTGGCGCTAGCCGGCATCACTGCACCACTGTTCTAGGAGAAACCCGTGCACGCAACGGAGTTGCATCAGGCCTATGTCTTCGACCTCGACGGCACCATCTATCTGGGCGATCACCTGCTGCCCGGTGCCGCCCGGCTGATTCAGGAATTGCGCCGACGCGACATCCCGGTGCGTTTCCTCTCCAACAATCCAACCAAGGATCCTCAGCAGTACGTGGCCAAGCTCGAACAGCTCGGACTACCGACGGATATCTCCGACATTGCCAACACGGTGGTCACCACCACCCGCTGGCTGAAGGAGCACCGGCCGGATGCGACGCTGTTCGTGGTGGGTGAGGCCCCCCTCAAGGGGGCCCTCACCCAGGCTGGATTCCGGCTCAGCGAGGATCCCACCGAGATCGACATCGTGGTCGCCTCCTACGACCGCACCTTCGACTACCGCAAGCTCCAGATCGCCTTCGACGCCATCTGGGTGCATCGCCGCGCTGTCCTGATCCAGACCAACCCGGATCGCTTCTGCCCTTTCCCGGGCGGACGTGGTGAACCCGACTGCGCCGCCATCACGGCCGCCATTGAGGCCTGCACTGGCACAAAGTCGATGGTGAATCTGGGCAAGCCCTCCCCCATCATGCTGGAGGAGGCCCTCCGCGGTTTGAACGTCGACCCCACGCAATGTCTGATGGTCGGGGATCGACTCGGCACCGACATCCAGATGGCCCTCAACACCGGAATGGCCTCGGCCCTCGTCCTCACGGGTGAGACGACAGCCGAGGACATCGCCGCCTTGGGCGAGGATCACCTACCCACCTATGTACTCGACCGCATCGACCAGCTCATTCCCCAGCAGATCTGGGATGAGCTCGGCTGGAGCATCTCAGACTGAAAAGGATCAATGATGACCGACAACACCTACCTCCTGGGCATCGACTTCGGGACCGAAAGCGTCCGGGCCGCTATCTTCGACCTGGCTGGACGCCCCATCGCCTTCGCCGCAACGGCGTATCGCACCACCCATCCTCATCCCGGCTGGGCGGAACAGGACCCGAACGAGTGGTGGGAGGCGCTGCAGGCCTCCTGTCACAAGGTGATCGCAGCCTCCGGAGTGTCACCCTCCACCATCAAAGGCATCTCCTACGACGCCACCACCATGACGGTCGTCGCCATGGACAAGCGCGGCGAAGCGCTGCGGCCCGCCATCATGTGGATGGATGTGCGGGCCACCGAGCAGGCGGCCCGCGCCGAAACCTCTGACTCAGTGGCCCGGCTCTACAATGGCCAGGGCACGGCCCCTGCCACCGCCGAATGGTATCCCTTCAAGGCCGCATGGCTGCGCGAGAACGAGCGCGAGACCTACGACACGGCTTCTCGGCTGGTCGATGCCCCCGACTGGGTCACATACAAGCTGACTGGCGAATGGACCACCAACATCAACTCAGCAGCGCTGCGGATGTACTACAACCGCGACCATGGCGGCTGGCCCGTCGACTTCTACGAAACCATCGGCTGCGGGGATGTTTTCGACAAGATCCCGGAGAACGTGGTTGATCTTGGAACCCCCGTCGGAGAGCTGTCCGTGATTGCCGCGCAGCTACTGGGGCTACGCCCCGGCACCCCCGTCGCACAGGGCCCTGCTGACGCCTGGGCCGGCCAGATCGGGCTGGGCGTCGTCGAGCCGGGCGTGATGGCCCTCATCACAGGCTCCTCCCATGTCCTCACGGGCCAGACAGACAAGCCCATTCACGGCAAAGGCTTCTTCGGCGCCTACACCGATGGCGTGGTCAAAGGGCAGTACACCGTCGAGGGCGGGCAGGTGTCCACGGGTTCGGTGCTCAAGTGGTTCAAAGACAACTTCGCCCGGGATCTGGTGCAGGCGGCCGAAGTGACCGGCCTCAACGTCTATGACCTGCTCAACAAGCAGTCCCGGGATCTACCGCCTGGCTCGGACGGCCTGATCATTAACGAGTACTTCCAGGGCAACCGCACCCCCTACACCGACTCAAAGGCCCGCGGAATCGTCTGGGGTCTGTCGCTGCACCACGGCCCCGCCCACATTTACCGCGCTATCCAGGAGTCGGTGTGCTACGGCACCGCCCACAACCTACGCGCCATGTCGTCGGCTGGGTTCGAGGTGAAGAAGATCGTCGCGGCGGGTGGCGCCATCAAGAGCCGCGACTGGATGCAGATGCACGCCGACGTGACGGGGGTGCCGATCGCCTTGACGGAGGTCGGCGACGCGGTGGTGCTCGGCAGTTGCATGCTCGCCGCTGTCGGCGCGGGCCTGTACCCGGACCTGGGAGCCGCGGCGGCGAACATGGTGCACGAGATCGACCTGCTGGAGCCCAACCAGCAGCGCCACGAGGAGTACCAGTACTACGTGGACGCCTACGCCAACACATATCCCCAACTGCAGCCCATGATCCATGACATGGTGGATCATCAGAACGCCAAGCGAGGCTGATACATGAGCGAACTCATTGCCCAAGCCCTCTCGGAAGCCACCGATACGAAGGCAGTCGTCCTCGGCGAGGGCGTCATCGCCCGCGTGGGGCAGGTCTTCAAGGAACTGTTCGGCGCCTCCCAGGCCGTCGTCGTCGCCGATGAACGAACCTTCGAGTTGGCAGGACGGCGCGTCTGTGAAGCCCTGGCCGAGGCCGGGGTGGCGCTGGCGACACCGCATGTCTTTCCCGGCGAACCGGAACTCTACGCCCGTTACGAAAACTGCGAGGCGCTTCGAGACGTCCTGGCCGGGGTCGACGCCGTGGCCGTGGCCGTCGGGGCGGGCACGCTAAACGACATCGTCAAGCGCGCCTCTGGTGAACTCGACCGCCCCTACCTGGTGGTCGGGACTGCCGCTTCCATGGATGGCTACACAGCTTTCGGGGCCTCCATCGCCCTCGACGGGTTCAAGCAAACCCTGAGTTGCCCCGCGCCCTGCGGTTGCGTCGCCGATGTCACCGTGATGGCGGCGGCACCGCAGGTGATGACGGCCTCCGGATACGGGGATCTGCTCGGGAAAGTCCCCGCCGGAGCGGACTGGATCATTGCTGATGCTCTGGGGACGGAGGCCATCGACGGTGGCGTCTGGGAACTGGTGCAGGGCCCGCTGCGGGGCGCGCTTGCCCGGCCCGCGGACCTAGCCGCTGGTGATGTCACCGCCACGACGGGGCTAGCTGAGGGGCTCCTCATGAGTGGTCTTGCCATGCAAGCCCACCAGTCCAGCCGCCCCGCCTCGGGGGCCGAGCATCAGTTCAGCCACCTCTGGGAGATGGAAGGGCACGGCGTGGATGTCACTCCGCGACGCCTGTCGCACGGCTTCAAGGTGGGCATCGGGTCGGTGGCCATCGCCGCCCTCTATGAGCGTCTGCTGGAGCGTGATCTCACCCGACTTGATATCGATCAGGCCGTGGCGGCCTGGCCAACTCGGGAGGCTATGGAGGCTGAAGTCCGTCGGCTCCATCCAGACCCGAAGCTCGTGGAGGAGACTGTTGTCCAGGCCCTGGCGAAGTGGCTGACCCCGGACGAACTGCGGTCGCGGCTGACGCTGCTCACCCGCGTCTGGCCGGAACTGGCGAGGAAGTTGCGGGACCAGTTGCTCCCCGCCGCCGAACTACAACGGATGCTACGCGCCGTAGGTGCTCCAGCACACCCATCGGACATTGGCCTGGGTTGGCGGCGGTTCCGCGACACCTATGTTCGTGCTCAGATGATCCGCAAGCGCTACACCGTGCTGGATCTGGCCCTGGAGGCCAACCTGTTGCCAGAACTGGTGGACGAGTTGTTCACTCCCACCGGGTTCTGGGGCTCCCAAGAACCAACCGAGTCTTCTAAGGAACTGTCATGAGCAAAACCGTCATCGGAATCGACTTCGGGACGCTGTCCGGACGGGCTGTGGTCGTGGCTGTGAGCGACGGCCAGGTGTTGGGCAGCGCCGAGCACGCCTATCGGCACGGCGTCATTGATCGCGAGTTGGCTGGCCAGCCGTTGCCGCCCGACTGGGCACTGCAGGTGCCGGCCGATTACGTCGAAGTGCTGGGGAAGGTGGTACCGGCGGCCCTCACGGACTCGGGAGTGGACCCGTCGAGCGTTGTTGGGCTGGCCATCGACTTCACGTCCTGCACCGTCTTCCCCACGGACATGGACTACGAGCCACTATGCGAGAAACCAGAGTTCCGGGAGCGGCCGCACGCCTACGTGAAGCTGTGGAAGCACCACGCCTCTCAAGCGCAGGGCCGGATCGTCAACCAGGTGCTGGCTGAGAAGGCACCGGAGACCCTGACCCGCTACGGCGGTGAGGTGTCGGCGGACTGGCAGCTGGCGAAGGCTCTGGCTGTGTTCCAGGAAGACCGCGAGGTTTGGGACGCCACGGCGCATTTCGTGGAGGCCGGGGACTGGATCGTGCAGCGTCTGACGGGGAAGCTGACGGGCGCCAGGTCGCTGGCCGGATATAAAGGCAACTTCGTGGACGGCGCTCATCCGGCGCCTGAGGTGCTGGAAGCCATGGCCCCCGGGTTCTCAAGGCTGCTGGACATCCTGCCGGAGCCGACGGCGCACCCCGGCGACAAGGTCGGTGAACTGACAGCTGAGGCCGCGGACTTGACTGGCTTGCCTGCCGGGATCGCGGTGGCCGCCGCGAACATCGACGCCCACGCTACGGTGCCGGCAGCTAATGCCTGCGAGCCGGGGCAGTTGACGCTTATCATGGGCACCTCCACCTGCCACATGATGACCTCGGAGAGTTTCGGCGAGGTGCCAGGAATCGGCGGCATCGTCCCCGACGGCATCGTGAAGGGGCTGTGGGGTTACGAAGCCGGGCAAGCCGGGGTCGGTGACATCTTCGGTTGGTTCGTGAACACGTGTGTCCCGGCGGAGTATGTCGAAGCTGCTGCTGCTCACGGACTTGGGGTGCATGAATACCTGACCGAGCTGGCGGCTGCTCAGGAGGTGGGCGAGCACGGCCTGCTGGCCCTTGATTGGCACTCGGGCAATCGTTCGATCCTGGATGACACCGAGTTGACGGGTCTGATGGTAGGCACGACTCTGACAACGACCCCTGAAGATCAATACCGGGCGTTGCTGGAAGCAACAGCCTTCGGCACCCGCGTGATCATTGAGTCTTTTCGGAAGGCTGGGGTCGAGGTGGGTGACCTGGTGATCGCCGGGGGCCTAGTGAAGAACCCGTTGCTGATGCAGATTTACGCGGATGTCACGAACCTTCCCCTTGCTATCTGCGAGTCGGTGGCCTCGGGCGCCCACGGATCGGCCATCTATGCCGCTGTCGCGGCTGGCGAGTACGCGGACGTGCGGGAGGCCGCCCCCAGGATGGCGAGCCGCGAGGCAAGTTCAGAGACGACGTTCACCCCAATCCCAGAGAACGTCGCCGCCTATGATGCGCTGTACCGCGAGTACCGCACCCTTCACGACTACTTTGGTACGGGAAGCAACGAGGTCATGCACCGGCTCAAGGCACGCAGGCGAGAGATCCTCATCGCCAAAGCCTCCAGCTGACAGAACCTGCGACGGTGGGGTGCGCTCAGCGCGCGTGCCCCACCTTGGCTCTCTGGCAACTTCTCAGTCGATGCGTTCCAGGAACTCGAGTACGTGGGTCAGCACCTGTCCGGTTGCCTTGGCGTCGTATTCGGGTCGACTGCTGTCGGTGAAGAGGTGGCTGGTGCCGGGATACAGGAAGCACTCAAGGTTGGTGTGGCTACTCGCCACCTCCTCCGCCGCAACGATGTCCCCGTCCTCAAGGGCAAACGGGTCAGCGTCCATGGTGTGGTACTGCACGGGGATTGAGTCGGGCCACTGCCCCGGTAACAGTTTTGGGGCTCCGAATCCGTGCAGTAACACCCCGCCGAGAGCCTCGGCGGAGGTCTGCAGCAGCCCCTGAGCCGCCATAGCCCCCATCGAGAAGCCGGCGTAGACAACCCGTTGGGGCAGCGACTCGGCCGAGGTCAGGGCTCGCTGGGTGATGGTGTCGAATCCGATCTCTTTCGCATTGCCGAGGGCTGCATCGTAGGCGTCGAAGGTTTTGCCCTCCAACTGATCGGGCGTGTGCACGATGTGCCCGGCGGCCCGGAGCTGGTCGGCGAAAGCTTCCACTCCTGGGGTCAGCCCCAAGAGATGATGGAATAGCACGATCTCCGTCATGCCGTGAGTCTACGGATCGGCTAGAGTTTTTTCAGCGTTCGCACGCCACGCCGTCACCATCGCGGTCCAGGTCGGAACGGTACCCAGGGTCGCCTCGGTGTAGTGGCGCTGCTCCGGCCGCCTTGGCTTCCCGGCAATTGGCGTAGTAGACCGACTCCTCAGCGGTGGAGGCTGGGGCTGCCACCTGCCGGGACGGCGGGCGCGTCTCCTCAGCCGTAACCGTCTCCGTCGCCACGGCCGTCTCGGTGACAACCTGCGTCGCGACCTCCGTCGCGGTGGCGGTCACAGTAGCGTGAACCGTCTCCTGGACTGGCTCCGGCGTGACGACCACGGTCTCGGTGGCCGTCGGCACCGCCTTGGAACCCGTCGAATCACATCCG
The DNA here is from genome assembly GCA_030532825.1 of Propionibacteriaceae bacterium. GTDB lineage: Bacteria > Actinomycetota > Actinomycetes > Propionibacteriales > Propionibacteriaceae > Arachnia. The sequence goes on from JAUNKK010000004.1 coordinate 48,281, forward strand.
GCCAGGCCAAGGCTGATCCCAATCAGTCCTGCCGCACCTGCAACCACCCACCAATTCCTGGTCCATCTCGTGACATCGGGCACTGTAAATCCCCCCTGTTTTTCATTTATTGTGATGTGCCACATGGAATTGTACGGCGCCTCCCGGTGGCATCGCGCCTGGGGCGACATAGGAAAGGCACAGAGCCCCGACAGGAGGCTCACAGCCCGGCTGACTACTGTCCAAGCCAGAAAGACCTCACCAGGAGAATTCATGAACCTCAACCGCAGATCTTTATTCAAGTCAGCTGTGGTTCTTAGCACAGTCAGCACTTTCGGGATGACCGCTTGTAGCGGAACTCTTCCGAGCAACTCGTCCACACCGTCGACGGGCAGCACTCCCGCAGGGGGCGGATCGCTTACGATCAACAACGCCGCCTGGAACTACGACGCCGAACATGATGTCTACTATCAGCTGGCGCTGAGTTTTGTCGCGGCCCCAGCGGCGCCCGAGATCGAGACCCTGGGGATCTACGTGCCCGGACCCTATTTCAGCGGCACCAACAATGGTGACGGGACCTACACGGTGACCGTGAACCCTTCTGGAGGGGTGAACTCCTTCACCGCCAAGACAGCTCCCATCGTGCTGCCTGTCAACACCCCTGGGTATTCGGGCCAGCAGCCGCTCTCGGAGTATTCCTATGATTCCGTCGCCGACTACCTGACCGCCGGCTTCATCTACGTGCACGCCGGGTTACGCGGCAAAGATACGAATACAGAGGCTTACAGTGGAAACGCTCCCTGGGGCGTCACCGACCTCAAGGCAGCCGTTCGCTATCTGCGTTTCAACGCGGCTTCCCTACCAGGTGCGATGGACAAGGTGTTCGTCTTCGGCCACAGCGGCGGCGGAGCACAGAGTTCTGTCATGGGAGCTTCCGGGGATTCGCCTCTATACACCCCGTATCTGGAGCGTCTGGGGGCCGCCATGACCACCCCAGACGGCGCGGCCCTCAGCGATGCCATCGCGGGTGTCATGGCGTGGTGTCCTATCACGAGCTTGAACCACGGCAACTCGGCCTACGAATGGAACATGGGTCAGTTCGCCAGCGACGGCACCCGTGCCGAAGGCACTTGGACCGCGGCCTTCAGCAAGGATCTGGCGGCGGCATTTGCCGCCCACCTCAACGACCTCAAGCTCACCGACGCCAACGGCACGGCGCTGACGCTGACTGAAAGCAGCGACGGCGTTTTCCTGGCAGGCAGCTACTACGACTACGTGCTCGCTGAGGTCAATACCTCCCTGAACAACTTCTTGGCCGACACCACCTTCCCCTACACCCCAAGCAATACCCACATGGCCGGCATGGAACCGGGCGGCGCTCCCCCAGGTGGCAGCGGGGCTCCCGGTGGTGGCACCCCACCTTCGGGCGAAGCTCCCGGTGGTGGCGGCCCCGGGGCTAGCCCTTCAGAATCATCGGTCACCTACAACACCGTCGACGAGTACATCGCTTCCCTGAACTCCGACGGCGAATGGGTGGTCTACGATGCGGCCACCAACACGGCCACCATCACCAGCCTGAGGGATTTCGTGGTGAGCCAGAAGAGTCCCAGCAAGGATGTCGGCGCCTTCGATGCCCCGGACCGCAGCGCCACGGAGAACATCGTCATGGGGCAGGGCGCGGAGGGGCGACACTTCTCTGAGAGTTCCCGCCAGGTGCTGGCGACGCATGAATCCACCTATCAGTCGCTCACCAATTGGTCCGCCGATTACGCAGCCTCGACCTGGGAGGCAGATTTCTCCGAGATCGACGAGGTGGGCGGTACTGTGACCGGCCGCGAGCACATGTACGAGCCGCTCTACTATCTGGTTCAGTCCCAAGCGGGATTCGGCACCTCTCAGGTGGCACCCCATTGGCGCATCCGCACCGGCCTCAAGCAGGGTGACACGGCCAGCACGGTCGAGATCAATCTGGCCCTTGCGCTACAGCAACTTGGCTCTGCCAGCGTCGATTTCGCGACGGTATGGGGTCAGGGACACACCATGGCGGAGCGAACCGGCGAGGCTACCGGCAACTTCATCGCCTGGGTGAAGGAAAGCGTGTCCTGAACCTTCGTGGGGCGGAGCTAAAAGGTGCCGAACATCATGGCCCCCACCACCGCCGCTGACCAGACACAGATCAGCAGGGTCAGCGGCATGAACCGGGAGGCAAACCTCATCCCGAAGGCACCGGACTGCATGGCGAACAGCTTGATGTCTACCATCGGCCCCACAACGAGGAATACCAGTTGCGCTGTGGGTGATACCCCAGGCAGCGAGGCAACCACGAAAGCATCAGCCTCAGAACACAGCGACAAGATGACAGCCAGCAATGCGAGCACGATGATCCCTAGCCAGGGATTCTCGGTCAGCATCGCCAGCACCCCGACGGGTACCACCACCTTCATCAGGGCCGCCACGGCCGCGCCGATCACCAGAAATCCACCGGCCTGCAGTAGATCATGGACGGCTGTTTCCCGGAAAGTAGCGGCCCGGGATTGCCCGTCGTGGCTGTGCCCGCCTTGGGGCTTCATCCACTCCTTCTTGCCCACGCCCAACCACACCCAGCCAACCGCGACGACGGCGACGAGCGATGCGATCAGCCTGGCCCACACCATCGTCTGGTTACTGCCGGCGAAGGCGACAGCCGTGGCGACGAGCACGATGGGATTCACGGCTGGCGCGGCCAGCAGAAACGCTAGGGCGGCCACCTGGGGCAGGCCACGGCGCATCAGCGACTGCGACACCGGCACGGATGCACATTCGCAGCCGGGCAGGACCATTCCAGCAAGCCCCGCGGTCGGCACCGCAAGAAACGGGGACCGCGGGGTGATGCGGGCGAGCAGGTCCTTGGGTAGGAAGGCCGCAATCGCCCCTGACACCAGCACTCCCAGCACGAGGAAGGGCAAGGCCTGTGCCACGATCCCGAGAGTCAGAGTGGCCCATGTCGCCGCGGGACCTTGAAGCTTAACCAGGGGGCTGCCGTCGAGCGTGAAGAAGAGCAGCAGGAGGAGCACCGTCACCCCGCAGAAGGGCAGCCCCCACACTCGGAACCACCTCATAGATAGGGTTCCTCGGGCTCGGCTGCCGGGTCTACACGGTCAACCAGAAGCACGGGCAGCCGCCAGCTGGCGTCAAGATCGATGGTGCCTTCCACCTCGACCCAGGTGTCGTCACCGACGGGCTGCTCGGGACCGGTGACGACGACGCTGTACAGCGAAGCATCTGCGACGCAGCAAAAGATGCGGAACCGGTTGATGCTCCACTGCCCTTCGGGGAGGTTGTCCTGACGGGCGACGAAGCCCAGCAACCGTACCCGTTTACCCACCAGCAGCTGCGGATCCCCAAGCTCGTAGCGTTCCACGAATTCCAGGATCGACAGCTCGTTGACGGCCGTGTCGGATAGAGCCGGGAAGGCGACGGGCTCGGTGGTGCTGCGTTCCAGCGGGGGCAGCTCTGTGACAGCATCCGCACCTAGCGACCGGGGGGTGGCGACGGCGAAGAGGAGCACGGGAACCAGCAGCAGCACCCCGATCCGCGGCAAGCCATGGCTGTGGTGGGCTTCGGTGGCGCGACCCTCGCTGCGGTCTGTGGCATCCAGCAACGTCCACAGCCCGAGTGCCCCGACGGCGACGGCGGCCACCAGCAGGTAGGGGCCGAACCATTCCTGAAGGTAGTTCTGGTAGCTACCAGAGATCACCAGAACGAAGGCGACCGTGGCGAGCGTCAGCAGGACGGTCGCGGCCGCGGCCATGCTGAGCACCGATTGCCGGCTCGCTCGGGTGGACTCGGCGTCGGTCGGCGCCTGATCGGCACGCCGGGGTGTGGTTTCTGACATCGAAGTTCCCGTTTCATCGGACATAAACGAAAGTTGATCCTTCACGCATTATGCCGCGGCTAGCAATCACACTGCCCCAGGCGCCAACGAGCGGCCGGTGAGCAGCCACGCTAACGGCACAGCTTGCGGCTCCGCCGACAGCCCCGACAATAGGCGCCGCTGGGCGGCCTGTACCACGGGGGTGAGGCTTAGATGGGTGACTGAATCGGGTCGCGTCGCTAGCCATAACTGCGCCAAAGCCACATCCTTTGCGGTGTAACTGATTGGCCCTGAGGTCGGTTCGCCACCTTCCAGGCGCGCCCGGATGCTCTGGGCGGCGGTCTCGTCATCGATGGTCAGCAGATCCCAGGCCTCGCCTCGTGCCTGACGCGGCGGCGACAGCAGCCCTGAGGCGAGCTCCAGTTCCCCCGCGAGCATTGCCTCGGCGGCCAGGAAGGCCACGTGATCGGAATCAGGGTCGGCCTCGATGAGCCGGGCGGCCGCGGCCACCGCGTCGTCCCGGACGGGTAGTTCCGTGCTGCGGGCGGCATACAGTCCCGCGAGTACGCCCCACAGGGTCGGATGCTCGAAGCAGCGTCCGAGAGCCACATCGAGGCGGTCCAGTAGCTGTTCTACTTGGGCCGCTGGCGGCCCAGCATTGCCGCCCGCTGTCGGGACTTCCCCCGGCTCCAGGCTGCCCAATCCGGGCTGGGCGAAAAGCCTCGTGAGGAACCAGGCCTCCAGATCCGCTCGGTCCCCGACGCGCGCCAGGGCCGTGGGAACGAGCCACGGCAGCGGGTAGTACCAGCCGATCTCAAGGACGCTGCGTCCGGTCGGCCCATAGACCTGTAGTTGGTGCTGGCCGACAGAGCCGCGAACGAGCGTGCCCTCCTCAACCGTCTCAAACCCAAGTCCCTGCCCCGTCAAAGCGACATCCAAGTCGGGGATCAGAAGCTTCTCCCCCGCCGGGAGGTAACGCTCCGTCGGCACCCATCGCGGCAACTCGGGCGTCTGGTCAGCGGGTACCCAACGCCAGCGAGCCCACACCCGCTGGCCCGGCGCCAACCGCACCTCGGCGCCGAAGACCAGCGCCGTGCGGGCCACGGCGTCACCGCCACCGTCCGCGCACCAGCCGCTGACCTGTACCCAGACGCCGCCCGCGGAAAACAACCGTCCCTCAGCGCCAGCCAGCCACGCACGCGCCGGGGCGGGCACACCCAAGTGGAATCCGGGAACGGTCACGTCCCCGTCGCCGAGGTTATGCAGCACGAACTCAAGAGCGGGTCGCCCGCCGCAGCTAAGCCGCACCTCGGCCAGCACCTGCCCACGCGAGTACGCCCACGTCTCGGGCTCGTCCGATCCCATGGGCCAGAAGCCCTCGGGCGGCCCCACCAGAACGGGGCCTTGGTCCAGGATGATCTCCTTCACCAACGTGACCGATGGCTGCCGCTAGTCGGTGACAAGGTCGCTCGAATGGGCCTCGGGGACGTTGGCCGTGATGACGGACCCGTCCGCCCGGCGTCCGCCTGTGACCGGATGGCGGCCGCGCAGCGACGGCAGATCCTCACCCTGATGGGCCAGGGGCACCACGGTGGTGACGCCCGGTTCGATGACGAAATGCTGTCCGCGAACGGTGAGTTCTACGGCCTCGCCGGTCTCCACGTCGAAAGTGATCGAGTCGCGCTCCAGCAGAACCCGTAGCCTGGAGCCGCGGATCTGCAACGGGAAGCGCATGCTCTCCCATTCCCTCGGCAGGCGCGGATCAAAGCTGATGGCGCCGTGGTAGTCCCGCAGCCCACCAAACCCAAACACCATGGCGTTCCAGACACCGCCCGTGGACGCGATATGAACCCCGTCGCGGGTGTTAACGTGCAGGTCCGCCAGATCGACGTACAGGCCCGTCAAAAAGTACTGCATGGCCATGTCCTGGTAGCCCACCTCGGCGGCGATCACCGACTGCACGACCCCCGAGAGCGTCGAGTCCCCGGTCGTGATTGGGTCGTAGTATTCGAAATCGGCGCGTTTCTCTTCCAGAGTGAACTCATCCCCCTGCAGGAAGAGGGCCAGCACCACATCGGCCTGTTTGAGCACCTGGAAGCGGTAGATCACCAGCGGGTGGAAGTGCAGCAGTAGCGGAAACTTGTCCGCGGGGGTGTTCTCCAAATCCCACAGCTCGCTGAACAGGAACTTCTCGTCCTGCGGGTGAATACCGAAGGTCTCGTCGAATGGGATCACCATGCCCTTTGCACAGCGCTCCCACTCGACTACCTCGGCCTCGTTGAGGTTGAGCGTGTGCACCAGGCGCTCCCAGCTCATGGGGTCCTGATCCTGCAACTCCCGGACGAGGTTCACCGCCGAACGGAGATTGGCCCGTGCCATGACGTTGGTGAACATGTTGTTGTTCACCACTGCGGTGTACTCGTCGGGGCCTGTGACGCCGTGGATATGGAAGCGCTGCGAACCGTCGGCCTCGGTGCGCCAGAACCCGAGATCCGCCCAGAGCCGGGCGGTTTCCACCAGCACGGCGACGCCGTCGCGATAGATGAAGTCCACATCGCCGGTGATATCGCGGTATTTTGCAAAGGCATGGGCCACGTCCGCGTCGATGTGATACTGGGCGGTGCCTGCGGCGTAGTAGGCGGATGCCTCCTCGCCGTTGATGGTGCGCCATGGGAACAGCGCGCCGTCCTGGTTCAGCTCGCGAGCGCGTTCCCGAGCCTGGGGCAGCAGGCCGACGCGGTAACGTAGCGCGTTGCGGGCAACTCGGGGGGCGGTGTAGATGAGGAACGGCACGAGGTAGATCTCGGTGTCCCAGAAGTAGTGTCCCTCATAGCCGGAACCGGTCACGCCCTTGGCGGGGATGCCGAGCTGGTCCGAGCGAGCGGTCGCCTGCGCCAGCTGGAACAGACACCAGCGGACGGCCTGCTGGATGGCCGGCTGCCCCCCGAGTTCAATGTCGGTGTTTTCCCAGAACTCGTCGAGCCAGGCCCGCTGGGCCTCAAAGACTGCCTCGAAGCCCCGCTCCCGAACCCGGTCGAGGGTGCGGCGGCAGCGGTCGAACAGCTCCGTGACGGGCACGCCGCGCGACGTGTGATAAGCCACGGCCTTGCGGATCACCACAGGCACCCCGGCCCGCGCTTCAACTCGGTAGACCTGCTTGCCCAGGTCCTCGCTGACGTGGGATTCCGCCTCGTGCAGGTTGGCGGTTTCGATGCTGTGGTCCACGGCAACGCCCAGGGTCATGTGGGAGTTGGTGGTCTCGTACCCCAACGCCATGCGCTGTTCGTCCAGCCAGTGGCCGCGGGGCTGCAGCACGCGGCCGTTGAACTTGCCAGCGCGGCGTGGATCAAAACCCTCCGCACCCTCTGGCTGCCGCAGGTCGTCGAAACCATCTTGGCGGTTGACCACCTGCGAGGAGAACACGACGGGGGCATCTCCGTCGATCATCGTCAACTCGATCTCGAACAGCGCCAGGTGACGGTCGGTGAAACTCACCAGACGCCGGGAGCGGATCTGCACGCGTTTGCCGGACGGGGTGCGCCAGATGAGGTCACGCGTCATGCAGCCGCTCCGCATGTCCAAGGCGCGCTCGTAGAAATCCAAGTCGGACTGCCCCAGCGTCAGGGGCTCGTCGTCGACGTAGATCTTGATGAGCTTGCTATCCGGCACGTTGACGATGGTTTGGCCAGTGCGAGCGAAGCCGAAAGCCTCTTCGGCGTGCTTGATGGTCCAGGTCTCGTGGAACCCGTTGATGAAGGTTCCGTGGGCGTAGGATTTTCGGCCCTCTTCGGGATTGCCGCGCAGCCCCAGATAACCGTTGCCGACGGAGAAAAGGGTCTCGGTCACGCCGAGATCCTCCAGGCTGGGCTCCGTCTCCACCAGTCGCCATTCCTCAGCCGGGAAGCGGAACCGATTAAGCGGGTCGGCAGCTATCCAGCGCATCAGTTCACCAACTCCTTCAGGTCCTTGACGACGAGTTGGGCCCCGGCTTGGGTCAGGGCCTCAACACCCACACCGCGGTCTACCCCAACGACCAACCCGAAACCTCCAGTAACTCCAGCGGCGACGCCCGAAAGCGCATCCTCGATCACCACGGCCTGGGCGGGCTGAACGCCTAACTGCCGGGCGGCATACACGAAGGTGTCGGGGGCTGGCTTACCGGGCAGCTGCTGGGCATCGGCGACGTTGCCATCCACGATCACGGGGAAGGCCTCATCCAACTGAGCCGCTCGCAACACAGGCACCGCGTTGCGCGAGGAGGACACCACCGCCAGCTTCGCCCCCGCCGCTAGGATGGCCTCGATCAGCGCCTTCGATCCGGGAAAGGGGGCGACCCCATCGCGCCGAATGATGTGGTTGAAGGTGGCGTTCTTGCGGTTCCCCAGCCCGCAGACGCTCTGCTGACCGGGGTCGTCGTCGGGGCTGCCTTCGGGGAGGCTGATGCCGCGCGAGGCAAGGAAGTCGCGAACCCCGTCATAACGGGGTTTGCCATCAACATAGGCGAAGTAGTCGGCGTCGCTCCAAGGCGGCTGGTCGCCGCGGCCGGCGAGATATTCATTGAACATCTCGGCCCAGGCCTTCATGTGGACTTCGGCGGTTGGGGTGATCACCCCATCCAGGTCAAAAAGGTAGGCGGAATAGGCACTTAGGCGCATGAGGTACAAGCGTAGTAGCGCGTCGCTAAAAAGTCTTGCGCACTGCTAACGAGTTGCCCGGCGCGATCGCTGGCACGACCCGCACCAGTACAGATTGCGGCCCTCGACCGTGGTGGCCTTAACCGGAGCCCCGCACACGAGGCACGGCTGGCCAGCGCGCCGGTACACATACACCTCCCCGCCATGAGGATCTTCCCGTGCGGGCCGCTGCTGGGCCTCGGGGCTGTGTTCCGGCGCGACAGTGTCGATGCGCCCAACCTCAACCGCCTGAGACATGAGGGCGACGAGATCCCGCCACAGGATCTCCCACGTGGTCTCGTCAATCTGCTTGCCGGGTGTCATCGGGTCAAGGCCGTGGCGGAATAACACCTCGGCGCGGAAAATGTTGCCCACCCCAGCAGCGACCCGCTGATCCATGAGCAGGGCGGCCACGGATTTGCCGGAGCGCTGAACCCTGGCCAAGCCGCGCTCCGGGTCCGCATCGGCGCGCAGCGGGTCTGGACCGGCTGCCGCGAGCACCTCGGCGTATCCCTCGTCGGAGATCATCCGGCACCACTGCGGGCCGCGAAGGTCCGCGGCAATTCGGTCGTTCGCAATGCGAACCCTGACCTGCCCAACCGCTTCGGCCAACGGTGCAAAATCCAGACGCCCAATCAGGCCTAAATGGATGTGGATGCGACGGGGATCAGGGACATCGAATTCAACGAACAGGTGCTTCCCCACAGCCTCCGCACCTGCTAACACGCTGGTGTCTAGACGCTCGGCCTCCTCGGCGAAGCGTCCCTGGGGCGAGGAAACCCGCACCGGATTTCCAGCGAACTCGGTGGTGAAGGCGCGCGCTAGGCGATGTATGACGTGTCCCTCGGGCATCGCAGCAGCCTATCGCCTCGGCTAGCCTTGCCGTATGACGAATCGAGGCCCGATCCGGGAGTTGGGGCGCGACGGCATCAGCGGCCTAGTGAGCCGCGATCGCGCCCTCCGAGTCACACTGCTCCCCCACCGAGGCCGGTCGGCCCCTGCTCCAGCAACACGCGGAAAGCCTCCTCGTCAAGGATCGTGAGCCCGAGTTCTTCCGCCTTGGCGGCCTTGCTGCCAGCATTCTCCCCCACCACAACGTAGTCGGTCTTGCGGCTGACGGAACCCGCCGCCTTTCCACCGCGGGCCAGGATCGCTTCCTTGGCCGCGTCGCGGGTAAATCCCGCTAGGCTCCCCGTCACCACGACCGTCAACCCCGCCAAAACCGGCGATGCTGCTTCGTCAGCGGCGGGTTCGGTGGGTTCATCAGCCATCCGCACGCCCGCGGCGGCCCAGGCCGCGACGATCGCCGCATGCCAGTCCACCGCGAACCAGTCAATCAGGGACTGGGCGATCGTTGCTCCCACACCATCGACCTCGGCGAGTTCCTCTAAGGACGCAGCTCGGATGGCATCAAGGCTTCGGAAGTGCCTGGCCAACGCCCGGGCGGCCGTCGGCCCGACGTGACGGATGGACAGCGCCACCAGCACCCGCCACAGCGGCCGCTGCCGGGCCGTCGCTAGATTCTCCAGGAGCTTGGTTCCGTTCGCGGTGAGCGCACCGGAGCGGGAAGCGTAGACAGAACTGGCCGTCAAGTCCTCGGCGGTCAGGGCGAACAACCCGCCTTCGTCGACCAACAGACCTGACTCCAGCAGATCACGGGCCCCGACTGCCCCAAGAGCCTCAATGTCGAAAGCGCCGCGGGAGGCCAGTGAAAACAGGCGTTCCGCCAGCTGTGCTGGGCAACTGCGCGCATTGGGGCAGCGCAGGTCCTTGTCCCCTTCCTTCTGCTGGACCAGGGCGGTGCCACAGGCCGGGCAGTGCGTGGCCATGACGAAGTCCCGCTCGGTGCCGTCCCGCAGCGAGGTCACCGCCCCAAGAATCTCGGGGATCACGTCACCCGCCTTGCGCAGCACGACGGTATCCCCCACCTTCACCCCCTTGCGCACCACCTCGTGGGCGTTGTGGAGGGTGGCCATGGCGATGGTTGAGCCGGCGACGAGGATGGGTTCCATGGCCCCGAAGGGGGTGGTACGACCGGTCCGCCCAATGCCCAGCCGGATATCCAGCAGCTTGGTGTGGACCTCCTCGGGCGGGTATTTGTAGGCGATGGCCCAGCGCGGAGCCCGCGATGTAGCACCCAGCGCGGCTTGGGCCACTAGGTCGTCCACCTTGACCACCACGCCGTCGATCTCGTGTTCCGCCTCGTGCCGGTGCTCGCCGTGGTAGGCGACATAAGCTTCGACCTCCGAGACGGAACTGACCACACGCGTGTGGGAACTGATCGGCAGCCCCCAGGCGGCCAAGCGCTCGTAGGCACCGCTGAGGCTGGCAAATTCAAGACCATCGTGGCTGCCAATTCCGTGGGCGATCAGCCGCAACGGCCGCGATGCGGTGATCCGCGGGTTCTTCTGCCGCAGCGATCCGGCAGCAGCATTTCGGGGATTGGCGAATCGCTTGGCGCCGGTTGCCTCCAGGGTCTCGTTGAACTTCGCGAAGTCCTCCTTGGGAAAGAAGACCTCGCCGCGCACCTCCAGCACGTCGGGGACGCCCGCACCCCGCAGGCGGTGCGGGATTCCCTCGATGGTGGCGACGTTGGCCGTGACATCCTCGCCGACGCGTCCGTCGCCTCGCGTCGCCGCAATCGCGAGTCGCCCGTCCAGGTACAGCAGGTTCACGGCCAGGCCATCGATCTTCAGTTCACACACGTAGCGCTCCGCAGGCACCCGCACCAGCCAGGCCGTCAGTTCAGCCTCATCGAAGACGTTGTCGAGACTCAGCATCTGCTTCCGGTGCGCCACCTCCGTGAACTCAGTGACCCGCGCATAGGCGACGCGGTTCGTGGCCGAATCCTGACGGCGCAACGCGGGGTATCGGTCCTCCAGTTCCGCCAACTCGCGTAGCCGGGTGTCGTATTCGGCATCAGAGATCACTGGCTCATCGCCGCCGTAATAGGCGTCGCTGGCCCTGAGCAGGAGGTCGTTTAGGTCGTGCCAGCGAGATTCCGGCGCCGGGGCATTCGTCATGAAAACAATGTTGGCATAGCCCAAACCCCGGCTGTTTGCGCTATGGTGGCGGCGCTTGGCAGTACCGCAACCGATGATTGAAGGTGTCCATGGCAACCGCCAATATCACTCGAGAAGAAGCCGCTCGCCGTTCCCAAGTCGTCAAGGCCAAGGCTTACCGCGTCACGGTAGACGTCACCGGCTCCGGCCTAGCTGACCCCGAGCGCACCTTCCTATCGCGCTCCGAGCTGGATTTCGATGCCCAACCCGGTTCCACCCATATCGACATCATCGCCGATGAAATCCGTTCCGCGACGCTGGATGGTCAGCCGCTGCCGACGAACGAGTTCGATGGCTACCGACTCCCCCTGAACGATCTGACCGCCGGACCCCACACCGTCGTCGTCGAGGCACTGTGCCGCTACTCGCACACCGGCGAGGGCGTGCACCGCTTCGTCGATACCGATTCCAAGGTGTACCTGTATTCGCAGTTCGAGACGGCCGATGCCCGACGCATGTATGCCAACTTCGAGCAGCCCGACCAGAAGGCCACCTTCCAGCTCAGCGTCCTCGCACCCGCCCACTGGACGGTATTCAGCAACTCGCGTGGTGTCGACGGCACTCCCGCGGGCGACGGGGTGGCCCGCTTCGACTTCGCCCCAACCCCGGTGATCTCGACATACATCACGGCCCTGGTGGCTGGCGAATACCACGTCGTGCGGGGCCAAATCACGTCGGCCGCGGGCACCCTGCCCGCATCGGTGGCTTGCCGGGCCGCCATGGCCCAGTACCTGGATTCAGACACGATCTTCACCACCACGCAACGCGGGTTCGAGGTGTTCGAGGCCGCCTTCGGAGTGCCCTTCGCCTTCGACTCCTACGACCAGATCTTCGTGCCCGAGTACAACTTTGGCGCCATGGAGAACGCGGGATGTATCACGTACCGTGACCAGTATCTGTTCCGCTCCCGGGTCACCGCCCGCGAGCTAGAAGCCCGCGACAACACCATCCTGCACGAACTGGCCCACATGTGGTTCGGCGACCTCGTCACGATGCGCTGGTGGGATGACCTGTGGTTGAACGAGTCCTTCGCCGAGTGGGCCTCACACTTCGCAGCCACCGAGATCGCCAAGAAATACGGGACGGGCGCGAACCCGTGGGCCTCGTTCTCGAACGAGCGCAAGGCCTGGGCGTACCTACAAGATCAGCTGTCGACGACCCATCCCATCGCGGCCGATATGAGCGACCTTGAGAAGGTGGAGCAGAACTTCGACGGCATCACCTACGCCAAGGGCGCGTCGGTCCTGAAGTTGCTGGTCGCTTTCGTGGGAATCGATGCGTTCGTCCAGGGCGTCGGAAACTACTTCCGCAAGCACGCCTTCGGGAACACCACCCTGTCGGACCTGCTGACGGAACTAGAAGCCTCCTCCGGCCGCGACCTTTCGTGGTTCGCCGGCGAGTGGCTGGAGACCGCAGGGGTGAACGCGCTGCGCGCCGAGTTCGAAGTCGACGAGAAGGGCTCCTTCACCCGATTCGCGGTGGTGCAGAGCGCGCATCCCGACTGGCCGACGCTGCGCACCCATCGCCTCGGCATCGGACTATACGCGAACGGCGACAACGGGCTGGAGCGTGTCGACTACGTTGAGGCTGACATCGTCGGCGAGCGCACGGAGATACCGGAACTGGTGGGCCGCACCCGCCGTGATGTGGTGCTGCTCAACGACGGCGACCTGACCTTCGCGAAGATCCGCTTGGACGAGCTGTCCCGAAATGCTCTGGTGGCCGGCATCGATCGCCTGACCGACCCGTTGGCGCGAGCCGTCACCTGGTCCTTGTTCTGGGACTCAGTGCGCGACGCGGAGATCCCGCCGCAGGAACTGGTGGCACTGGCGCTGCGGGGCGTTGGCGTCGAAACCGACATGGCGGCCACCACGACGGTGCTGGCGCAAGCCGCGGCCTGCTCCGTGCGTTTCATGGCGCCCGAACTACGTGACGAAGCGAACGCTCGGCTCATCACCGGGCTGGCCGCACTGCTCAAAGATGCAGAGCCTGGCTCCGATGCCCAGCTCATCATCGCCAAGACGCTCATCGGTGCTGCCCGCAGTCCCGAGGCCTGCGAGTTGATTCACAGTTGGCTGCGGGGCGAAGAGGTTCCGGCTGAGTTGGCCGTCGACACCGAGTTGCGCTGGCTGATCGTCGCTACCCTGGCCCGCCGCGGCGTCTTCGGGGAGGCGGAGATCGCCGCGGAACTGGAACGGGACAACACCAATTCCGGCGCCGAGCACGCGGCAGGCGCCCGGGCAAGCGTGCCGCAAGCCCCGGCGAAAGCCGAAGCGTGGCGGCTGGCGACCGCTGACCCTGAGGTTCCGAACGAAACCCACCGCAGCATCGCCTCAAGTTTCGTCGCCTACGGGCAGGAGGAGCTCCTGGCGCCCTATGTGGATGCTTACGCCGACCTAGCGCGCCACATCTCGACACGCGAGAACGGCTGGGGCGAACGCGGCTATGCCGCCATCGGCACGGCGCTTCGCTGGTTGTTCCCCGAACCGCTGGTCACCCCTGAACTGGTCGCGCGTTTCCGCAGCTATCTCGCCGATGACCAGCCAAGCGAACAGGTGCGGCGCCTGCTGAGCGAACGGCTCGACGAGGCGGAACGCAACCTGCGCGTGCAGGAGCGCAGCCGCCAACATCAGGGCTGAGCGACGTAGGGTAAGGGGCGGAGAGACTCTGAGGCGATGGGAGGCGCAATGGGCCAGGAGCCCCGGGGAGTGATGTCCGCTGAGGAGATCAGTCTTGTCGTGACGCGGATGGCCCACGAGATCCTTGAGCGCACCCATGGTGGGGAGGACGCGGTGCTGCTGGGCATCCCGACGCGGGGCGTGCCCCTGGCTCGGCGGCTGGGCGAGGTCATGGCCCAGGGCGGCAGCACCGTGCCGGTTGGCCAGCTCGACATCACCATGTATCGCGACGATCTCCGCCGCAACCCCACCCGGCCTGTTGGTCGGAGCCACGTGCCGCCCATTGATGGACGCACCGTGGTGCTCGTGGACGATGTGCTGAACTCGGGCCGCACGGTGCAGGCGGCGATGCTGGCGCTGGCGGACCTTGGGCGGGCCCGAGCTGTTCTCCTCACGGTTCTCGTCGATCGGGGATTACGAGAGTTGCCCATCCAGGGCGATGTGGTCGGTAAGTCGCTGCCGACGGCACGCTCGGAGCGCGTCCGGGTGCAGTTGGCGGAGATCGATGGCGTCGACCGCGTCACCATTGAGCGGAGCACCTCGTGAAACACCTCCTCAGCATCAGCGACCTCGACGCCACCCAGATCACGCGGCTGCTGGATACCGCCGAGGAAATGCACGATGTTCAGTCCCGACCCGTGAAGAAACTACCGGCGCTGCGCGGCCGCACCGTGGTCAACCTGTTCTTCGAGGACTCCACACGCACCCGCTCATCGTTCGAACTGGCCGCTAAGTGGCTGTCGGCCGATTCGATCAACGTGTCGGCGAAAGGATCCAGCGTCTCCAAAGGCGAGTCGCTGCGCGACACCCTCATGACGCTCGACGCGATGGGGGTCGACGCAATCGTGATGCGGCACGCGGGCTCCGGCACCGTCGCCCAGGCGGCAGGCTGGGTGCGCGCGTCGATGATCAATGCCGGGGACGGCATGCATGAGCATCCCACGCAGGCGCTCCTCGACGCGCACGCCATCCGGCGGCATCTTCGTGCTCATGGGCTGGGCGAGATCGCTGGCAAGCGTGTTGCCATCACCGGCGATCTGCTGCATTCCCGTGTGGTGCGATCCGACGTGCTGCTGCTGAGCACGCTGGGGGCCTTCGTGTCGCTGGTGGCGCCGCCCACGCTCATGCCTCCGGGCGTCGAGTCCTGGGGGGTGGACTACGGTCATGATCTTGATGTAGTGCTGCCCGAGGTGGATGTCGCCATGATG
Source organism: Propionibacteriaceae bacterium (assembly GCA_030532825.1). Taxonomy (GTDB): domain Bacteria; phylum Actinomycetota; class Actinomycetes; order Propionibacteriales; family Propionibacteriaceae; genus Arachnia. The sequence continues at coordinate 63,734 of JAUNKK010000004.1, forward strand.
CTGCGGGTGCAGCGGGAGCGGATGAGTGGTGGTTTCTTCCCATCGGAGCGCGAGTACGTCGACGCCTACGGCCTCACTCCCCGCCGCCTCGCCCTGCTGCCGCCCAGCGCGTGCATCGCGCACCCGGGCCCCATCAACCGGGGCCTTGAGCTGTCCTCCGAGGCGGCCGATTCAGCCCGATCCATCATCCTCGACCAGGTCTCAGCAGGCGTGGCGGTGAGGATGAGCGTCCTTTACCACTTGCTGGCGGGAGAGGAATCCCGATGACCGCCCTCACCATCACCGGTGTCACTCTGCCGGGAGGAAACCGCACCGACCTGCACATCGCTGACGGCCGCTTCGTCGACGAAGCCCCCATAGGCGCACGCACGCTGGAAGGCGACGGGCTCGTCGCGCTTCCCGGCCTGGTTGACCCGCACACGCACCTGCGGGAACCCGGCCGGGAGGACGCGGAGACTGTGTTCAGCGGATCTCGCGCAGCTGCCCGGGGCGGCTACACCTCGGTGTTCGCCATGGCAAACACACAGCCCGTCACCGACACGGCAGAGAGAGCCGAGCATGTGCACCAGTTGGGGACCGCCGCCGGCCTCGTCGACGTGGTGGTGGTCGGCGCCATCTCTAAGGGGCTGCGCGGTGAGGAACTCGCCGAGTTGGGGCTCATGCACCGCTCCCGGGCTGCCGTCACCATGTTCTCCGACGACGGCATGTGTCTGATGAATCCGCAGCTGATGCGGCGTGCTCTGGAATGGGTCAAGCCCTTCGACGGGGTGATCGCGCAGCATGCGCAGGACTCCCACCTCGCCGGCCCGGGTGCCTGCTGCCACGAAGGTGAGTTGTCAGGGCGGCTTGGCCTGGGAGGCTGGCCGCCGGTCGCTGAGTCCACCATCATCGCCCGCGACGTGCAACTGGCGGAAGCCACCAGTTCCCGGCTGCATGTGTGCCACGTCTCGACGGCGGAGGGCGTCGATGTGCTGCGGTGGGCCAAAGCGCGCGGCGTGCAGGTCACGGCGGAGGCGACTCCCCACCACCTGCTGCTGAGCACGGCTGAGCTGGTCGGCTACGACACGACCTTCAAGGTGAATCCACCGCTGCGCACCTCGGAACACATCGAGGCGGTGCGGGCCGCGCTTGAGGACGGCACCATCGACATGGTGGGCACCGACCATGCCCCCCACGCGCCGCAGGACAAGGACCATGCCTTCGTTGATGCCCGACCCGGCATGATCGGGCTGGAGCAGGCCCTTGGTGTTGTGATCGAGACCATGGTGAAGCCTGGCCGTCTTGATTGGGCCGGGGTGGCCCAGCGCATGAGCCACGCCCCGGCGCAACTGGCCCGCTTAGCCGGGCAAGGCCGCCCCCTTGCTGCCGGAGAGCCCGCCAACCTGGTGCTCGTCGATCCGGATCGCGTCGCTGTCGTCGATCGGGACGCCTCCCAGTCGCTGAGCCGCAACAATCCGTACCACGGCCGCACTCTGCCGGACCCGGTGGTGGCGACGTTCCTGCGGGGGCGCGAAAGCTACCGCCGCTAGCGCACCAGTCTCAACCCTTGACGGCGCCGGCGGCGAGTCCGGACTGCCAGAAGCGCTGAAGGAACAAGAACAGCACGATCAGCGGCAGCACGCCGAGCACGGCACCCAGCATCACCGCCCCCTTGTCAGGGGAGAAATAGCTCATCATGCCGTAGAGCCCCTGCGTGACGGGCTGAAGCGAGGCGTCCGTGATCATCATCAACGGCAGCAGGAAGTTGTTCCACGTGGCGACGAAGATGAACAGGAAGATCGTCACCATGGCCGGGGCCAAGAGACGCAGCACCATCGTGAAGAAGATGCGGGCCTCCCCCGCCCCATCGATCCGGGCAGCCTCCAGCAACTCGGTTGGAACCGATGACTGGGCATAGACGTTGCCGAGGAAGACCCCAAAGGGGCTGACCATGGACGGGATCAGCATGGCCCAGACGGTGTTGACGAGCCCCAGCTTGATGAACAGCAGGTATAGCGGAACGGTCAGCAACGCCACCGGCATCAACAGGCCGGTCATGATCACCACGAGCAATACGCGGCGTCCCGGGAACTGGAACTTGGCCATGGCGTAGCCACAGGCCACCGATACCACCGTGCCGACCGCGGCAGCCGTCGTCGAGTAGAACAACGAGTTCAACACCCAGCGTGGAAACTGCCCCTGCGTCCAGGACATGAGGGCTTGCCAGTTGGAGTCCCAGTTCAGCTGGGCGAAGGAGAAGCCGAAGGTGCTCACCAAGTCGGTGTTGTCCTTCGACGAGGCGATGATGAGCCACACGATGGGTAGCAGGAAGTACAGCCCCACGCAGCTGAGCAGGATCAGAGTGAGGGTCCGGGCGGTCCGGGATGGGGCGATGGAGCGGGGTGGCATTCCCGGCTCGGAGGGACGATAGGTCTTGCCGTCGGCGGTGGTTGCGGTCTTCAGGGCCATAGTCAGTCCGCCTTCCGCTGAACGAGGGCGTACAGGGCCGCCAAAACACCGGCGACCAGGGCCATCAGGATGGTCACGGCCGAGGCCGGGCCAGAGCCGCTAGGGGTGATTTTCCCGTAGGCGGTGTTGTAGGCCATCATCATGGGCGTGTAGCCTTTGGGAATCCAGGTCGCGATGCTCTGCAGCACCGTCGGTTCGTTGAACAGCTGGACAGTGCCGATGATCGACAGCAGCACCGCCAGCAGTGCTGCGCCCCGCACGAGGGGGATCTTGATGTGCGTGGTGATCTGCCAGCCCGATGCCCCGTCAATCCGCGCTGCCTCGTAAAGGTCGCCCGGGATGGCTTGCAGAGCTGCCAGGAAAACCAGCATGTTGTACCCGGTGAAGGTCCACGTGGTCATGTTGGCCATCGACCCCAGGAGGACCTGCGGGGATAGCAGGTCGAAACCCAGATACTTTGCGAAAGGCGACACCTCGGGGATGTAGAGATAGCCCCAGATAATGGCAGCCACGAGGCCTGGGATAGCGAAGGGTAGGAAGTAGGAGAGACGCCACAGGGCGCGGCGGCGCACCAAGTAGGAGTCCAACAGCAAGGCGAGGAAGAGCGCCGCCCCGATCATGATGGGGATCTGGATGGCGCCGAACAGCAGAACCCGGCCCATCCCCTCCCAGAAGCGCGGATTGGCCGCCACCTCCTGGAAGTTCTGCAATCCAACGAAGGACTCGACCTGTTCACCGCCGCCAAACAGCCCGCCGCCCGAGGAGACCATGCGATAGAAACCTGCCCGAACGGACTCCACGATGGGTGCCAGAAACACCAAGCAAAACAGCAGCACGAAGGGCAGCGCGAACAGCCAGCCTGTGACGGCCTGGTGCCTCGCCTGGCGACTGATCCGCGGCCTCATGCGCGTCTGAGTTGTCGTAGACAATTTTTCTCTTCCCATACTGGGGCCGGGCGTGACGTCACGGCGTACCGCCCGGCCCCTGTTTGATCAGGATCAGCTCTCAGCGACGGGGAGGCCCGCGTCCTTGAGCGCCTGGACTGAGCTGTCCTTGGCGACGATGAGGATGTCGGCCACCTTGGCGCTACCGGCGACAACGTCCGATGCCTTCTCCGTCATCTTTGGATGAACAGCGGAGTAGCCGGGGATGTAGCCCCAGTCAGCCACCAGCTGCGTGTTGGCTTCGGCCAGCACCTGGAACACATCCTGATCGCCGAACTGGCGCTTGGTCTTCTCCGGCGTGGCGACGGTGCCCTTCGCCGCGGGCATCAGTCCCTGGGTAGCCAGATCGTCGAGCTGGGTGTTGAACCAGTCGTTGAACTCCATCGCCTCGGGGATGTGAGCGCACCCCTTCATGACCGCCACGCCGGAACCCCCGTCGGGGCCGGTTGCCGCCGAGCCGCCGAAGCTGGGAAGCAACGCCACCCGCCACTGGCCCTCGGCAGGAGTTCCGTCGAGCTTGTCTAGGGCGAATCCGACCTCCCAGGCCGGGGCGATGTTGCCAATCAGAGTGCCGGCCACCACGGCTTGATCGTAGGCGTCTGTCCAGCGGGCATGGGTTAGCGCGGCCTTGGAATCGAGCGCGTCCTGCCAGAACTGGGCGACCGCTTGGGACTGCGCGTCGGTGGTGTTGACCACCCAGTTGTCCCCTTCAGCTGAGAACCACTTGGCGCCTGCGGCAGCCGCCTGGGCGGAGAACCAATAGCCCATCTCGTCAGGTTCGAAGTCGAGGATGTACTTGCCGGAGGCGGCGGCGGTCTTGGCGGCCGCCAGCAGCTCATCCGAGGTCTTGGGCACCTCAAGGCCGAGGGCTTTGAACTCAGCCTCGTTGTAGAGGTAAACGAGCGGTCCCGTATCCTGCGGCAGCCCAACCATCTTGCCGCCGACGGACATCTGGCCGTAGGCGCCGGTGTAGTGCTCCTTGTATTTCTCCGCCTCGCCTGTGACGTCCTCCAGGAGTCCCTTGACGAAGAGCTCCGGGGCCTCCCCGTAGCCCACCTGGGCGAGGCAGGGCGCGGTCCCGGCCTTGACGTCGGCTTCCAGCTTGGTGATCATCTCGTTGGCGGCACCGGCGAACTTGGTGGACTTCACCTGAATGTCCGGGTGTTCCGCGTTCCACTTCGCGACGATCTCCTCGACGGTGGTCATTCCCTCCCCATCCGGCAGCCGGTGCAGATACTCGATCTGGACCGTCTCGCCCGGGGCCTTCGACTGCACCGGGGAGTTGCTCGTTGCCGGAGTTCCGCCGCCAGAGCAGGCGGAGAGAGTCAGGGCAGCGGCGGACAGGAGTCCCGTGACAGCCAACAGGCGCTTGGTCTGCATTTCAGTCGTATTCCCTCCAAGTCTACTTTGAACAGGAGCTGTTCTTTTGCTGCCCATATCTTTTTGGAAACAACTCAATTTGCGCAATTTCTGCACGCCTGTTTGCGCGAACCACGCACCTTCGGGTGCGCACTTCGTTACGCTACCGTGACCGTTTGTGCGATCTATCCGAAGGCCTAGACTTGAGCCGTCGGCCGCTAGGGCCGTGGATCGGGAGGAAACATGACGGAGCACCTGGCACAGGTCGGCGTGATTGGGATGGCGGTGATGGGGTCAAACCTGGCCCGAAATCTCGCCCACAAGGGATTTCGGGTAGCCATCTACAACCGAACGCCCGCTCGGACCGATGAGGTCATGGCGCAGCATGGCACTGAGGGCGATTTCAGGCCTGCCCGGGATCTGGCGGAGTTCGTCGCCTCACTAGAACGGCCACGCAGCATCATCCTCATGGTGAAGGCTGGCGGCCCAACCGACGCCACAATCGAAGCTCTCGTGCCCCTGTTGGAGGAGGGCGACATCGTGGTCGACGGCGGGAACGCTTTCTTCCAGGACACCAGGCGCCGCGAACAACAGTTGCGTGCTCTCGGCCTCCATTTCGTGGGTGCCGGCATCTCAGGCGGCGAGGTCGGGGCCTTAGAGGGTCCCTCCATCATGCCGGGTGGCTCCCCGGAATCCTATGCCGTGCTCGCCCCCATGCTGGAGCGGATTGCTGCGCAGGCCGACGGCGAGCCCTGCTGCACGTATATCGGCACCGACGGTGCGGGGCACTTCGTCAAGATGGTCCACAACGGCATCGAGTATGCGGACATGCAGTTCATTGGCGAGGCCTGGACGCTGCTGAAGGCCCTGGGGCTCAGCCAGGAGGAGCAGGCCGATGTGTTTGCGTCCTGGAACCGCGGGGACCTCGACTCATATCTCATTGAGATCACGGCCGATGTCCTGCGCAAGAACGACCCCCGCACCGGCGCACCGCTCGTCGATGTGATCGTCGATGCGGCCGGCATGAAGGGAACCGGCACATGGACCGTGCAGTCGGCCCTCGACTTGGGGACCCCGGTGAACACCATCGCGGAGTCGGTCTTCGCACGGGCTGTCTCCTCCAGTCCGGAGTTGCGCACCGCCAGCCAGAAGGCGCTCACTGGACCCGCGGGGTCGTTGCACGAGGACCGCGAGTCTTTCGTCGAAGCCGTCCGGCAGGCGCTGTGGGCCAGCAAAGTCGTCGCCTACGCTCAGGGGCTGGACGAGATCCGCATGGCCGCGGCCGAATATGGCTGGGAAATCAACATCGCCGAGGTGGCGAAGATCTGGCGGGCGGGTTGCATCATCCGTGCCCGGCTGTTGGAGCGGATCCGTTCCGAGTACGCCGCGGGCAATTTGATCACTCTCCTGGAAGCTCCTTCCGTAGCCACGGAGCTGGCGAAATGTCAGGAGGCGTGGCGGCGGGTGGTGGCCGCAGCTGTGCAGGCCGGCATTCCGGTCCCCGGTTTCTCCGCCGCCCTGGCCCACTACGATCAGGTCCGGTCACCGCGTCTGGGTGCCGCGCTGACCCAGGGGCTGCGGGATTACTTCGGTGCACATACCTACCGTCGTATCGACGCTGAGGGATCGTTTCACATCAACTGGTCCACCGACGGCGTCGAGGTCGCCGCGGATTGACGGGGTTCTCGCCCCCGACGCAGCACTGGTTCGACGAGACCTTCCCGGCCACAACGGCTGTCCAGCAACAAGCCTGGGATGCGATCCGGTCGGGCGAGCATGTGCTCGTTGTGGCACCCACTGGCTCTGGTAAGACGCTGGCGGCTTTTCTTCAGGCCCTGGACGGGCTTCTCACCCGCCCAGGGCAGGCGCGGGGAACCCGGGTGGTCTACGTGTCACCGCTCAAAGCCCTCGGGGTGGACGTTGAACGCAACCTACAGGTCCCCTTAGCGGGTATTCGGGCCCAGGCGGCGCGGCTCGGCGTCGATGTGGCTGACGTGACAGTCGGGGTTCGTTCTGGGGACACGACAGCGAGCGACCGGGCGCGCTTGCGACGCAACCCGCCCGACGTTCTCATCACGACCCCAGAATCCCTGTATCTCATGCTGACCTCCTCCGCGCGGGAAACCCTGCGGGAGGTCGAGGTAGTGATCGTCGACGAGATCCACGCCGTCGCCAACTCCAAGCGAGGCACGCACCTGGCGCTCAGCCTGGAGCGCCTGGATCTGTTGGTCGGGCGCGACGTCCAGCGCATCGCTCTGTCGGCCACAGTGCGTCCGGTCACGAAGGTCGCGCATTTCCTCGGCGGCGATCGGTCTGTCGTAACCGTTCATCCCGACACCCCAAAACGCTGGGATGTGGCGGTGGTCACGCCCCCGCTGACGGATCCGTGGCCGCACATCGAACGGGATGTGCTGGATCGCATCCTGGCGGCGCGTGCCACGCTGATATTCACCAACGCCCGGCGGGTCGCGGAGCGGCTGACGGCGCGCCTCAATGAACTCTGGGTCGAGGATGGCGGGCAGGGCGAGATCGCCCGCCCTCACCATGGCTCGGTCAGCAAGCAGCTGCGCACTGAGATTGAGGAAGCGCTGAAACACGGAGAGCTGAAAGCCGTCGTGGCGACCTCGTCGCTGGAGCTGGGAATTGACATGGGGGCGGTCGACCAGGTGTTGCAGATCGGGACGCCGATGTCGGCCTCCAGCGCGCTACAGCGCATCGGCAGGGCCGGACATCAGGTGGGGGCCAGTTCCGTCGGCCGCATCTACACCCTCCACCGCGGAGAACTGGCGGGGGCCGCCGTAACGACCGGTGACCTACTGGCCGGGCAGATCGAAGAACTCCGCATCCCGACTGGCGCGCTCGACGTCCTAGCCCAGCAGACGGTCGCCGCCGTCGCCGCAGCAGGCGAGGCCGGCCTGCCGGAACAGACTTGGCTGGCAGCCGTGCGCCGCAGCTACCCATACGCGCACCTAGACGATGCCGCCTTCGGGGCGATCCTGCAGCTGCTGCTTGGCGCCTATCCGAGCGCCGATTTCGCAGAGCTCCGCGCCCGATTGGAGCGCCGCGACGGCCGGCTACACGCGCTCCCCGGCGCTGTCCGGGTAGCCGTGACTTCGGGCGGCACCATCCCAGACCGGGGACTCTATGGCGTGTTTCTGGCCGAGGGCGACGGGCCGGGGCGCCGGGTCGGTGAGCTGGATGAGGAGATGGTGCACGAAACCCGGGTAGGCGAAACCTTCGCGCTGGGTGCCACATCCTGGACGGTGGTCGGCATCACCCGCGATCAGGTGCTCGTGATCCCTGCCCCGGGCCAACCGGGAAAGCTCCCGTTCTGGGTGGGTGAGGAACAGTCCCGCCCCGCGGAACTCGGGCGGCGGATCGGCGCGCTGGTCCGGCAACTCGGCGAGGCATCCGGGGCCGCCGAAACCCCCTGGCTGGACGAGCGAAGCCGCGTGGAGCTGACGGCATTCATCGCCGAGCAGCAGCAGGCGACGGGCGTGCTACCGGATGATCGCACCATTGTCGTCGAGCGGTTTCGTGACGAGCTAGGAGACTGGCGGATCGTGGTTCACAGCGCCCTCGGGCGGGCCGTGCTGGCTCCCTGGGCGGTCGCCGTGGCAGCCTTGATCGAGCAGCGCTCAGGCGTGGATGCTCGGCCTGTGGCAGCCGACGACGGCTTGGTCTTGCGGCTGCCCGATGGCGAGTTGCCCGGGCTCGTGGCAGAGTTCCTGCGCATCACTCCGGATCAGGCAGAACAGCTTGTGACGAATCATGTCGGCAGCACTTCCATGTTCGCCGCGCGCTTCCGCGAGTGCGCGGCCCGGTCGCTGCTGTTGCCCAGACGGCACGGCCGCCGGATGCCGCTGTGGCAGCAACGCCATCGCGCTGCCCAGTTGTTGCAGGCTGCTCGCGGCCACCCAAATTTCCCTGTCACGTTGGAGGCGGTCCGTGAGTGTCTCCAGGACTACTGGGATCTTCCCGGCCTGTTGGACGTGTTGCGGCAGATTCGGACCGGGCAGATCCGGCTGGTGGACGTGGTCAGGCCCGGTCCTAGCCCGTTTGCCGCTTCCCTGCTGTTCCACTACGCGGGCAGCTTCATGTACGAAGGGGACCTACCGATCGCCGAGCGCCGCGCCGCCGCGCTAGCTCTCGATCCTGCGGTCTTGGCGCGGGTGTTGGGCGACCTCGACCTCAGCACAATGCTCGACCCCGCGGTGATGGCGGAGCTGCTGGCGGAACTCCAATTCACGGCTCCCCGGCTGCGCGCCGACACTCCCCAGGCACTGGCGGAACTGCCGCGGCGGCTCGGCCCCTTGACGCGTGAGCAACTCGCCGCGCGGAGCACCGTCGGGCTGCCGGATCCGCTCCCGGATTCCCTGTCCGAGGTCCGCATTGGCGGGCAGCAGCGCATTGCTGCGACGGCCGACCTGGGGCTGCTGCGGGATGCGCTGGGCGTGGTGGTTCCGGACGGCGTGGTTTCTGAGACGGGTGGCCGCGACCCACTGGTGCAACTGATCGCTCGCTTCGCGCGCACCCACACGCCCTTCGCCGCCCGGGACCTGGCCGCGGCCCTGGGGCTGGCGGAGGCCGTGGCCGCCCGCATCCTCGACGACGAGGTGGCGGCCGGGCGCCTGATCCAGGGCACGTTCACCGGTATGGCAACCGCAGAGTATTGCGATCCGGAGGTGCTGGAGCGGCTCCGGGCACGTTGCCTGGCCGCGGCCCGGGCTTCCCTCGCGCCGGTCGAGGGCATCGCCTACACCCGGTTCCTTCTGAATCGCCACGCGATCACTCATCCCCCGCGGTCCTCTCCGGGCGAGGTGCTGCTGGCGCTACAGCGGCTGGCCGGAGCGGTGCTACCCGCCAGTCTGTGGGAGTCGCACGTGCTGCCGACGCGGGTGGCCGGGTATCAGCCGTCGCACCTGGACCAACTGCTGGCCGAAGGCGAGGCGTTGATTCGGCTCCGCGGCGAGGGCACCGACCCACCGCTAGCGATCGTCGCTGCCGAGGATCTCGACTTGGTGCCGCCCGCATCGGAGAGCGACGAGGCATCCCGCCAGTTTGCAGCTGAGTTAGGTGATGGCCTGGTGCCCGTGACGCGGGCCGAAGAACTGTGGCGAGCGGCAGCAACTGGCCTGGTGGCCCCGGCCGGCATGATCTCGGTGAGGGCCAAGCTGGCCGGGGCGGTGATCACGCGGCACGCACCCCAACCGCGCCCACGCTCGCGCCGTGTGCGGCTGGCTCGGCCACGTCCCGTGCTGCCGTCTGCCCTGCCGGGCCGCTGGTATGCGGTCACCGAGGAACCCGGCGATCCGACCTCCAACCGGATAGCCCAGTTGTCCGGTTGGCTGGAACGATACGGCGTCGTCACGCGCCAGGTAGCCTCCGATGCGGTGGGCGGGTTCTCGTCGGCCTATCGCCTGCTGCGTGAGTTCGAAGATCGGGGTGCGGTGTGCCGTGGGGTGCTCGTGGCGGGGCTGGGAGCGGCGCAGTTCGCCGCCCCCGAAACCATTGAGACCCTGCGTGAGTTTCGTGACCCTGGTAATGCGCAAGCCGTGCTGTTGGCGGCAGCTGACCCAGCCAATCCGTTCGGACATGTCCTGCCGTGGCCAGAGCACCCCGCGGGCAGGCCGTCACGCGCCGCGGGATCGCTGGTGGTGATCGCTGACGGCGCCTGCCTGGCCTATCTCAGCCGTGGCGGACGGAGCCTGGTCCTGTTCGATACCGACTCGCCGGAGTTCGCGGCGCGCCAAGTGCTGCAGGTGCTGGCTGACGCGGTAACGGTGGGCAGGATGAGCCGTTTTCGGATTGAGGAAATCGACGGCAAGCGCGCCGACACTCACCAGCTGGCCCAGGTGTTGCGTGCTGCCGGGGCGAAGCGTCACCCGCAAGGGCTCGTGGTGGAGCCCGCTATCCCTGGTTGACCAACCGCTCCGCCAGGGCGGCGCGGGGCCCGCTGGGTAATGCTGTCGGGGTCATCTTCTGGTCAGCGGCCACGAGGATGGTGCGGCCGCGCGCGAAGGTGGTGCCGTCGTTGGGGTTGAAGATCTCGGATCCTAGCGTGACCGAGGTACGTCCCAGCGCAACCGGGGCGGTGCGCACCGCGTAGGGCGCGACCCGGTAGGGGATCTGGTTGATGTAGTCCACGTCTTGCCGCACGATCAGCCAGTTCAGCGTCGCCCCCGCCACGCCGGAGCGGGCCATGCCGGGATGCCAGGAGGTGGTGGCAGTGATGCGGGCTTGCATCAAGTAGTCGAAGACCTTGACGTTGTTCACGTGGCCGTAGGAGTCGAGATCGGACCAGCGGACCGGGCAGGGCGTGACCGTCCCGTAGCGCTCCAGGCTAGGGGTTTTCAGGTCCCGGAGCGGCTCGACTTGTATCGCGTGCGAGGCGAGCCACTCGCGATCCGCCAGGCCGAGACGCGTGGGGCGCTGGGCCTCGAAATCAAACGGACACAGGACAGTCCGGGCCCGAGCGACGCGCCCGGCATCCTGGAAGAGGGCGTAGGCCACCTCGAACCGGGCGCCGCCCAACTGCACGATGCCCAAGTCCGCCACGAGGCCCGCGTCGGAGTAGGTGATCGGCGCCTCATACTGCACTTGATGCCCGACCACCACCAGGCCAGAGTCCAGGAGGTCCGAGCACGGCCCAGCCCTGAAAAACGCGGCCCGGGCCTCCTGCAGATAGTCCGCGAACAGGGCATTGTTCACGTGACCTTGGGCGTCCAGGTCCGACCAGCGGAGCGGGATACCGACGCGGTACACGTCAGTCCTCGGCGTCGTAAAGGGAGGCCACCACGTCGGCATAACGCTGGGTGACGGCGGCCCGCCGGATCTTCATGTTGGGAGTCACGCCGTCATTGTCGACCGTCAGTTCGTGATCCAGGATCGCGAACCGCTTCACGGTCTCCCATCGCTCCAAACGGCCGTTGGCCTTGGCCATCTGCTTTTCGATGGAAGCCCGGATCTCCGGACGCTGGGTGAGCTCCGCATAGCTCAGATGGCCGAGCTGGCGCTTGTCCGCCCACTTCTGCAGCAGCGCCGGGTCGAGCACCAGCAGCGCAGAACAGTACTTTCGCCCATCTCCGACGGCGACGGCCTGCGAAACGTAGGGGATGTTGGCGGTGATGGCCCCCTCTACCTTCTGTGGCGCGATGTACTTGCCGCCCGAGGTCTTGAACAGGTCTTTCTTCCGGTCAGTGATGGTGAGGTTGCCCTGGTCGTCGAAGACCCCGAGGTCCCCGGTGTGATACCAGCCGTCTTCCTGGATGGCCTCGGCGGTCTGCTCGGGCAGGTTGTGGTAGCCGGGGGTGATGATCGGGCCTCGAAGCAGCACCTCGCCGTCGTCGGCCAGCTTCGTTTCGATGCCGGGCAGGACCTTGCCGACCGAGCCAAGGCATGGCTCGCCCGGCACGTTCAAGAAGGCGATAGCGGAGGTCTCGGTCGAACCGTATCCCTCGACGATCAGCAGACCGGCCGAGTAGAACCACTCCTGGACTTGGGGTGACAGCTTCGCTGAACCTGAGATCATGAACTTGATCCGCCCCCCGAGTCTTGCCTTCAGCTTGGAGAACACCAGGGCATCGGCGATGCGGTATTGGAAGGCGAGCCGCCCGGGAAGGGGCTTATCCGCGAGGCGGTAGCTCCGTGACGCCCGCCCGACCGCGAAAGCCCAGCGGGCGATCCGGGCCTTGAAGCCAGTAGCGCCCGTCATGACGGCGCCACGCACCTTCTCGAAGATCCGCGGGGCCCCGCACATAAACGTCGGCTTAACCTCACCCAGCCCGTCCACGATCCGGTCGATGCGGCCATCAACGGCAGAGGCGAACCCGTAGGCCAGCTGGCAGGCAATCAGCGCCTTCCCGAACACGTGGCTCAGCGGAAGCCACAGGTACTGCAGGTCAGTGTGGTCGATGATCTTCCAATACTCGGTACCAGCCCCCTCATAGACCCAGGAGGCGTGGTTCAGGCGCACGCCCTTCGGCTGCCCGGTGGTCCCCGAGGTATAGATGAGCGTGGATAGGGTGTTGTGGTCGGTGGTGGCGATGGTCGCATCGACGACGCTGGGGTCTTGGTCCAGCAACTCGGCACCGAGACGTTGCAGTTGCTCGTAGGAGATGACGCGCTCGTTCAACTCGACATCCGCCGCGTCGATGACCACGACCGTGTGGATGGCTTCACGCAGCACCGCGCTAGACTGAACCTTCTCCAGCTGGGTGGCGTTCTCCACCACGACGATGACGCTCTGCGAGTCGGTCAGGATGAACTCGACGTCCCCAACAGCAGTATTGGGATAAACCGTGGTTGTTGCCCCGGCCGCGCACGCGACTCCGAGGTCGATGAGAATCCACTCGAGGCGCGTCGAGCTGATGATCCCGACGCGCTGCTCGCGTCTCAGCCCCCGGGCGAGGAACCCAGCAGCGAGCTGGTCCACCAGCACCCGCGATTCCGCCCAAGTGAGCCTTGACCAGTGGTTTGGCCCCTCCGGAGCACGATCCGGGTCTAGGAAGGCCAACGCGTCTGGGGTCTTCGCCACCCGGTTGCGGAACATGTCACCAACCGAGTTGGCGAAACTGAGTATTTCTTCCTGAAGACTCATCGGAACTCCTTGCGAGATTGCCGCCGAGCCTATACCGAAACCTGCGTGAGCGTTCCGGATCGACCCATGTGACAAACAATATGGTTAGGATTGCTCAGTGACTGGGGTGCAGTGGCTAGACGACGATCAGCAGCGAATCTGGCGTGCTTGGCTGCGCGCCACCCATCGCGTTCAGAGCTATCTTGACGCGGACCTCAGACGCGAGGGGCTGGATCTAGCGGAGTACGAGATCCTCGTCACGCTCTCGGAAGCCCCAGAGCAGCAACTGCGGATGAGCGAATTGGCCCATGCGGTGAGCCAGTCGCGTTCCCGCCTAACGCACACCATCAAGCGTCTAGAGGCACGCGGCCACGCGGAGCGGATCAACTGCGCGGACGACGGCCGTGGGGTGCTGGCGGCTCTCACCCCCGCGGGCGTGGCCTTTCTGGAGGATGTGGCGCCCGGACATGTGTCGGCGGTCCGTCGGATCATCATCGACGTTGTAGAGCCATCGGACCTGGAAACGCTGGGGCGGGCGTGCGAAGCCATCCTCAACGTCCCGGACTACGATGGGGGTTCGTGAATCCCGTCGACCACCTGCGTCATCGGCTCGGTGAACTCAGCTATCTCATCGACGATTCGACCCTGAGCCGAGGGCTGTATTCGTCGGACGCCTCCCTATACCGGGTCCCCCCGCAGGCCGTGGCCCGGCCTGAAACCCGAGATCAGTTGACCACGCTCGTGAAGGCAGCCTTGTCCTGTCGGCTACCCGTGACTGTGCGGGGTGCCGGCACCTCCTGCGCTGGCAACGCCGTCGGGGAAGGCCTAGTCATTGACGTCGCACGGCATCTGAACCGCATCCACAGCATTGATCCCGAAGCCCGAACCGCCATCGTCGACCCAGGTGTGGTGCAGGAGGCGCTACAACAAGCCGCAGCGCCCTACGGGTTGCGGCTTGGTCCCGACCCATCCACCTCGTCACGCTGCACCGTCGGCGGCATGATCGGCAACAACGCCTGCGGGCCGCGGGCGCTGGGTTATGGCCGCATGGCCGACAATGTCGTCGAACTGGAGATCATCGACGGTCGCGGCGAACAGCGCACACTGGGGCGTGACGACTTTCCGCAACTCCGCGAGCTGGTGATGGCCAACCTGGGGGTGATACGTACCGAGTTCGGCCGGTTCTCACGGCAGGTCTCGGGCTATTCGCTGGAGCATCTGCTTCCCGAGCAGGGCTTCAACGTGGCGAAGTTCTTTGCCGGCACGGAGGGGACCCTCGGCATCATCACCCGCGCAACCGTGCGGCTGGCACCCGACCCGGCCCACCGCCTCATGGTGGCGCTCGGCTATCCGTCCATGGACCGCGCCGGCGACGACATCTCCCGGCTGCTGCGGTTCCGCCCCACCGCCTGCGAAGGGCTCGATAAACGCATCGTTGATGTCGTGATCCGCAAACGGGGCGCTGGCGCCGTCGGGGAACTGCCCGCCGGCGAGGGCTGGATGTTCGTCGAGCTGGCTGGCGATGATCCGGTGGCGGTTCGGGGCCGAGCGGAGGCGTTGCTTGCCGAAGCCGAGACCGATGCCGGTTGGATCGTCGAGGACGCCGCGCAGGCAGCATCGCTGTGGCGGCTGCGAGCCGACGGCGCCGGGCTGGCAGGAGTATCCCTGGATAAGCCCGCTTACGGCAGTTGGGAAGACGCCGCGGTGCCACCCGGGCGGCTGGGCGATTACCTGCGCGACTTTGAGGCGCTGCTGAGCAGGCACGGTCTCCATTCTCTGCCCTACGGGCATTTCGGCGACGGCTGCGTCCACGCGCGCATCGACTTCCCATTCGAGGCCGCCGACGGCCAGGCCCGGTATCGGGCGTTCATGCTGGATGCCGCCGACATGGTTGCCTCCCACGGTGGCTCCATGTCCGGGGAACACGGGGACGGGCGGGCCCGCTCCGAGCTGCTGCCCAGGATGTACTCCCCCGAGGCGCTGCGCCTATTCGGTGCCGTAAAACACCTCTTCGATCCCGAAAACCTGTTCAACCCTGGCGTTCTGGTGGACCCGGACCCTACGGATCACAACCTGCGCATGGTGGCGGTCACCCGCTCCCCCCTCAATTTGGAGGACCCGGAGTTTGTGCAGCAGGTGCATCAGTGCTCCGGGGTTGGGAAATGCCTGGCGAACAACACCGTCGGCGGTGGGGTCATGTGTCCCAGCTACCAGGCCACGCGGGATGAGAAGGATGCCACGCGCGGCCGTGCCCGGGTCCTCCAGGAGATGGTCAACGGGTCGCTCATCACGGGCGGATGGCGCTCCCCCGAAGTAGCCAAGGCCCTTGACCTTTGCCTGTCCTGTAAGGGCTGTTCCCGGGATTGCCCCACCGGCATCGACATGGCCGCTTACAAGGCCCGCGTCACGCACGAGCGGCTTCGAGGGCGACTGCGCCCACGGAATCACTACTCGCTGGGCTGGCTGCCCCGCTGGGGCAGGCTCATCACGAAGGTCCCAGGGCTCGGGCCGCTCATCAACCTGGTGGGCGCCGCGCCTGGCTTGGGAGCGCTCTTGAAATGGGGCGCGGGGGTCGATGGCCGACGTCAGATCCCGCGCTTCGCTTCCCGTTCTGCGCGCCGCCGCACTCCTCTGCCCGCCGCGGGTTCCAAGGGTCCGGTGCTCGTGTGGGTGGATTCCTTCAGCGACTGCTTCGAGTCCCAGTCGTTCGCGGCGATGGTTCAGGTCTTGGCAGGGCTGGGCTACGAGCCACGCGCCCTCAACGAGAAGGCCTGCTGCGGCCTGACGTGGATCTCCACGGGCCAACTCGACGGGGCGCGCCGCCAGCTCGCCGCTGCGGCAGCCGTCCTCGCCCCGTATGCCGCCCACGGAATCCCGATCGTCGGTGTCGAGCCCAGCTGCACGAGCGTGTGGCGTTCGGACGCACCGGAGTTGCTGCCCGACAACGCGGATGTCGCCCAGTTGGACGGCGCCGTCCTGACCCTGGCGGAGTTCCTGGTCCGCGACCCGGATTTTCGCGTTCCGGATCTGAGCGGCCACACCATCCTCGCCCAGCCGCACTGCCACCATGCATCGGTGATTGGCTGGGAGACCGATCATCGACTGTTGCGGCAGACCGGGGCGGACGTGATTCGGGTCGGTGGGTGCTGCGGGCTGGCGGGTAACTTCGGCGTCGAGATCGGCCACCACGATGTGAGCGTCAAGGTCTTCGAGCACGATCTCGGCCCCGCCGTCTCGGCCCACCCCGATGCCATCGTCCTAGCCGACGGGTTCAGTTGCCAAACTCAACTGAAGGGTCTGGCGGGCCGTGCGTCGATGAGTCTCGCCGAGCTTCTCGCCACCCACCCAGTGACAGGAACGCCCGGCGAGCCGCTAGCGGGACAGCAGCGGGGCTAGGAACTCGCCGGTGGCGGAGCCCGCCGCGGCAGCCACCTGCTCCGGGGTGCCGGTTGCCACCACCTCGCCGCCGCGCGACCCCCCGCCCGGCCCCATGTCGATGATCCAGTCCGCTGCCTTGATGACATCAAGGTTGTGCTCAATCACCACCACGGTGTTGCCCGCGTCCACTAGGCGGTGCAGGACCGCCAGGAGTTTGCGGATGTCCTCGAAGTGGAGGCCGGTGGTCGGCTCGTCGAGGACATAGAGGGTGCGACCCGTGGAGCGCTTCTGCAACTCAGCGGCGAGCTTTACCCGCTGGGCCTCACCCCCGGACAGCGTCGTGGCGGGCTGGCCGAGCCGGACGTAGCCAAGCCCCACTTCCTCAAGAGTCTTCAGGTGACGGGCGATAGCCGGGATCGACTCGAAGAAGTGAACGCCCTCGCTGATGGACATCTCCAAAACCTCAGAGATCGACTTGCCTTTGTAGTGCACCTCCAGGGTCTCGCGGTTGTAGCGGGCGCCATGGCACACCTCACAGGGCACGTACACGTCCGGCAGAAAGTTCATCTCGATGCGGATGGTGCCATCGCCTGAGCAGTTCTCACAGCGCCCGCCCTTGACGTTGAAGGAGAACCGGCCCTGCTGATAGCCGCGGACCTTCGCCTCGGGCGTCGTGGCAAAAAGTTTGCGGATCTTGTCGAAGACACCGGTGTAGGTGGCCGGATTCGACCGCGGGGTGCGCCCGATGGGCGACTGGTCCACCTGGATGACCTTGTCCACGTGTTCGAGACCCCGCAACGCCTTGTGCCGCCCGGGCACGGCCTTGGCCCCATAGATCTGCTTGGCCGCGGCGGTGTAGAGGATCGAGTTGACCAACGACGACTTCCCGGAGCCGGAGACGCCGGTCACCGCAATCAGTCTGCCCAGCGGGAACTCGACATCAACCCCCCGCAGGTTGTTCTCCGCGGCGCCGACGACCGTCACGGCTTTACCATTACCCGGGCGTCGCACCGCCGGGGTCTCGATGGTGAGTCGGCCGGACAGGTAGCGGCCCGTGATCGAGTCGTCGCTGGCCAGCAACCCGTCGACGGGGCCTGCGAAGACGACCTCGCCGCCCCACTCCCCCGCTCCGGGACCGATGTCCACCACCCAGTCAGCCGCCCGGACGGTGTCTTCGTCGTGCTCAACGACGATGAGCGTGTTGCCGAGGTCGCGTAGCCGGATCAGGGTGTCGATGAGCCGCAGGTTGTCGCGCTGGTGCAGACCGATGCTGGGCTCATCCAGCACGTAGAGGACCCCGACAAGACCCGAGCCGATTTGGGTAGCCAGGCGGATCCGTTGCGCCTCGCCGCCCGATAGGGAGCCGGCGGCACGGGACAACGTCAGATAGTCCAGCCCCACGTCCAGCAAAAAGCGCAGCCGCTCGCGGATCTCCTTGACCACGCGCTTTGCGATGCGGGCCTCCCGTTCGTTGAGGTGGAGGGCATCAAGGTAGCCGTAGGCCTCCCCGATCGACAACGACGCCACTTCGGCGATGTTCTTGTCGGCGACGGTCACGGCCAGCGTCTCGGGGCGCAGCCGGGAACCGCCGCACGCATGGCAGTGGATCTCTCGCATGTATCCGCCCCAACGCTCCCGCCCCGCGTCGGTCTCGGCCTCCGCGTAGCGGCGCCGGATGAAGGGCACCAGCCCCTCATACTTCTGGGAGAACGAGCGCACCCGGCCGAAGCGGTTGCGGAAGGAAACGGTAACGGCCCCCGGGACCCCGCCCAGCAACAGCTTTCGGTGCTTGGCCGACAGGTCCTGCCAGGGGGTACGCATGTCGAAGCCGTACTCGACGGCCAGCGCCTCCAGTACATGTTCGAAGTGCCCCTTGAGGTGCGGAGTATTCCAGGGGGCGATGGCGCCCTCCGCCAGGCTAAGGGTTTCGTTAGGGATCAGCAGCTCCGGGTCGGGCTCCAGCATGGTGCCCAAACCAGAGCATTCGGGGCAGGCCCCCCACGGGCCGTTGAAGGAGAACTGCCTCGGCTCCAGCTCATCAATGGCCACATCGTGTTCGTTGGGGCAACCGAGCTTTTCGGAGAACCGTTTCTGCCGCTCGGGATCGTCGGCGGGCAAATCCACCAGATCAATGCCCACCACCCCGTGAGCCAACTGCAGGGCCGCTTCCACGGACTCGGTGATGCGCTGCTTGGCGGCAGGTTTGACCACCACCCGGTCCACCACGACGTCGACGTCGTGTTTACGCTTTTTGTCGAGGGACGGCACCTCCGTCAGTGCATGCGTCTCGCCATCGACCCGGACCCGAGCGTAGCCGTCGGTCACCAGTTGCCGAAGCGTCTCTTGAAACTCCCCCTTGCGCCCGCGCACGATCGGGGCCAGCACCTGGAAGCGCGTGCCCTCCGGCATTGCCAAGAGCCGGTCAACGATCTGCTGGGGGGTCTGTTTGCCGATAGCGGCACCACACTCAGGGCAGTGCGGGATGCCGATTCGCGCGAACAGCAAGCGAAGGTAGTCATAGACCTCGGTGATCGTGCCCACAGTGGAACGCGGGTTACGAGAAGTGGACTTCTGGTCGATGGACACCGCGGGCGACAGCCCCTCGATGAAGTCACAATCGGGTTTATCCATCTGCCCCAGGAACTGGCGCGCATATGCCGAGAGCGACTCAACGTAGCGACGCTGCCCTTCCGCGAAGATGGTGTCAAAGGCCAGCGACGATTTCCCTGATCCGCTCAGCCCAGTGAAGACGATCAGGGAATCCCGCGGCAGATCCAGGGAGATGTTCTTCAGGTTGTGGACGCGAGCACCGCGCACGAGCAGGCCACGTTGAGCAGGTCGAGCAGTCACGAGAACCCATAGTATGCGAACAGATCAACGAAAACGCGGGGAAAACGCGGAGGCTGGTCCCTGGCCACCTCCCCACCTGCCGACGGCCTGGCGGCTCCTGGTAGGTTGGCGACATGGCGAGCACCCCACACGATGCTTCGAACCCCAGTTTTGAGGCAGTCATGCACGCCGTCCGTGAGCACACCCACGCCCTGTTGGGGCGCACCATCACGTATTCGGCTGAGGATTGGGCGGCCCCGACCCGCCTGCCCGGCTGGACCCGCAGCCATGTCGCTGCGCACCTCATCAAGGGGGGGCGGGCGATCGCCCGCCTGTGCCGGAGCGTGCTGGCCGGCTTCTTGCCTGGCCCCTATGACACGGCCTTGGGCAAACAGTGCGAGTTGTTGTCCCTCGCAGACGGGCTGCGGCTCCAGATCGAACTGGACACCACCGCTGGCGAGTTGGACGGTCTCCTGGCGCAGCTAGCTGGAGCGAGCGGCACCGCGCAACTCCGCCCCGAGCTGGCTGTCCCTGTGGCGGCCCTCCCGCTGGTGCGGCTGCGCGAGTTGGTGCTCCATACCTTCGACCTTGAGCCTGACGAGCCACGCCTAGAGGTGGATCCTGGGGCAACCCTTCCGTTGCTGGTCTTCGAAGCGGACGTCTCACCACCGGCTCAGCCGACGCGGCTCATTACTCCCGAGGGCCCGGTCCCCGGCCATGCCCCGGCCAACGCCCAATGCACCGCCGAAGGCCCCGCCGCCGATCTCCTGGCATGGCTGGCGAGGGATGTGGTCTCGGAAAGCTTGACGCTCACTGGGCATCACGAATAACCGATAACCAAGGTCTATTCGCTCAGCCGTCGCAAACACGGCATTGGGGCAGGCAGTCGGGCAATCACCGTACTCGCATGTTGACCGCCGCCTCCAAACGAGTATCCTGCCGCTTGCTTCACAACAAACAAGAGAACAGGGAAACGAGATGACCCAGCCTCATAACCCGAACCAGCCAATGGACCCCAACCAGTACGCGCAGCAACAGCAGTACCTGGCCCAGCAGGAGTATGCGGCCCAGCAGGCCGCACCCAAACGCCGCTTCGGCCCCAAGCAGATCCTCAGCGCCATCCTCATCGTGGCGGCCGCGGGCTTCATCGGCTGGCAGCTGTGGTCGACCTTCCAAACGAATCAGGCGCTCCAGGTCGGCAAGTGCATCACGATCAGCGGCGAGTCGTCCGACAACGTCTCGGAAAAGGAGGTGGATTGCTCCGACGCCACGCAGACCTCCTACGAGGTGGTCCAGATGGCCGATTCCGCATCTCAGTGCCCCGCTGACACCAGCAGTTACTCAATCACGAGCACGCGCCGCGGCACGACGAAGACGGTGAAGGTCGCCTGTCTCATCGAGAACCTGCACAAGGACACCTGCTACAGCTTCGACGCGAACAACAAAGTCAACAGCCTCGCGGTGAGCGAGTGCACACCGGGCACCGTCAAGGTCACCGAGCGCATCGACCAAGCCGACGCCACCTGCGCCGAGGGCGAGCCCTTCTCATACCCCGTCCCCGGCCGCACCTACTGCGTGGTCACCAACGAGTGACCGGGTGAGCCTGGCGCCAGCTACAGCGCCCGTCTGGCCGGGGCACCTGCCCCGGCCAGACGGGCGCTGTCATGTTCACGCATTCGCCCCGCGCCCTCCCCACTGGCCAGCCCGGACAGATGCCCCCGATCGAGCTTTTCGGTTAGCATTCATAGACTGCAGTGGGAAGGAACAAGACGATGACTCAGCCTCCGAATCAACCCTACGGCCCCCAAGGCGGGCAGCAGTACCCGCAGGGTCAGGGGAACCAGCAGCAGCCCTACGGCCAGCAGTACCCACAGCAGCCATATGGCGGGCAGCAGTACCCGCAACAGCCCGGACAGCCGTACCCACAACAACCGCCGCCCTATCCCCCGCAGGCCGCCCCGAAGAAGGGCATGGGCCCGGTGCAGATTTCCATTCTGGTCGCCTGCGTCCTGGTGATCGCAGTGGGTGGGTATTTCCTATATCAACACTTCGCGGGTAGCCCCGGAACGCAAGGCAGCGCCACGCCTACGCCGACGACGCGTTCTTCGAGCGCTGACCCAACCGAACAGAGCCCGTCGCCCAGCAAGTCGTCCTCCGCACCAGCCACCAAGGATTACCCCGAGTTGGCGGTCGGGAAATGCGTCACTGTCTCCGGCGACCAAGTCAGCGCGTCCCACGAATCGGTGGAGTGCAGCGACACCTCCATCTTCTCGTGGGAGGTGGGTCAGCAGGTCAGCGACTCCTCCGAGTGCCCCGACGATACGTTGTGGTATTGGATTACCCAGCCTGATGGCAGCAAGCTGACCACATGTCTGGTCCCCAATATGGCCGAGGGCGTGTGTTACGCCGAGCAGGACGACAACGTCGAGCCGTTCGTGGTGGATCCCAGTTGCGCCGCGGGCACCGTCAAGGTCACTGCGCGCATCGACGAGGCCAATGCGACGTGCACCACAGGCCAGGAGATGTACACCTACGAGAAACCCGCACGCACCTACTGCGGCGCTTTGAACTAGGAGACCCCCTTGGGACATGCCCAGGGCGAGGATGGTGCAACGCTAGGCTCTGAGCCCGACATGAGGAGCATCGTGACCGAGATCGCTACGCTATGAGGCCACTCGACGAGATCCAACGCCAAGTGGCGCCGCTGCGCGTGCAGGCAGACTTCGCCCCATCGGGCGACCAGCCAACGGCGATCGCCGAGCTGGAACGGCGCATCCGCGCTGGGGAACAGGACGTGGTGCTGTTGGGCGCCACTGGCACGGGCAAGACTGCGACGGTGGCGTGGCTGGCCGAACGGTTGCAACGTCCCGTGCTGGTGATGCAGCCCAACAAGACCCTGGCAGCCCAGTTCGCCACCGAGCTGCGGCAGTTCTTCCCGGACAACGCCGTCGAGTATTTCGTCTCCTACTACGACTACTACCAACCCGAGGCCTATGTCCCGCAGACGGACACCTATATCGAAAAGGACTCCTCCCTCAACGAGGAGGTCGAACGGCTGCGCCACTCCGCCACCAGTTCCCTGCTGACCCGGCGCGATTGCATCGTGGTGGCCACCGTATCCGCGATCTACGGGCTTGGGACGCCCCAGGAGTATCTGGAGCAGCGCCTGACGCTGCGCGTCGGCGAAGAATACGAGCGTTCGGCGCTACTTCGGCACCTCGTCGACATTCAGTACAATCGCAACGACCTGAGCAGCGACCGCGGCACCTTCCGGGTCCGGGGCGACACCCTGGAAATCTTCCCCATGTATGAAGAGAATGCCGTACGAATCGAGTTCTTCGGCGACGAAATCGAGCGCATCTCCACGCTGGTGCCGCTGACGGGCGAGGTCCTGTACGACGAGCAGGAGATCTATGTCTTTCCCGCCACCCATTATTCCGCTGGGGCCGAGCGGATGGAGCGGGCTATCACGGGAATTGAGGCCGAATTGGCGACGCGCTTGCAGGATCTGGAAACCCAGGGAAAGCTCCTGGAGGCGCAGCGGCTGCGAATGCGCACCAGCTACGACATTGAGATGATGCGCCAAATCGGCACCTGCTCGGGGATCGAGAACTATTCGCGCCACATTGATGGCCGAGCCCCGGGCTCCGCCCCCGCCTGCCTGCTGGACTATTTCCCGGAAGACTTTTTGTTGGTGGTGGACGAATCCCACGTCACGGTCCCACAGATCGGCGGCATGTACGAAGGGGATGCATCCCGGAAGCGCACCCTCGTCGAGCATGGCTTCCGGCTCCCCAGCGCGCTGGACAACCGGCCCCTGAAGTTTGACGAGTTCTGCGAGCGCATCGGGCAGACGGTGTACCTGTCCGCCACCCCCGGCCCCTATGAGCTGGAGCGCAGCGACGGTTTCGTGGAGCAGATCATCCGCCCCACTGGCCTGGTGGATCCGGAGGTGGTTCTCAAACCGACCAAAGGCCAGATCGACGACCTCATCGGCGAGATTCGTACCCGGGCAGAACGCGACGAACGCGTGCTCGTCACCACGCTGACCAAGAAGATGGCCGAGGACCTCACCGACTACCTGATGGCCGCGAACATCCGCACCCGTTACCTGCACTCGGACATCGATACCCTCAAGCGCGTCGAACTTCTCCGGGAGTTGCGGCTCGGTGACTACGACGTGCTGGTGGGCATTAACCTGCTGCGTGAGGGCCTAGATCTGCCCGAGGTCTCGCTCGTCGCGATCCTCGACGCCGACAAGGAGGGGTTTCTGCGTTCGGAACGCT
>JAUNKK010000047.1 GCA_030532825.1 Propionibacteriaceae bacterium
GGATGCGGCACGCGGAACTGCGGGACCTCGTGCGGCGCTGCGATGTGCTGGTGGATCAGCTGCTGTTCGGCTCCTACGGGGTGGCGGCGGTCGAGGCGATGGCCGCCGGGCGTGTGACGGTGGGCCGCATGATTGACGCCGTCCGCGACCGGATGCCCGAGTCCCCGGACCTGCTGGAGGCCGACCCAGAGTCGCTGTACGAGGTCATCGCCTCCGTCCGGGACCGCCGCGACGAATTGCGGGACCGCGCCGCCGCCGGGGTGGCTTTCGCACGCTGCTGGCACGACGGCCGGGTCTCGGCGGGCCGCCTGGCCCCCTGGCTGGGGGTGGGGGAAGCGGCCGCCCCGTGACCTCGCGCCGGATGCGGGGTTATTCGTACACGATCACCTTGTCGCCCACCTTGACCTGGCCGTAGAGCCAGTCGATGGTCTTGGCGTCGCGGATGTTCACGCAGCCGCCTGAGCCGCCACGCCAGCCCACCTGGGCGAAGCTGGCGGAGTAGTGGACCGCCTCGCCGCCGTTGTAGAACATCGCGTACGGCATCGGGGTGTGGTAAATCGTCGAGTAGTGGTGGCGCGACTTCCAGGTGACACGGAAGGCACCGTTGGTCGACGGGGTGGAGGCCCTCCCGAAGCGCGCGTCCATGGAGGCCACGATCTGGCCGTCCACGATCCAATGCATGATCCGGTCGGACTTCGAGGCGCACATCGCGCGACCGGTCAGGCAGCGGCTGTCGACGCGGGGCGTTGGGTCACTGACCCGCTCATTGTTGACCAGCGAGTAGTTGTACAGCCTGCCGTCGTAGCTCAAGGCGAACACGTAGGAGCGTCCGTGGATGCGCGCGGACTGGATGCGGGCCATGTTGTGCCAGCCCTGCCCCACCTTGTAGTGGCTGAAGTGGAGGCCGGAGCTGTCCGCGGCCAGGTAGCGCAGCGTATTGGAGCGGTCGATGGCCAGGAGGTCGCCCTTGCCGTTGTTGTCCCAGTCGCCGGTGCCCACGAGGTTGCGGAACCCGGCCCAGTCGACGGCGGAGTGGGTCGCGGTGAACTCCAGGCGCCAGTTGGAGGTGTAGACGAAGGAGTTGTAGTCGTTGCGGAGGCCGACCAACGCGGGGCGGCCGTTGGGGCCGTTCTTGATGATGGCGATCTCCAGGAAGTCGTTCCAGTTCCGTCCGATCTGACGCTGCCCGAGGAAGCCGCCGCGGCCGTTACCCTGGTAGAAGTGCAAGGTGCCGTCGCTGAACCGGCCCAGCAGGTCGTTGTTGCCGTCGTTGTCCCAGTCGGCGCCGCCGAGGACCTCAATGGCTTGATGCCAGTTCCGGCCGATCTTCACGGGCGGCGTGAAGGTGTCCGGCATCAGCGTGCGGTAGAACAGCAGGTCGCCGTTGCCGCTGACCATCATCAGGTCTGAAGTATTGTCGCGGTTCCAGTCGCCGGGAAAAATCGTGCGCTTGGCATCCCAGCCATGCCCGACCTGCGTACCACCCGCGACGTAAACGCCGGGCAGGTTACGGGTTGGCGGAGGCTCGTAGGTTGCCTGCGGTTCAACGCCCTGAGGTGCGGTATCCGGCTGGGCCGGCTCAATGCTGGGTAACTCGCCGCCCGCCACCGGGCTGGTCCCAGGTGAGGGTGACGGCGTCGCCGAAGGATCCTCGGACGGAGTCTCCGTGGGAGTCTCCGAAGACTCGCTGGGCTGTTCGCTCGGCTCCGGGCTGATGCTGGGCGAGGGCGTCGGCGACGGGCTAGCCGTCGGGTCGGCTGCCGCAAGCGGTGTCGCAGGGAGCGTCAAGACGAGACAAACCATGGCGGATAACGCCATGGGGAGGAGGCGACGTCTAGCGCGCGTCGGAGTGTCATTAGTCATGCTGGCCCCATAACCGGTAGACGATTTCAATGAGGCCATTCTTTCAGCAGGAGGCCTATCCGTGTCCAGGCAACGGGGAACGGAGATAACTGAGGAGCCCGGGGCCCGTCAGCTCCCGGAGGTGACCTCGCGAGAGCCGACGGGCTGGTCGGTGCGAATCAGCATGGCGATCTCCTCGTGGTCCTGCCGCCACGATTCAGGGGCGTCGGGGATCGTGCCTTCTACGATTTTGACGATGATGCGTTCGTCACCCTCGTCGAGGACGTAGCGGTGCGCGAAGGCCGCGCCGCTGCCGGTGGTGAAGTGCACCCGCAGGCACCGCTCTCCCAGCATCTCGTATCGGGTCCACGCCACCTCGTGCTCGTCGACCCAGGGGTTGTCGTCCCCTACCCGATGCCACATGGCCCCGCCCGCATCGCATGGGTCGTCGCCCTGGTTGGCGGGTTCAGCTGTTGTGGTGCAGCCGCTCAGCCCCCAAATCAGCGCGAAACCGACGGCAAGAATTCGAGTGGACATCGTCATGCCGCGAGGTTTTCTCATATGTTGGCCAGGTTGAAAATCTCGCGCGGGTTGGGAGTCGCGAATAGCTTCGTCCCGAGGCATTCATCGTCGTTCTTGGCTTCGCACCGTGAGGTCACAGCCCAGGTGTAGCCAAGGTCGGCGTTGATGTGATCTTTGAGCCAAGGACCACCGGACGCGCCCTGGTTCATGCCGCAGGCCATTTGTGAGTCGCTGGATGCCTCCGTGCCCGTCGCATCGCCGTCGCAGTAGTAGGGCAGTTCGCCGTCGAATGGAGCTTGCCCCGGGTAGCCCCAGATGCGATTGCCAGGCACGTCGGGGCCGCTGCCTCCGATCAAGCCGTTGCCGCCGAGCGTCTCGACGATAGTTCCGGAGGGCTGGCGCTCCACCTGGATGATTGCCTGATCCCAATCCGTGTTTCCGGAACTGGCCCAGCCGTTGAATGTCCCCGCCCGTTCGCCGAACCACAAGCCGTGGGGTGTTTCGCCCTGGTAGTAGGCGGGAGCGAAGACGAAGTCGGAATACCACGTCTGGTTGTCACCGGCATGCACGCAGTGGCCGGCCGTGATGATCTTGCTGCCGCCCCCTGCCGCGGTCGTGGATGCCGTGCAGCTGCCAGTGCCGAGGGTGCCGTCAGGGTTCTGGGCCGTGAAGAACAGTCTTCCGACCGTGTTGGGTACCGGGGCGTTCTCCGTCTCGGTCCCGTTTGCGTTCGTTCCCGGAGGCTGTTCTGCCGGCGGTGAGACGGCGGGCACTGCGGGCTCCACGATGGGAGGCTCGGTCTCGTCCAGGCTGCCTGGGTCTTGTTGTTCGTCGCCCGAGGCGGCGGGCATGTCCATCGGTGTGGCGTTTTCCATGCGCTCCTTGGTCCAAAACTCTCGCGCATTCTCCAACTCTGAGTGTGAGACCTCGTGGGTCACGGGGGTGGCTGGATCATCGGAGGGGTTCTGCTCATCAGCGGTTGCAGGGGAGGCGAGTCCGAAACCTGCAGCGATCATGGCTGCGAGCGTGACCAACGGTGTGCGTAAACGTCGAAGTGTCATCGCTTCATCCTTTCCTTTTCGACACTTCATTTCGCCGACGCTTCCAAAAGCGACTCTTGCTCTTGGGCGTGATGCTTTGCCTCCCGTGGCTAAGGTGCTCAGGCGCGAGAGGCTTGAAGCAACTTATTCTCCGTGTCCTCATCGACGCTAGGCGCCGGGTGCTTCACAGTCAAGCCCCGTCGATGGAGTCACTCATGTCGATGACCGGACCGTTCCCCGGCCGGGCATTGGGGAACCGGATGGGCTCCTAGCCGCCTACGGATCGGCGAGCAGCGTGGCCATCGGGAACGTGCCCTGCACGACCAACTGCGTGACCTTGGTATCTGACAACTCCGTGCGCGCCGACCAGGGAAGGTCGTACATCCGGTTATCCGCCACCACGTTGCCTTCGCGCTGCCACTGCGAGATGTAGTCCATCGTCTCGGGCGCGTCGGGCGCCTCCGGGCAAGCCTCGACGGAACTCGCGTAGCTGTCGAACCAGGCGGCCGCGGCCTCGGCGGACTCGAACTCCAGAGCTATGCCGTCGCCGTGCTGGCCGTCCGGGTTGAGATAGGTGCCGGTCAGTGCCGCAGACGGTGAGGGGAACTCACTGGCGGCCACGCCGACGCACGGCGGGAGGGCGTCCTGCATGACGCGTTCGGGATGCTGGGCGTGCAGCCAGGAGCCGTTCGGCACGAACTCGCCTTCTTCGGGCGTCACGATGGCCGCCTCGAAGCCGAGCCACGACGTCGGCAGCGAGGTATCGTCCAGGGAGCCCGTGGCGGTGGGGTCGGGGCTGGGGGTCACGCTGGGTTCCGGCGCCGCGGTCAGCGTCATCATCGGGGGAAGCCCGTCCTCGGGTGCTTCCGGAGCGTCCCCCGAGCAGCCGACCAGCAGCAGGGCCGTTGCGGCGGCTGCGACGACGGGCAGCCTCGCGGCGCGGGGGAGGACACCCCAGCGGGCCTCTTCCCGGGTGGGGGCCATTGGTTCAGCTGCGTACGGCATGCGTGTTCCTGCGGTGAGAGGGGATTTAGTCGGTGCCGAAGTCCATGGCGGAGCGCAGGGCCGCCTCTTCCACCTCGTCGGTGGTTTTGCCCGAGCCGAGGGCCGCGATCTGAGCTGCGCCCCCCGCCTCCAGCTGTCCGATCAGGTCGACATGCCCCGCCAGCAGCGTGCCCTGTTGCGCGTACAGCTCCAGCTTCTCACGTGAATCCGCAATGTCGAGGTTGCGCATGGTGAGCTGGCCGATGCGGTCGGTGGGGCCGAAGGCCGCGTCCTCGACGCGCTCCATCGACAGCTTCTCCGCCTGATAGGACAGGTTCGGGCCACGGGTATCGAGGATGGTGTAGTCATCGCCGCGGCGCAGCCGCACATCAACATCGCCGGTGACGGCGGAGGCCACCCAGCGCTGGATCGACTCGCGCAGCATCAGCGACTGCGGGTCCAGCCAGCGGCCTTCATACAGCAGCCGACCGAGGCGCAGCCCCTCGGAGCGGTAGTTCGCCAGGGTGTCTTCGTTGTGGATGGCCGACAGCAGCCGCTCGTAGGCGATCCACAGCAGCGCCATGCCGGGGGCTTCGTAGATGCCGCGGGACTTGGCCTCGATGATGCGGTTCTCGATCTGGTCGCTCATGCCCAGACCGTGGCGTCCGCCGATGGTGTTGGCCTCCAGCACCAGGTCGACGGCGCTGTCGAAGCGTCTCCCGTTGATGGCGACCGGGTGGCCCTGTTCGAAGCGGATAGTGACGTCCTCCGTCGCGATGTCCACCGACGGGTCCCAAAACTTGACGCCCATGATGGGCTCGACGGTCTCCAGCGAAACGTCGAGATCCTCCAGGGTCTTGGCCTCGTGGGTGGCGCCCCAGATGTTGGCGTCGGTTGAGTATGCCTTTTCCTTCGAGTCCCGGTACGGCAGGCCGCGTTCCGCCAGCCAGGTGCTCATCTCTGCGCGCCCGCCCAGCAGTGACACGAAGGCCTCGTCGAGCCACGGCTTGTAGATCCGCAGACTCGGGTTGGCCATCAGCCCATAGCGGTAGAAGCGCTCAATGTCGTTGCCCTTGTAGGTGGAGCCGTCGCCCCAGACGAACACCCCGTCCTCCTGCATGGCGCGCACCAGCAGCGTGCCCGTGACGGCGCGGCCAATGGGGGTGGTGTTGAAATAGGCGCGGCCTGCGGAGCGGATGTGGAAGGCGCCGCACGCCAACGCGGACAGCCCCTCGGCGACCAGGGCCTCGCGACAGTCCACCAGCCGGGAGATCTCGGCGCCGTAGACCTCGGCCCGGCCGGGCACCGACGCGATGTCCGGCTCGTCGTACTGGCCGATGTCGGCGGTGTAGGTGCAGGGGATGGCGCCCGATTCGCGCATCCAGGCGACCGCGACGGAGGTGTCGAGGCCGCCAGAGAACGCGATGCCGACGCGCTCGCCAACCGGAAGGGAAGTCAGAACCTTAGCCACGCCGCAAGCCTAGTGGACCCGGGCGACGAATCCCGAGCCGCGCGCCCAGAAGCCGCACGGAATCGCAGCCTGTATTGGGGATCAAAGACCGTATGCCCCCCCCGGAGCATCCGCATCACGGGCGCCCAGCCGAGAGGCCGGATATTGCGATGACCCGCTTTTAGGGTAGGTTGGCGTTCGTAGGAAGTACTGGGTATTCGAGTTCTGGGTACCCGCCTGTAGCCGTAGGTTTGTGACCGGCCACAGGTTGAGCCGGAGTTCCGGCTCTAGCTGTTGTGTTATGCGCGTTGCGCTGAAAAACAGATCAACAACCACATGTCATTACCGCGAACAACGCATGCGTTATCGCGGTGTTCGGCGCGGTCATTTTCCTGCGATAACCAGGATCAGCCAGTTCTAGAGGAACTAGAGGAACAGGAGTAACTGCACGTGACAGACAAACAACCAGTACAGCCCGCTGGGGATCCCAATGCCGTGAACGTCCAGATCATTGGTGCCGGTGGGGTCGTGGACACGACCAAGGCCACGTTAGTTCCGAGCGGCGTCATCGTCGAGGATTTGCTGACCCGGACGACCCCCTGGATGATCGCCCATCGGGGCGGCTCGCGCGACTGGCCGGAGATGAGCCTGAAGGCGTACAGCGAGTCGTCCAACCGGGGCATCCCGGCCCTTGAATTCAGCTTCCACTTCACCGCCGACGGCGTTCCCGTAGGGGTGCACGACAACGGGCTCACGAGTGTCGACCCATCAGCCCCGGACACCCCCGTCACCGAGATGACCTGGGAGCAGGTGCGCCAGTACAAGACGAAGGGCGAGCCGTTTATGCGGCTCCAGGACCTGACGGCGGGCTTCGGCCAGGACCACGTGCTGTTCGTCGACCCGAAGGCGAGCTCGCAACCAATCGAGGCCTACCTGCCGTTGCTCGACCCAACGCACACCATCCTCAAGTACGCCGGCGATGCAACGCACCTGGCGGACCCGTGGCGCGAGGCCGGGTTTAAGACCTGGGGCTTCATGTACGAAGAAAGCATGCTCAACGGCAAAGCCGCCACTTGGGCACCGCACTGGGACCTGATCGGGCTGGACTGGACCGCCTCAGATGCGGCCTGGGAGATCGCCCGGGGGCTCGGACGTCCCATCATCGGGCACATCTGCCCCAGCCAGGAGGCCATCAACTCGTGTCTGCAGCGGGGTGCCGTGGGAGTCATGTGCTCCAAGATCGACGGGATAACCCTGCCGTGACGACACGCTCGAATTCCGAAACTCACATCAACCAGGAGACCAGGACCATGTTGAATAGACGATCCTTCATCACGATTTCGGCGGCGGGCTTAGGGGCGGCGGGCATCATGACGCCGGTCCTAGCCGTCGCTCAGGACAGCCCCAGCGGGGATCTGGGAGCCGAGATTCAGATCGGCCCGGTAGCCGTGCTGTCGGGTAAAACCGTGCTGCGAGTGGCGGCTACCGAGGACGATTTCGAGGTCTTCCTAGAAAATGGGGCCTTCACGATGGGCAGCGCTGGTCCAGTCCCAGCTGGAATCCGTCTGCTGTCGCAGACGCGCGGGGTTGCGTTTGCCCCAGACGCCGACCAGCTCCCTGTGCGGTCGCTCAACCCGTCGAAACTCTTGGAGACCTACGCCGTGTTTGAGCCCATTGAGGGCAGCAGCCCGGTTGAGGTGCGCCTCCCCGGCTACGCCATCATCCCGGGCGTGCCGGTCGTTTCTGCCGACCAGGCGCCGTTCGCTCCCGCTTAATCCGCAATGACGTCGGGCCCGGGACCGGTCGTTCCGGGCCCGACGGGGCGGCCACACGTCGCTATCGGCATGGGGTAGTGCCGTGGGGTGCTTCTTTGAGCAGGCCTGAGTTAGGCGTCAGGCGCCAAAGCCGACCGGCGTGTTAACCCGCGCGACCCAGCAAATTGGCGCGACGCCTAGCTGGCTCAAATGGGCCGAATGGTCGCGTGATGTCAAGCCGGTGGTAGGGATTTGCGTCCGCCATGCAGGCGAACACGCGGTTTTTGTGAGTACGAGTTCAACACCGAGGTGAATCAAATGGTGGACTTTCGTCGAGTAGTGATAGCCCTCGCTCTTTCGGGGACCGCGATTCTGGGAGTCTCCTGCTCGGGGGGCGTGCCCGCTGAACCCAGCCCCTTGGGCGACGGCGGGGCAACCTCAAGCGCGTCGGCGGTCAGCAACACTGACTCTCCCCAGCCCACGCCCTCGCGTCAGGGGGCCCATCTGCTTGGGCGGGTCCTGAACGAGCTGGGGGAACCGGTGGCGGACTGCCTCGTTCAGATTGAGGGGGATACCAATGAGCACGCGATCGTCAGTGGTTCCGATGGAAAGTTCGAGGCCGGCATCGCCTGGGGGGCGCAGACGTTGATCATCAACTGCCGCTCGGAGCAGTACGTCGAGACCCGAGTCGCTTTCGAGGTGCCGAAAACCGAAGAGGTCACCCAGGACTTCACCGTACAGTCGCGCTAGTCGACAGCATTTTTCGAGCAAGCTGGCTGGCGCACTGAACGCAGTCAATGAGGCTTATTGAGGGATATCACTGGCTGGTCCCTGACGGCGGGAGATCCCTTGGGAGGCTGCGTCTGAATAACCCTTCAACAAGACCGGCGGATATCGCCGCTGAACTTCAGGGACGTGACTCGGCGCAATTGAGTGGCCGGGTCGACCACAATGAGGAAAGGAATGGGAATAGTGTCGGAACACACTACCTTGAGCAAGGCAGGCCCCCTGCTGGGGGCTTTTCTGCTCTGTCTGTCGGGATTCGGGCTGGCGGGGCCGACCTCCCCGGCCAGGGCTGACGACACATCGTCGGACCAAGTCACGCCCGTCGGCGTGGACGGGCAGGGCAATCCGTTGGAGGTTTCCCCGGCCCTGGCGGAGGCAGCCACCCGCGAGTCCGCCGCCACGGAAGGGGTCGTGGAGGGGTATTCGCCGGATGGCGACACGAATGAGAAGATCATCGGGCCTGACGACCGCATACGCTTCACGGACACCACCGAGTACCCGAACCGGGCCATCGTCTACATACACGGGGCCGACGGTAAGCAACGCTGCACGGGATGGCTTGTCTCCCCCGACACCGTCGTGACCGCAGGCCACTGCGTCTACAACCCTGAGACCCAGCGTTGGAACTTCGATGTCGAGTACAGTCCCGGCGCCAACGGAGCCGAGCGCCCCTACGGGACCGCGAAGGCGACGCGGCTTTGGACCGACAACTCCTGGATTAACGACGGCAATTCCGAGCAGGATTGGGGCATCGTCAAGCTCGACAGGGCCTTCCCTGAGGTGGGCTACTTCGGTTACCGTTGGCAGAGCGCCAGCTTCGACGACACCGAAGTTCAGCTGCGCGGCTATCCACAAGACCGTCCGGCGGGGGAACTGTGGGGTATGGCGGGCCCCATCACGGAGAGCAGCACGTACAACCTCTACTACCAGATGGACACCGTCGGTGGCCAAAGCGGGTCTCCCGTGTTCCTGGGAGACGTACACCGGGCGGTCGCCATTCACACGGGCTGGGAGCCGGACGATAAGAACCGGTCTACCCGAATCACGGAGAGTCTGTTCAACATCATCAGCGAGATCAAGGGCTAGCTGCACGATTGACCCACCTATTCGCGCGATCTCTTAATGCGCGATGACGTCGGGCCCGGGACCAGCCATCCCGGGCCCGACGCAAGCGGTCGGCCAGACTCACGGGCCGTTAGCTGGGCGAACTAAAACTCCAGCACCAGCTTGCCGACGTTGTCGCCGGATTCCAGGATCTCGTGGGCGCGTTGCACCTGGTCGAAGGGGACGCGGGTCTCCGGCGCGGGACGGATCTCACCGGAGCCGATCTTCGGCCACACCGTCTCCGCGACGCGCGCGCAGATTGCGGCTTTTTCCTCGACAGGGCGGAAGCGCAGCGACGTAGCGGCGATGGTGCCCATCTTCTGCAGCAGCAAGCCCAGGTTCAGGGTGCCCTTCGTGCCCCCCTGGAGACCGATGACCACCATGCGGCCCCGCTTCGCGAGCGCCTTGACGTTGGCCTCTAGGTACTTCGCGCCCATGATGTCCAGGAGCACATCGGCGCCGTGGCCGTTGGTGACCTGCTGTAGTTCGCCCACCCAGTCGCCGTGGTAGTCGATGGCGTGATCGGCGCCGTGCTGGAGGCAGTGCTTCAGTTTGGCCTCGCTGCCCGCCGTCGTCACGACCTTGGCGCCCATCGCTTTGGCGTACTGAGTGGCGAAGGTGCCCACGCCGCCCGCGCCGCCGTGCACTAGGAGGGTTTCGCCGGGTTTGAGGTTGGCGACATCCATGTTGGAGACCACCGTCGCCGCCACCTCCAGGAGCCCGGCGGCGGTCACTAGGTCGACGGCGGGGGGTGGCGTTACTAGCTGACCGGCCGGCACCGCGAAGAACTCCGCGTAGGCGCCGCCCGCCAGCAGCGCGACGACCTCGTCGCCGGGCTTCCAGGTGGTCACCCCGTCGCCGACGGCCTCCACCACCCCCGATGCCTCTAGGCCGATGATGTCGGTGATGCCGCGCGGCGGCGGATAGTAGCCGCGGCGCTGGAGCAGGTCGGCGCGGTTGACACCGGCGGCGATGGTGCGGACCAGCACCTCCCCGGGCTGGGGGGTCGGCGTCGCGACCTCCTTGATGGTTAGGGCCTCAACGCCCCCGGGTTCTTCGACGATGACAGCTCGCATGTCGTTGAGTCTATTCCGCGTGGGTCGCCCCGCCATCATGGGGTGCCGAGCCCGATGGCGCCGATGTAGTAGTGGCCGCCGGTGGGCCTGGGCAGGGTGTGGGTGGCGAGTTTCCGCATGCTTTCCGGCTCGTACACGTCCAGGGACGATTCTTCTCGGTCGTAGTGCAGGACGTACAGCAGGCCGTCGGAGAACGCTATCTGGTGCAGGAGCGGCCCGACGTCGAAGGTCTCCACCTGTCCGGTTGCTGGGGTGATGCGAGAGATATAGCGGTACTCCGAGAAGTCCCGATAGGCCGGGTTGAGGAACGTGTGGGCCACGTAGAGCTGCCCGTTGTGCTGCTCCACCTGGTAGGGCATGTCCTGCTCCAGCTGGATGCGGCTGACCTCCCCGGTGGCCTGGTCGATGACGCCCAGGGTCGTGAGGGTTTCTTTGAGGGGCGGTTCGACGTATTGGTTCTCGAAAGCCGGCAGGGCGAAGTAGACCTTGCCGTCGAGGACGGTAGCGTCCCCCACGCTGCCTTCGATGGAGGGCCAGCCGAAGGGTTCGGAGAGATTCAGCGGCTCGGCGGGGGTCAGGCTGCCCGGCTGGCCGGCAAAGGCGCGCAACTCGACGGGCCCCTGATGCGGGGTGGTTTCCGGTATCAGGGTGGTGGTGAACGCCAGCAGGGAATCGTCCGAGACGGCCAGCGCCGAGGGGGCAGCACTCCCCAGCAGGTAGACAGCTTCCCAGGTGCCCTCGGGGGAGTAGACGTCCACCCAGCTGTTGTCGAACCCCTCCACGTAGGAAACCACGGGGTTGCCGGCCAGGTTGGCGAAGTCAAGCACCCCCGCCTCCGCTAGTTCGGAGATGTGGACGGAGCAGTCGGTGCGGTCCAGGCGGCCGATGCTGGATTTGTCGTGGACGGTGTTGCCGTTGGCCATGAACCAGGGCGACGGGGTGGCCCCGCTGGACTCCGCGGTCTTTTTGATGCCTTGAACGTCGGCTTTGATGCGGGCCTGGCGCCCTTCAGTCGTCCACAACTCCACCCAGGACGGGGACGCCGTCTCGGAAGACCACAGCACGGCCACGCCCCGGCTGCAGTCCCCCCGTTCCTCGCCCCCGCCAACGCAGCCGGCAGTCCAAACCGTGAGCCCGGCGAGGGCGAGGGCCGCTACGATTCGACAGGGCTTCTTCATGGGCACGCCACCACCTCCACTCCTTCCTTGGAGCTGGCTGTTGTTACGACGCTAACACGTGGTCCCCGAGGGGGAGGGTAGTGCGACAAGAAAATCTTGTATGTGCGATCATTCAGCGCTCTGTAAGTATGCAGAATCCCTAGTCGGAGGGTTTTGTCTAACGGTTGTCGAGGGCCGCGTCCGCCAAAAGGTGGACTGGCGGGGCGTGTCGGTGATGGCTGGGCCTGCTTAGGCCGCGTCGTCGGGCCAGGCGAGGTGCCGGGTCGAGGTGAAACGTCGTGGGGTGCCGTCGATGGGGTCGATGAACGAGAGCTCGCGGGCCAGGAGGCGGAGCGGGGTGGTGAAGTCGTCGATGTCGACGTCGCTGATCTCCGGGTACAGCCGGTCGCCGAGGAGCGGCAACCCCAGGTGGTTGAAGTGCGCCCGGATCTGGTGGGTGCGGCCGGTGACGGGACGCGCTTCGTAGCGGGCCCAACGGCCACGCGCCTCCAGCACCGCGATGTGGGTTTCTGAGTTGGGCGGCCGGTCCAGGGTCGTGGCCTGCAACACCCCGACGTGCTTGACCAGGTGGGACCTCACCGTCGTCGGGAAGTCCAGCCCGGGGTGCCACGGGGCGATGGCCTCGTACACCTTCGCAACCTGGCGTCGGGCGAATACGTCCTGGTAGGCGGACCGCCACCGCGGTTCGGTGGTCATCAGCAACACCCCCGCGGTGCCGCGATCCAGCCGGTGCGCCGCCGATAGTTCCGGCAGCCCCGTCGCAGCCCGACCCTTCACGACGGCGCTTTGCAGCACGTGGCGGCCGCGGGGGATGGTGGACAGGAAGTGGGGTTTGTCGAAGACGACGATCCGGTCGTCGCGGTGCAGCACCGTCAACTCCCCGGGCACTTCCGCTTCGGGCCGCAGCTCCCGGTGAAACCAGATGAAGGTGTTGGGCTGGTAGGGCTCGTCACCGCGCCACGGCCGACCCCGTTCGTCGACGAAGTCGCCGCGTGCCAGCATCGGATCCACGGAGTCGCGGCCCGGGCCAAGCTTGTCCAGCAGAAACTCCCGCATCGTCACCCACGGGGCAGCCGCACCCCGGTCCAGGGTTCGCACCCACGCGGCTTGCAGGCCATGGCGCGGCGGGAGTGGGGACTTCGGGGGCACGCATCCAGTGTGCCTGAGACCTCGCCCGGGCGCCGGAGCGCTGCGGTGGCTGGTCGCGTGGTTCGCCGTCGCCCGGTAAGATGGCGTCGCGGATCACTTCCGCATGGCGAGATCGCATAGTGGACTAGTGCAGCCGCCTTGAAAGCGGCCGAGGGGAAACCCTCCGTGGGTTCGAATCCCACTCTCGCCGCCGCCGGATTACGGATCCTCCTGGGGCCGGTAGGCGCAAGCATCCCCGACTTCCTCCGCTGGGGCGGATTGCGTCGGCTCGACCGAGGTTGAGGCTCCGGGGGCGCTTGGCGCTTCGGAGGTTGGCTCCGCCGTCTCGGGGGCGCTCGACGTGGGCGCGGGCTCGCTGGTCGGGTCGGACGGTGCGGCTGACTCCGTCGGTTCGGGGGTGTGCTCGATGGCCTGCTGCACGACCCGATGCATCTCCTTGAAGTCGGGATTGCCGTACGAATACCCGTTCCTGCCATCGGCGAACACGATACGTGAGATGCTGCCGTCCTTGACCTTCAAAGACAACTGCACCAGCGGCTCCAGCACGTTCCCGGGGATGTCGGTGATGACCATCTCGGAGGAGGCCTGAGCGATGGCTTCGTAGGAGGTGAGCATCGTCGCGGGGTTGGCCTGCTGGACGATGGCGTTCACCAGGCAGGACTGGCGTGGCATGCGGTCGAAGTCGTCGAGGCCGTAGCGTCCACGGGCGTACCACATGGCGTGGTAGCCGTCGAGTTTCTGGTTCGGCCCTGGCTCCAGCCAGCCGTGCGGCTTGATGCCGGCGTCGGTGTCGCCGCCGATCGGGAGCCGACGGTTGATGTTGAGCGTCACGCCACCCATCGCGTCGATCAGACCCTGCAGGCCGTCGATGTTGACCAGCACAAAGTAGTCCATCTTGAGGCCCGTGATGCCCTCCACGCCTTGTTTCAGGGCCACGGCGCCGGGATAGGTGGCGGGGGAGACGGCTTGGGCCATTTCCGGGTGATCGCCGGAGACTGTTTTCTCCCAGATGGCATTGACGAACCATTCTTGTTCGCCGCCTTCGCCGCGGAAACCGCGTGGGAAGAGTTCAGCCAGCTTGCTGCCCTCCGGGAACGGCGTGTATTGCACATTTCGGGGGATTTGAATCAGCGTCAGGTCGCCCGTCGCGGTGTCGATGGAGGCTACCATGATGGTGTCGGTGCGGGGCACGTATTGCCCGCCGCCTTCCGTGATCCTGGCGTCTGAGCTGTCAGCGCCAAGCAGCAGAATGTTGAGGCGCGGAATGTCCTTCCACGGGTTGTCGGCGCCGGTGTCGATGTCGGGGCGCTCCGGGGCTTCGACGTTGCCGCCGAATAGCGATGCCAGCAGTTCCTGGTGCGCGACGGCGTATCGCGCGCCAACGGCGAGGGGAGCGGCGATTGTGAAGGTGAGAGCCGTCACCAGCAGGGCTCCGACGCCGCGTCGCATCACCCGCATTCCGCGCGGCCGAGTGAGCAGGTGGGTGAGGGTGATGAGCCAAGCCCAGAAGATGGCGCCACCGATGAGCAGGACGGTGGCGCCTGCCAGGAGCGCCGGGTCGACGGCGAGGGCGGCGAAGGCTCGGCCTCCCGTGGAGATACCCTTCCAGGCCGCGAAACCCAGGGAGCCGACGAACAGCAGCGGCACGAGCACCCCGATGATCTTGGCCCAGCGGGGCCGGGCACCCAGCAGCCCGAGGCCGGGGATGAGGGTGCTAGCCAGGGTCAAGCCGAGGCTGCGGCCCAGAGTGCGACGGCGTTTGCGTGAGGTTGGTTTCCGAGACTCGGCGGCGTCGGTGCGCTCCGAGGGAGACTCAGACGTGGGCTCGTCGGTCGTGTCGCCGGGCCAGGTCTCGTCGCGATCGACGATGACCTTCCGGGTCCGGATCATCGTGCGCTCGACCTCGGGTTCCGCCTCCCCATGCCGGTTAGGGGTCTTGGGGCTACGCGACCCGTCGTCGCGGAAGAACCCCGAGTATCGGCTATCCGACATGGCTCTACCTCCTCTACGTCGTCCGATCAGTCTACGCGGATGCTGCGGTTGCCCGAATCCCAGTGGCTCGGCTAGCCTGGGGCCCGTCAATGGAGGTGTCGCCTAGTCAGGTCTATGGCGCCCGCCTGCTAAGCGGGTTTGGGGCTCAACCCCATCGCGGGTTCAAATCCCGCCACCTCCGCCAGACGACGCTTACTCGAACCCTCGGTGGCAACACCGGGGGTTCGTTGCGTGTCAGGGGCGCCTTCTCGTGTCCCTGTTCGTGTTGTTGGGGTCTGCGGGGTGTCCGGGGTGTTTTCTGCGGTTTGTGGGGTGTTCTTTGCCCCACGGAGGGTCTCGTTGTCGTCTAGTGATGCTTCGGTGCCTGTCAGGGTGTCTTGGGCTACCAGGGCGTCTTGGACTGTCAGGGTGTCTTGGAGTGTGGCGAAGGGTTCTTTGAGGGTGGAGGTGGTGACGGCTGTGGTGTTTGTGGCTGTGTTCGTGTTTGTGGTTGCAGCAGCGGTGGTGTCGTCGTCGAGGTAGATGGTTTCGAAGAGAGCGTGGCAGAGCAGTCCTTTCACGGCGTCAGGAACCTGGGTATATAGGTTGCCGATGTCGGTCATCAGTTCGAGGCAGGTGGTGAGGACGTCGTGTCCGATGGCCAACCGCTGGTCAGTTTCGCGTTTCTCCTCTGTGAGTCGGGCTCTGTTGTTCTCTATCTTGCGGAGGCGTTGTTTGGCGCTGCCTCGGGGGATGTCGCCGTCGGCGAGTAGGTCGATGACGCGTTCTTCCTGGGTGGCCAGGGTACGTAACTGCTCACTCACCGCGCGGTTCATTTCGCGGATGGTGGCGTGGTGGTGGTCGAGGGCTGC
Organism: Propionibacteriaceae bacterium; assembly: GCA_030532825.1. GTDB lineage: Bacteria > Actinomycetota > Actinomycetes > Propionibacteriales > Propionibacteriaceae > Arachnia. The sequence goes on from JAUNKK010000047.1 coordinate 15,729, forward strand.
GGTGAGTTGCTGCTGGGTGCGTTCGGCCCATTCTGGTTGCAGGCTGATGCCGGTCACGTGGCGTTCCACGGCTTCTTCGACCAGAGTCACGGGTAGGTAGGGCATGTCGCAGTGTCCGTCTTGTCGTCCGCGGCAGAGGTAATAGGCATAGATGCCGCCTCGTCGGCCTTTGGCTTGGGTGTAGACAAAGCGGCTGGTGCGCCCCTGGGTCTGGCAGCGGTCGCAGAAGAGGATGCCGGTTTTGAGGTAGTGGTGGTGGATGCGGTCGCGGGTGTTGTTGGAGCGCAGGGCTCGGACGTCCTGGGTGCGGTCGAAGAGTTCCTGGGTGACCAGGGGTTCGTGGCGTCCTTGGAATTGTTCTCCTTTGAAGGTGACGATGCCGGTGTAGTAGGGGTTGGCGAGCATGCGGTGCAGTGCAGCGATGGAGATGGGGCGTGGGTTGGGGTAGCGGCGGGTCGGTCTGGATTTCAGGCCGAGGTCGGCCATGGTGATCTGGAGCTGCTCGATGGAGTAGTCGCCGGTGGCGTAGAGTTCGAAGGCTTTGCGGATGAGAGGGCCGCGTTCGGGGTCGATTCCGATGGTGTTGATGCGGCGTCCCTCGACGTATTCGGTGATGTTCAGGTAGCCCAGTGGGGCTATGCCGCTGGTGCCGCCTTGTTCGATTTTGCGGCGTAGTTTGATGCGGATGTCGGCGCCGTCGGCGGCTGAGCGGTATTCGTTGACGGTGGCGAGCATGCCGTGGACGAGCTGGCCCTCAGGTGTCTCATCGATGTTTTCGGTGGCGGAGACCAGGGTGACATGAGCGGCACGTAATTCCATCATGGTTACGGCATCGTCGTAGCGGTTGCGGTTCAGGCGTGAGAGTTTGTAGACGATGACGTACTCGACATCCTTATGCTGACGGATCCGGGCCATCATCTTGCGAAACTCAGGGCGTCTAGTGGTGTTGGTGCCGCTGCGGCCTAGCTCGACATACTCACCGATGACCTCGATGCCCAGCTGCTTGGCCTTGGCTTGGCAAACCTTGCGCTGAGTGGGGATGGACAAACCTTCTGGGTCGTAGTCGGTGCGCACCTGCGACGGATCAGACACCCGCAGATACAGCACAGCGCGTTGTAGAGGCGTGTCAGTCATGGTTTATCTCCCTCCGTAGTGTGGTTGCTGGATGATGAACTGTTGTGGCTGCCACCGAGGTGTGTGAATAGGGCGAGCGCAGCGGGCTGGGGACGGATCGGGTTCGGGGTCGCGTTGACGAGCGATACCGGTTTGGTCGATGCGGACGCGGATAGCGGCTCTGGAAACAGTGAAGTACTCGGCCAGCGCCGCGCTGGTTTGGAGGCCGGCAGCCCAGGCTTGTTTCAGTGCGGTGCGGGGCACGAGGGCACACCCGGCGAAGAAGTCAGCGACTCGTTCGGCCTGCTCGCGAGGTGCCAGCGGTAGACGACTCCATCGTCGTTTCGTGTTCTCGGTGGTCGAGGTGGTGTAAAGCCAGTGTGTTTGGCCGTGGTCGATGATGTGTTTGAATTCGTGTAGCAGTGTGAAGCGTTGCCGGACTTCGGGGTCGTCACGGTTCAGGCAGATGATCCATTCGCGTCCGTTCCAGTGGCTCATGCCGGAGACCGGCAGTGGTTCGCGGACGATGCGGATGCGTGGCAGCTGGGCCAGGTGGTGCTCGGTGATGCCGGTGAGCTGGTAGCTGGGGCAGCTGGCGGCGAGGAGGGTGCAGAGTTTGGCGGCTTGGCGTTCGGCCAGGTGCAGGGCTTCGGTGAAGCTGCAGGTGCGGTGGGGTGCGAGCTGGCGGAGGCTCCTGAGAATGCTTGGTGTGCTTGATGTGGTCATGGAGCCTCCTTTCGTGTGAAGCAGTTGTGATTTATCTGATGCGCCCGGTTGGTCCGGGGTGCGCGGGGTCTTCATCCTCGCCCAGGACAGGGCCGGTGGAGTGTTCATCGATGCCGTACTTGCCAGCGATGCGTTGAAATGCGGCCGCGATCTCGTCGTGGGCCTCGGGTGGCAGCTGCCGGTACTTGGTGCGCAGATATGGCGTGAAGGTGGGCAGTGTAGGGGTGAGGTTGTAGCCAGCAGCCTCAATGATTTCCAAGGGCTCGACCCCGTAGGTTTCGGTCAGGGCCAGTAGACGATCGATCCGGGTGCTAGGCGTCTTGCCCTGTTCTAGCAGTGAGATAGCCCCCAGCGAGATACCAGACTCGGCAGCTGCTTGACGGATGCTCAGGCCTGCGGCCTCACGGGCTTCCCGCAGCAAACGCCCGAGTTTCGGTTGGGGTCTGGCCCGAGCAGGAATCCCCCGCGCGGTCCCGGAACGTGGGAGGGTGCCCTGAGAAATGGGCGTGGAAATGCGGCGTGGTTCGTTCATATTTCTATTGTACGCTCCGCGTTTAGAAATGTGAACGGGTTTGGCTGATTTTACAACGATTTATGGGGGTGCTGTGGCTTGGTGGTGCGATCAATCCTGCAGCCCTCGCTCAGTCATCTAGCTATGGCCACGCCTATGCGATACAATATCTTTATGCAGGATAGCAATCTTCCTCAGCCCTCGGGTAAACTGATCCGAAACTCCACAGCCGAGTTCTTGATATTCACTTCCCAAGAGGGTGGTGCAAGTATTGAGGCTCGCTACGAGGACGACACGGTGTGGTTGAGTCAGAAGCTGATGGCTGAGCTGTTCGGTACGTCCCGGGAGAACATAACGCTACATCTTCGCAACATCTATGATTCTGGTGAGCTTGAAGAGATGGCAACCTGTAAGGATTTCTTACAGGTTCGCAAGGAAGGGTCACGGCAGGTCAAGCGCCGCGTGGTCCACTACAACCTCGATGCCATCATCTCGGTGGGATACCGGGTGAATTCGGTGCGTGCCACCCAATTCCGCCAGTGGGCTACCCAGGTGCTGCGTGACTTCGCCATCCGGGGCTACGTCATCGACCGCCAGCGGATGGAGAACGGAACCTTCCTTGGTGAGGACTACTTCGAGCGACTCCTGGAGGAGATCCGTGAGATCCGTCTGTCAGAGCGTCGCTTCTACCAGAAGGTCACTGACATCTACGCCACCAGTGTGGACTACAACAAGGATGCTCCGACCACCAAGCGCTTCTTCGCCACGGTGCAGAACAAACTCCACTATGCCGTCCACGGTCAGACCGCAGCTGAGCTCATCCAGTCGCGAGCCGACGCTGCTCAACCCCACATGGGGTTGACGACGTGGGCTGGCAGTCCTGATGGCAAGATCCTTCGTAGCGATGTGACGATCGGAAAAAATTACCTCACCCGGGAGGAACTGGAAGACCTCGGTCGCTTGGTCAACGCCTTCCTGGACTTGGCTGAATCCCGGGCTCGCCGTCGGATCCCCATGACCATGGAAGACTGGGCGAAGCGGCTGGATGCATTCTTGAATCTCGATGACCGACAGATACTCGACAATGCCGGCAGTGTCTCCAAATCCCAGGCTGACGAACATGCACTGAGTGAGTTTGAGAAGTTCCGCATTGTGCAGGACCAGAGCTACCTCAGTGATTTCGATCGGCTGAGAAACGAGCTTGAAGAAGAAGCGTGATGGTGCGGGAGGTTGGGCGGAGCCCTGCTTAGGGGGTTGAGGGTTGGGGCTGTTTCTTGTGGCTAGAGCAATACTCTTCGTTTGGGGATGTGAATGGTTTTCCGTGGTCTCGGGCGGTTGAATTGTGTGCTCGTGCCACTCTCAGGCGAGAGGTTTGTAGCATGAGCCGGTGTCGTTCACGTGGCGCTTTTTGGTGAGTAATGCTTCGTCGAGCTTGAATCGGCCCTCGAGTACAAGGAATAGGTCTGAGCCATTCATTGTAATGAAAGGTGAGCTGGTCGAGTAAGCCGTTTTCAGGGGCTCTGAGAAGTCATTGATGCTTGCCAGTAGCCCAACGGCCAGCTTGCCGCGCCGCCCGATTTTTTGCGCGAAGATATCGGCTTGTTCTCTGCCTAGAGGGTTCTTCGTCCACTTCGTCTCGATCAGGTAGTCATCGGTGTCGAGGCGGAAAGAGCCATCGAGTTGGTCGACGTCAGATGAGTATGCCAGTCTAGGCTCAAGATCGAAGAGATAGCTCTCTTTAAACAAAACCTGACAACGTGATGGGGTAACGGAATTTTCCCTT
>JAUNKK010000211.1 GCA_030532825.1 Propionibacteriaceae bacterium
CCATGCTTCATTATCCCACCAAACCATAAAGCTATTTAAACGCCACGCCACTAGCAGTCAGTGACCTGCACATCTCGTACGCAGAAAACCGTCACATCGTCGACCGTATTCGGCCGACCGATGATGACGACTGGCTGATCGTGGCCGGTGACGTCGGGGAGATCTTTGCCGACGTGATTGACACGCTCAGTATCTTGCGCTCCCGGTTCCGGCGGGTGATCTGGGTGCCCGGAAACCATGAGCTGTGGACACATAGCGCTGATCCGGTGCGGTTGCGCGGCGTCAGCCGGTACGAGAGCCTCGTCCAAGCGTGCCGTAACAGTGGCATCTTGACCCCCGAGGATGAGTACCCCGTTTGGTACGGCGCCAGTGGTCCGGTTGCTGTGGTGCCACTCTTTCAGCTGTACGACTATTCGTTCTGCGCGCCGGGCGCGCGGAACAAGCAGGAGTCGCTGCGGCGGGCGCACGAGGCGGGCGTGGTGTGCACGGACGAACTGCTGCTAAGCCCGGATCCCTACCCAAGCCGGGAAGACTGGTGCTGGGATCGAATTGCCCTGGCTGAAGAGCGCCTCGCCGCGCTCGATCCCGCTCTACGCACCGTGCTGATCAGCCATTGGCCACTTGTGCGGAAACCAACTGAGGTGATGTGGTACCCCGAGTTTGCCCAGTGGTGCGGAACCGAGCGCACTGCCGAGTGGCATCTCCGATTCCGGGCAGAGGTAGTCGTCTATGGGCACCTTCATATCCCGCGAACCACCTACTACGACGGGGTTCGGTTTGAGGAGGTCTCGCTGGGTTACCCACGCGACTGGGGGAGAAGCGGTAGCGAACCCGATCCTGTCCGACGCATCCTGGAAACAGCGTGATTGAGACATTGCTGCCGGCCAGCGCGGTCGCGGTCGAGGCATTTGCTGACGTGCCGGGCGAGGCGCCGTACCCCGGCGAGGAGGACCTGGTCGCCAAGGCCGTGGAGGGCCGCCGACGTGAGTTCATCACGGCCCGCCGCTGCGCCCGGTCTGCGCTGGCCGCCCTCGGGTCTCCGGCATCCGGACCGATCCGGCCAGGCCCTCGCCGGGAGCCGCTGTGGCCGACGGGTGTGGTCGGCAGCATCACGCACTGCGCAGGCTACCGGGCCGCCGCGGTGGCTCAGAGGAACAGCCTTGCGAGCATCGGCATTGACGCCGAGCCCCACGACCGGCTGCCTGAAGGTGTGCACGGTGCGGTGACGCTGGGTCTGGAGCGGGAACATCTGCAGCAGCTGGCGAACGAAGATCCATGGGTGCACTGGGACCGGCTACTGTTCAGCGCCAAGGAGTCGGTTTACAAAGCGTGGTATCCGCTGACCGGCCGATGGCTTGATTTTCACGAGGCCGAACTGAGCTTCGATCGGAAGACTGCCCGATTCCGGGCGCGGATTTTGACCGATGGGACTCGCCGCGATGCCGGGACACCGTTGACCGAGATGAATGGCCGGTTCCTCGTCGCCGGCGGGCTAATACTGACGGCGGTGAGCGTCTTCGCGTGACACATGGGTTACGCGATGGGCTGGGTCTGACGGGGCATCGCGAGATCGGGTCTGCTGCAGGAAGCATCTCGAACCGACGACCTGGAGGGCTTTGGGTTGTCCCAGGGGTGCGCGAAAGTGGCTAGGCCGGGCTCCCGAGTTGTCACCGCCCCTGCAGGGGGTGTCCGTGTGTGTTGGGGGTGTGTGCCGGTAGTTCTCGGTGGGGTGGCTGGCGTGTGCGTGTTTTGGGGCTCTTCACAGATGAGGGTGTAGGGCGGTAGCGGGACCTGGGTGGTGACAGGGATCGAGGTCCTTGGATGATGGAAATTCTCAACAGCCGGGCCTGTCATTTTTTCTGTGTAAGCGGGGTTGTCATGGGTGGGGGTTGATGCG
>JAUNKK010000048.1 GCA_030532825.1 Propionibacteriaceae bacterium
GGCATGTGGATGTGGTGGAGGTGAATGTGTTGAATGTCCCCAACCGCCCCCGCTAAGGAGATGATCCCGAATGTCTCGGTCCGCTATTCGGCAGTCACCTTCTCGGCCGACGCGTCATCGCCCTGTGCCGATCGCGTTCGCGGCTTCGAAGCCACGGGCCGCTTTCCCCGGAAACGTCATCCCCAGCGCGGCAGCCGTGAGCGACGGAGCCTGACGACGTGGTCACAGAACGCCACCGGGATGCGGACAGGGCCGGGGCGGCTGGATGAAGCCCAAGCCAGAGGCAAGTCGCGCACCCCAAACAAGGGAAGCGCCACGCCCGAACCGCCCGGCCGGGGATTCGGGAATAGCCACCCGAGGCAGTAGTTTTGTGCCCATGTATTCGTGGGCCCCCGTGGCGATCCCCAGCCTCCCAGCCTCTCCCGATGTGCCGTCCCAGCTTCGATTGCACGACTCGGCAACCTCCAAGACCGTCCCCGTTGGGCCCGCCACGGGCACCGCCCGAATGTACGTGTGCGGCATCACACCCTACGACGCCACCCACCTCGGCCACGCCAACACCTATGTCACGTTCGACCTGGTGAACCGCGTCTGGCGCGACCTGGGGCTAGAGGTCAACTATGTACAAAACGTCACCGACGTAGACGACCCCCTGCTGGAGCGGGCCCAGGCCACCGGCCAGGACTGGGAGGAACTCGCGGAGGACCAGACCGAGCTGTTCCGCTCCGACATGGCGCACCTGCGGGTGATCCCGCCTGACCACTACGTCGGAGCAGTCGAATCCATCCCGTGCGTCGTCGAGTTGATCGAACGTCTACTCCCGTCCGGGCTGGTCTACCAGGTAGACGACCCCGAGCATCCCGATTGGTATTTCAACTCGGTTGGGGCCCCCGGTTTCGGGACCGTCAGCCACTACGACGAGGAACGCATGACCCGGGTCTTCGCCGAGCGTGGCGGCGACCCAGAGCGGCCCGGCAAGCGCCACCCCCTGGACTGCCTGCTGTGGCGGTTCGCGCGCGACGGCGAACCCAGCTGGGGCTCCCCGCTGGGGGCTGGTCGTCCCGGATGGCACATCGAATGCACCGCGATCTCCCTGAACAGGCTCGGGGCCTGTTTCGACCTGCAGGGCGGCGGCAGCGACCTAGTGTTCCCGCACCACGAGATGTGCGCCGCGGAGTCGGCGGCCGCCACCGGCGAACCAATGGCCAAAGCCTATGTGCACTCCGGCCTGGTTGGCCTAGACGGCGAAAAGATGAGCAAGTCCAAGGGCAACCTGGAACTCGTGAGCCGACTCCGCATGAAGGGCGCCGACCCGATGGCCATTCGGCTGGCCCTGCTCAGCCAACACTACCGCAGCGACTGGGAGTGGACCCCGGCCCTGCTGGAGCAGGCCACCGAACGGCTCGCCAGGTGGCGCCACGCCCGAGACCTTCCGGCGACGCTGCCCCCCGAGGAGGCCGTCGCGGAGATGCGCCGCGCGCTACGCAACGACCTAGACGCCCCCCTCGCGCTGCAGGTGGTTGATCGCTGGGTGGCCGCCAGCCTCGCTGGGGAAGACGCCACCGCCGACGGGTTCACCACGATCGCCAGCGCCGTGGACGCCCTGCTCGGGATTGAACTCTAAAGAACCTCGCCCGCAGGGGCGGAGTGATTCGCCATACGGCGTTCGGGGACACGGCCGATGCCCGTCGCCGCGACGAACCGGTGCCCGATGCCTGCTCACGTCACGGCGCCCCTGCCACCGGCAATGCGGAGGCGCGGTAGGCTGCGCCAAGTGAAATCCTTCGAACAGCTCTTCGAGCAGCTCACCGAAACCGCCCGGACAAGACCGGAAGGCTCCTCAACAGTCGCCCGCCTAGACGCCGGCGTCCACCACATCGGCAAGAAGGTAGTGGAGGAGGCCGCCGAGGTGTGGATGGCGGCGGAGCACGAGTCGAAGGACGCCGCCGCGCTGGAGATCAGCCAGCTCCTCTACCACCTCCAGGTGATGATGATCGCCCTGGATCTAGACCTTGACGACATATACCGGCACCTGTGACCCGAAGGTTGAACCACCCATGCTGAAGATCGCCGTGCCCAATAAGGGCTCCCTCGCCGAGTCGGCCGCCACCATGCTGCGCGCCGCCGGATACCGGCAGCGCACCGACTCCAAAGACCTGACGCTCACGGACGAGGCTCACCAGGTGGAGTTTTACTATCTGCGGCCCCGCGACATTGCCGTCTACGTCGGTCAAGGCCACCTCGACGTCGGCATCACGGGCCGCGACATGCTGTTGGACTCCGGGGCGCCCGTGACCGAGATCATGCCGCTCGGGTTCGGGGGCAGCCGGTTCCGGTTCGCCGCCCCCGCCGGTGACGCCTACACCGTCGCCGATCTGGAGGACAAGCGCATCGCCACCTCCTATCCGGGCTTGCTCGGTGACTGGCTGGCCGCCCAGGGCATTCACGCCGAGTTGGTGAAGCTCGACGGCGCGGTAGAGTCCGCGATCCGCCTAGGGGTGGCGGACGTCGTCGCGGACGTGGTGGACACCGGCACCACCCTCAAGCGCGCCGGCTTGGAGATGTTCGGGGAACCGATCTGCGTCTCCGAGGCCATCCTGATCCGCCGCGCTGAGGCGCCTGCACCCACGGGGCTGGCCGCGCTGCAAACGCGCCTAGAGTCGGTGCTCGTCGCCCACAACTACCTGATGATGGACTACAACGTCGCGGAAACGGACCTAGCGGCCACCACGGCGCTCGCCTCCGGTGTTAACGGGCCCACCGTCTCCCGACTAGCGCAACCCGGCTGGCTAGCGGTGCGCGTGCTGGTGCCCAAGCAGGGAGCCCATCTGCTCATGGACAAGCTGTTCGACGCCGGAGCGCGGGGGATCCTGCTGACCGAACTGAGCGCCGTCCGGCTCTGACCTTTCACGCGGAGGCGGCAGCAGGATCGGTGAGGTTCAGCCCGGGGCGGCGGAAGCCCGGGAACACAAGCCGACTGGTGCCGAGCCTCCTCGCCGCATCGGCTGTGGCACTGCCGGTCGTTCGTTACGTCAACGCACGCAACCGGATGTCTGGGTAGGCGACGGAGACGCGCTGGGCAACCTCTTTCTCTACGGAGAAGGCTACTGGCCGACCAGGATTCCGGAAACCTCGGATCACCCCGTCGACCAGGATGCATGACGAAATCCAGCCTGCCTTGCGGACTGTGCCGCTAAGTACCCGCGAGTCGGGAAAGATCGCCTCCCTGGATGCGTGGCTGATGACGTATGGATCAAATTCCGGAAGGATCACAACCTGCGGGTCTGCTTTTCGAAACGAAGCCGACGCCCCTGCAGTAATCAGCTTTTCGCCGACGGCCTTTTTCAGGGCAGATTTGCTCACCCCAACCCATTGCGCGAAGTGTTCGCCTGTAGACGGCCCGTATCCCACATCAAAACGCGACAGCAGGTCCTGACCAAACTGCGTTAGAGCGTCGACTGATGACAAGGGCGGTAACTCTCTGACGACGCGGAAGTGGGTTTGAGTCCCCTGCGGCTTGGTCGCATGCAGCAGGTACTGCGACGCCACGAGCTTGAGTACTCCACCCCACGGCGTGATGGCTTCATCGGCGATGTGCTTTCCGTGCCTGGTTGCCACAGCATCATAGAGGGTTTCCCTTGAGGTTAGGCCGTTGTCGAGCATGATTCCTGTGACTAGATCCCGGACTTGTGAGACCTCGGCTGGGCTCAGACCGTGATTGGTCAGCACCCGGTTGGTCTCCTTGTCGTTGCGCTCCCGGGCGATCAGGACAAGGGCCTCGGCGTCCGCGGGTTCCGCTATGTGCATCGTGCCCCTGACGCTCCAGGTGCGAACCGTGGTTTCAGCTGTGATGGCTTTCTCGTCCTCCAGACGCAGGGCGAGACTTAGCCGAGCGGCGTTTTCGTTTTGCGCCTGAAAACAGATGAGGTCCTGGAATACCTGATGTTGATCGGACGCCGGGCGGTCTAGGTGTTGTCGCGAAGGTCTGTTCTCAATGGTGGCTTGAACACTCGTCATGTTGGTTCCGGATTGATAAGTGTGGTCAGTTAACAGCGCCGACGTTTTGTGGGTTTCGTGGCCCGGGCAGCCGGTCGTGCCCAACGAATCTTGTGGGTGAGACTGTACGTGGCAGTAAGGACCCGAGCGTCCGCGGCGGCGAGGTATCTTTCACCTCAGTGCGGCTGGGGTGCATATCCGAAGAATTCGCCGACACCCTTGCCTCATATGGTGTTGTCCTCTTCGTCAACCGATGGACTGGTAACCGTCACGTCTGTCTTCCTTGCCCTGGCATTTGTCGTGATGTCTCTGATTTGACGTATTGACGCCGCGACGTATGGTGACGCCCACAACACCTTGATGGGGTGATCGATGTGGTGCATGAGCCCGGGCGCACCGAGAAGCCCCACGAACAGCCGCCGACCGAGGCCTTAATCAATCCCCTGGTGTGCGGTGGCGAAGACCCATAGCTCCCGCCACTAGTTGATGCCGCGGTTCTTGAGGATGGCCTCAATCTCGTCAAGATCCTCTAGCGAGGCCTGCTGCGATGCCTGTTTGGGCTGCGGGTTTGCGGCCGGGCTGTCCTGAGTGGCCTTGCCAGCCAGCCCGGACCGGGCTTTCGGAGCTGGAGCCGGCTTGGGGGACTTAGGCTCCCGCTGACCTTCGCGCTTGGGAAGGAAGCCAGCCACGATCATGAGGACGATCCCGAGCCCGCCCAGACCCAGCCCCCAGGCCATGGTGTTATCCCAGGAAGTGCGACCTACCCAGGCGATGAGGCTGGCGATGCCGTTTGCGAGCAGGGTGGTCAGGCCAGTCAGATAGAGGGATAAGGGTAGGAGTGTGAAGCCGACACCGGCCAGCAGCGTCCGAAGGCTTCGCCCCCGAGCGAACAGCCCCGCTGTGACCGCGACGATGACGGTCATGACGGCGATGGTGACAAACAGTGGCGTACCCATGAAGCAAGCATTCCACACCCGCAGGGTGCAGCGCGTTGGGGCATGGCTGCTGGTTTCATCGGTGGCAGAACCCATGGGGCGGTCAGGCGCGGGAACGGGAGCCGATGTGGTGAACCGAATTGCCAAGGAGCCAGGCGTGGACGGCAGCGCTGTTTGGTTTCCCCTCAGGGTCCAGGTAAGATGCCTGGCTGGATAGTGACGTGAGAGCGTCAGCGTGAAAGCGGAGGCCTGACCTCCCACCTAGGCTAACCCTTGGTAGCCGGGTCGGAAGAGGCGCGGTAGCGCGCCCGTCAAGCCTTCGCGCATGCGTGAAGGCTTTTTCGTCTATCACGAAACACAACTTTGGAGGAACTCATCAGCACTGAACCGCGGATCAACGAACGCATCCGAGTACCCGAAGTCCGGCTCGTCGGCCCGAAGGGCGAGCAGGTCGGCATTGTGCGGCTTGAGGATGCCCTGCGCCTAGCGGCGGAGAGCGATCTCGACCTCGTGGAGGTGGCGCCGCAAGCGCGTCCGCCGGTTACCAAGCTGATGGACTACGGCAAGTTCAAGTACGAGGCCGCGCAGAAAGCGCGCGATGCCCGGCGGAACCAGTCGAACACCATCACCAAGGAAATGAAGCTCCGTCTCAAGATCGACAACCACGACTACGAGACGAAGAAGGGCCACGTCGTCCGGTTCCTCAAGGGCGGCGACAAAGTCAAGATCACCATCATGTTCCGCGGCCGCGAGCAGTCCCGTCCCGAGCTGGGCATTGAGTTGCTGCGGCGCCTCGCCGAGGACGTGGCCGAGTTCGGTTTCGTCGAATCCGCGCCCCGGCAGGACGGGCGGAACATGCTGATGGTGCTGGGCCCCACCAAGAAGAAAACCGAAGCCAAAGCCGAACAGGCCGAGGAACGGGACCGTCGCATGGAACAGCGCAGGGCCAACGCGGAAGCGGAGAAGGCAGAAGAGGCTCGGCTGCGAGCCGCTGCCCAGCCGTCCAAAAAGCGCCGCGGCCCCGCCGACAACATGGACCCCGACATCGATCTGTGACCCAGGTCGATCCATAACAGAAAGCGAGCCAACAATGCCGAAGATGAAGTCGCATTCGGGTGCCAAAAAACGGTTCAAGGTCACCGGATCGGGCAAGCTGATGCACCGCCAGGCGAACCTGGGCCACCTAAACGCCCACAAGTCGTCCAAGCGACTGCGCCGCCTCAAGGGCAACACCGAACTGGCTGGCGCCGACCTCAAGCAGGCCAAGGCCCTGCTCGGCGGTCACCCCGGTCGCTGAACCCAACCCGAATTCCCCATCACCCGCTAGGCCGGGGCCGAACCGGCCTGAGATCAAGGAGTAACCATGGCACGCGTCAAGCGTTCTGTGAACGCGCGCAAGAAGCGCCGCGCAATTCTGGAGCAAGCCTCCGGCTATCGCGGGCAGCGCTCGCGCCTCTACCGCAAGGCCAAGGAGCAGATCCTTCACTCTGCCACCTACGCCTACCGCGACCGCCGCGCCCGCAAGGGCGACTTCCGTGCGCTGTGGATCCAGCGCATCAACGCCGCGGCGCGCGCCGAGGGGATGACGTACAACCGCTTCATCAACGGCCTGAAGAACGCCGAGGTTGAGGTGGACCGCAAGATCCTGGCCGAACTGGCCGTCAAGGACCCGCAGGCCTTCTCCGCCCTGGTCGCCGTGGCGCGTGAGCATCAGGCCCCGGCTGCGGCCTGAGCGTGGCCACTTCTTCACAGCCGAACGCAGCACGTGAGCTTCCCAGTTCCGTGCTGCGTTCGTTTCGGCGACTAGCCAACCGCCGTGGCCGCGACCTGGCCGGTGACTTTCTGGCTGAGGGACGGCAGGCCGTCCGGGAGGCACTAGCGACCGAGGGGCTCGTCAAGGCGGTGATCGTGGCCGACCCCGACCGGCACGCCGATCTACTGGCCGACATCACCGTACCCGTGTGGCGGGGTGCCGAATCGGCCATGCGCCAACTCAGCGACACCGTCACCCCGCAGGGGATCGTTGCGGTCTGCCGCCAGCCGCACTTCGACTGGGACGACATCGCGGACGCGTGCCTCCTGGTCATCTGCGCCCAGGTGCGAGACCCGGGCAACGCCGGCACCGTCATCCGTTGTGCCGACGCGTTCGGCGCCGACGGGGTGATACTCACCGCTGGTTCGGTGGAAGTATGGAACCCCAAGACCGTGCGCGCCTCCGTCGGTTCGCTGTTCCATCTGCCGATCCTCACTGGGGTGGAGTTGAACGACGCCGTCGACCGCGTCCACACGATGGGTATGCAGGTCCTGGCCGCGGACAGCGACGGCGAACCCCTCGACCTGCTCGCCGCCTCGGGGCGCCTGCGCCCGCCGTCAGCCTGGCTGATGGGCAACGAGGCGTGGGGGCTACCGGAAGCCGATGCGGCCTTAGCCGACCAGATCGTCGCCATTCCGATGTGGGGTGCCACCGAGAGCCTCAACCTGTCCTCAGCCGCCGCCATCTGCCTCTACCAGACCGCGTCGGCCCAGCGACGGTGACGCCCCCGCCGTCGCGTGGTGTGTCTTGCCTCCTATCGAGGTGGCTGGGAGGACCTCATGTGTCTTATCTGAGAATGCCTGTACAGCCGTTCCACCGGTGGTTCCCGGCCCTTCGCGGCCGGGGCGTGGGGGAGCGTCGTTGGGGAAGGGAAAGTCGAGGCCTTCCGAGGTTGGAGGGCTAGTCGTCGCCGTCCAAACCGAAAGGCCTCGACCAAGAGGGATTAGTGGGCGGTTTTAACCACCACGTCGGCGATCTCCTTGGCTGCTTCTGGGGTGCTAGCCGAGATGGTGATGGTGGTGATCGCCCCATCGGCGTTGGGCAGGAACAGCATGTTGCCCTTTGATTGGACCGACCCCGCGGACAAGGTGTAAGCCGCCGCTACACCCGCGCCGTTTGCGGTCTGGACCTGCTCGTAGGAATCCAGCACGCAGTTTTGCTGCTGCAGCACCTGCACCGTCTCATCCTCAGTGGGGGGCGCGCTGACTACGGCCCGCTTGGCGATATTGAGGTTGGTGGTGAAGTCCTGGGCATCAGGTGCAGGCGCGCGATAGAAAACATCGAGCTGAGTTAGGCTCTGCTTGTACTGCTCTGGGCTCATGCCCACTTCCGAGGCAACTGCCTCGATTTGCTCGTCGGTCAGATCGTCGAAGTTCACCCAGTCTTCGGGCACCGCGACGCTGATCTTGGCGGTGGGGGCGGTGATCTCCTGGTAACCCGCGGGGATCTCGGCGGCGGCGCTGCTCTGCGCCGGGCTGGGCGAGGAAGCCTGCGAACTAGACGAAACCGCAGAGGACTCCTGCCCGGAGGGGGACTCCTGAGCGGAAGGCGTCTGGGAGCAGCTAGATAGGGCAAGCGCGCCGACAAACACACTGGCCAGGGCCATGCGCAAACGAAGTGTCATGGGGGGTATCTCCCGTGCTCGTTGATTCGGGTTTGCGCTGGTCAGTATATAAACCTCCTGCTATGAGTAAGGGCCGGTTGCGGGAAATGCGGGCTGGGTTGTCCCACCCAGATCAACGGGCCAACAGCACCCGAAGCCGCCCATGGTCTCGGCTAGCGACCGGGGCAAACATCGGCCACGCCGCGTTCCAGGTGATAGCGGGTGAGGCTGCCGCACCAGCACAGTGAATCGTGGTCATGGCCCCGATGCCGTCGGGGAGGCTCCCGCCGGGACGCATTCGTGAGGCACGCGCTGCTGTTCCCGGAAATCCCCCGCGGACCTCGCCGTCGTGTGGCCGCATCCGCTGGGCGTCACTACACTCAACCGTTGAATCCAACTAGGGGAGAGCATGTCTGGCCCGAATGACAACTTCGATCCCAAACAGGTCGCGGCCCTCGACGCCGCGACGGTTGAGGGCTACGTAACCGACGCCCTCGCGGCCATCGCGGCTGCGGCCTCGACCGCCGAACTCAAACAGGCGCGCCTCGAACACGCGGGCGATCGTTCGCCCCTGGCGCTGGCGAACCGCGAGATCGGGGCGCTGCCACCGGCGGCCCGTAAGGAGGCTGGCGTGCGCGTGGGTAAGGCCCGCGGCCAGGTCAACAAGGCCATTGCAGCCCGCCAGGAGGTGTTGGCCGCTGAGGAGCTGGCCCAGGCGCTGATCGACGAACGCCTCGACATGACGCTTCCCGTCGACCTCGCCCCGCAAGGAGCGCTGCACCCCATCACGGCGCTGATTGACGAGGTGTGCGACGTCTTCGTTGCCATGGGATGGGAAGTTGCCGAGGGCCCTGAGCTGGAGGCCGAGTGGTACAACTTTGACGCCCTCAACCTGGGCGTCGATCATCCTGCGCGTGGCGAGCAGGACACCCTCTGGATCGATCCGCCCGAGGCTGGGAAACTGCTGCGCACCCAGACCTCGCCCGTGCAGATCCGGGCCCTCCTAGAGCGAGACGTCCCGTTGTATATCGTCAGCCCAGGCAAGGTGTTTCGCGCCGACGAATACGACGCCACGCACCTGCCAGTCTTCCACCAGCTGGAGGGCCTCGTGGTGGACAAGGGGATCTCGATGGCCGACCTGCGCGGCACCCTCGACCACGTCGCCCGCGCCCTATTCGGCGATGTCGCGATCCGCCTGCGCCCCCACTACTTCCCCTTTACGGAGCCGTCCGCCGAGGTGGATCTCCAATGCTTCGTCTGCCACGGCGAATCCGTGGGCAACCCGAGCCGTCCCTGCCGCACCTGCCGTTCCGAGGGTTGGATCGAATGGTGCGGTTGCGGCGTCGTCAACCCCCGCGTGCTGCGTGCCTGCGGCATCGACACGGACGTCTACTCGGGCTTCGCGTTCGGCATGGGCATCGACCGCACCGTGATGTTCCGCACCGGCGCTCCTGACCTGCGCGACTTCGTCGAGGGCGACGTCCGCTTCTCCCGTTCCTTCCTTGGAGGTGTGCGATGAAAGCCCCTGTCAGCTGGCTCCGGGAGCTGGTGAACCTGCCCGCGGAGATGGACACCCCGGCGATCGCAGCTGCCTTCACGGCGCTTGGCCTGACGGTGGAGCACGTCGAATCCACTGGGCCCGAGGCGACCGGTCCCGTGGTCATCGGTCGCGTGCTGAGCTACGTGGCCGAGCCCCAAAAGAACGGCAAAACCATCCGATACTGCCGCGTCGACGTGGGCTCCCACAACGACCCCGCCACCGACGACTACCCGGCTTCCCGCGGCATCGTGTGTGGCGCCGACAACTTCGCGGAGGGCGATCTCGTTGTCGTCTCGCTGCCCGGCGCCGTCCTGCCGGGGGACTTCCGCATCGCCGCGCGTAAGACCTACGGGCACATCTCCGACGGCATGATGTGCGCCGAGGATGAGTTGGGCTTGGGTGATGACCACTCGGGGATCATCGTGCTGCCCGAAAGCTCCGGGCTGCGCCCGGGTGATGACGCGCTGGTGGCGTTGTGGAGCAGGGACAAGGTGCTCGACATCGACGTGACCCCGGACCTCAGCCACGGCCTGTCCCTGCGGGGCCTGGCCCGCGAAATCGCCACCGTCGCGGCCGTGCCCTTTGCCGACCCCTATGACATGCCGCTGCCCAGCCCCACAACCGACGGCTACCCCATCGTGCTGGAGTCAGAACGCTGCTCAGCGTTCGTCGCCCTGACGATCGAGGGCTTCGACCTGGAGGCCCCGACGCCGAAGTACATGGCAGACCGGTTGCGTGCCAGCGGGGTGCGTTCGATCTCGCTGCCCGTGGATGTCACCAACTACGTGATGCTGGAGTCGGGGCAGCCCCTGCATGCCTACGACGCTGCGAAGCTCACCGGTCCCATCCGGGTCCGCTTAGCTGCCGAGGGCGAGCGGCTCACCACCCTCGACGGCGTCACCCGTATCCTGGCGGCCGACGACCTGCTTATCACCGACGACTCCGGCCCGATCGGGTTGGCGGGCGTCATGGGCGGCGAGAACACCGAGGTGTCGGCGACGACGACAGCCATCGTGCTGGAAGCCGCGGCTTTCGCACCAGCCAGCGTCTCGCGCACTTTCCGTCGCCACGGCCTGCCGTCAGAGGCCTCGAAACGCTTCGAACGTACCGTCGACCCCAGCGTCGCCTACGCCGCCGCCCGGCGGGCCGCCGAACTGCTCGTCGAGCACGGGGGCGGCCGGATCGCGCCGGGAATCACCATGGTGGGGAAGGCCCCCGACCGGCACCGCATTGAGTTGCGCGCCGAGCTGGTGCCCGCCGTCCTCGGCGCCGACGTTGAGCCGGACGAGACCCTGCAGGTTCTCGAATCGGGTGGCTGTCAGGTCACGGTCCGCGGTGAGTCGCTCGCCGTCGAGGCCCCGACATGGCGCCCGGACCTGCGTGACCCCTACGACGTGGTCGAGGAGGTCGGTCGCAAGGTCGGCTACCACCGGATCGGCCGTCGCCTGCCCGCTGCCCCTGCGGGGCGCGGCTTGACCCGGGCCCAGCAGGCCCGACGCGCCGCGCTTCGGGCGGCCGCCGGGCTGGGATTCACGGAGATCCTGAGCCTGCCGTTCATCGCCGATGCGGACTTGGACCGGCAGGGCCTGTCAGCCGACGACCCCCGCCGCGCGGTGGTGCGGCTCGCAAACCCGCTTGCCGAAACCAGCCCGTACCTGCGCACCAGCCTCCTGCCCGGGCTGTTCGCAGCGGTGACCAAGAACACCTCCCGCTCGCTGGACAATCTGGCGCTGTTCGAACGCGGCTTGGTCTATCGCGATAGCGGCACCCCGGCCGCACCCCGCCCCGGGGTTGATCGGCGGCCCGGCGATGAGGAGTTGGCGGCGTTGGAGGCCGCCCTGCCTGACCAGCCGGAGCTGCTGGCCGCCGTCGTGACGGGAGCCTGGCGCCCCCAGGGCTGGGAGGGTTCGGCCGTGCCCGCCGACTGGCGGCATGTCGTCGTCCTCGCCGAGGCCGTTGCCGGGGCCGTCGGCCACCCGCTGGAGCGCCGTAATGCCGAGCAGGCGCCGTGGCATCCTGGGCGCTGTGCCGAACTGCTCCTGGACGGGGACGTCGTCGGTCACGCCGGGGAGCTTCACCCAGAGGTTGTCAAGGCCTTCGGCTTGCCGGAGCGGGCCTGTGCCGTCGAACTCGACCTCGGACGCCTGCTGGCCCCGGAACCAGCGACCCCGCGTGTCGGTTTGCTCGCGGCCTTCCCGGTCGCCAAGGAGGACGTCGCCCTCGTAGTCGACGAGACCATCCCGGCCGAGACGGTTCGGCAAGCCCTCGTTGAAGGCGCGGGGGACCTGTTGGAGTCGGTGACCCTATTCGATGTGTATCACGGCGATCAGGTGCCGGCGGGGCACAAGTCGCTGGCCTTTGCGCTGCGTTTCCGGGCCGACCGGACGCTGAAGGATGCCGAAGCCGCCGCTGCCCGGGATGCGGCAGTTGCGCGCGCGGCCGAACGGTGTGGCGCTGTTCAGCGGGCCTGAGCGGTGCTGAGCGTCGAGCGAATCACCGACGCCGGCCTGGCCATCCTGGACGCCTGGGGCCTCGGCGACCTGTCCATGCGGCGGATCGCCGACGAGCTCGGGGTCAAGGCGGGGGCGCTGTACTATCACGTGCCCAACAAGCAATCGCTCCTGGCGAGGATCGCCGATGTGATCCTCGCGCCAGTGGCTGTTCCGCCGGAGGACAGCCTGGAGAACTGGCTGCGCCACTGGGCCCATGCGCTGCGGGCGGCCCTGCTGCAGCACCGCGACGGGGCCGAACTGGTCGCTTCCACGACGGCGCTCGGGCTTGGCAGCGTGGATCCGAGAGCGGCGGGCGCCGCAATCCTGGCGGAGCATGGCGCACCGGAACCGACGGCTACGATGGCCGCTTTCCTACACTTCATCCTGGGACATGTGACAGCGGAGCAGACGCGGATGCAGCTGGTGACTTTAGGCGTCCTGGAGACCTTCGACGAAGCGGCCGCAACGCGTGACTTCGATCACGGCATCGGGCTGCTCATCACGGGATGCCGTTTCGAATAATTATTCGACATGTGGCATAGTTGCCACCATGACTTTCAAGGTGGCCGTCGCCGGGTGCACGGGATACGCCGGCGGGGAAGTGCTCCGGTTGCTGCTGGGACATCCCGAGGTTGAGATCGATACGCTCACGGCGAACAGCTCTGCGGGGGACCGGCTCGGTGCCCACCAACCCCACCTGGCGCCGCTTGCCGATCAGGTGATCGTGCCAACCACCGCCGAGCAGTTGGCAGGCCACGATGTCGTGTTCCTTGCTCTGCCGCACGGGGCCAGCGCCGGAATTGCGCGGCAGCTTGGCGATGACACGCTGATCGTGGATGCCGGGGCCGACTTCCGGCTGCGCGACGCCGACCAGTGGCGACGCTTCTACGGCACCGACCATGCAGGCACCTGGCCTTACGGTCTGCCCGAGCTGCCGGGCTGCCGGGAGGCGCTGTGTGGCAGTCGGCGCATCGCCGTCCCTGGCTGCTACCCAACCGCCGTCACCCTAGCGCTGTGGCCCGCCGTCCGAAGCAGCCTCGTCGACGCCGCCGACATCACCGTCGTCGCAGCCTCCGGAACCTCGGGGGCAGGCAAGGCCGCCAAGCCGCACCTGTTGGGTTCTGAGGTCATGGGTAGCGCCTCGGTGTACGGAGTCGGCGGTGTTCACCGTCACATGCCCGAGATGATCCAAAGCCTCAGCCTGGTAACCAGCGAACCCGTGAAGCTCAGCTTCACACCCATGCTCGTGCCGATGCCCCGCGGCATCCTGGCCACCTGCTCAGCGCCCTGCGCCGACGGCCTCGTACCGGCGCAGGCCCGTGAGGTCTACGAGACGGCCTATCGGGACGAACCCTTCGTTGACCTCCTGCCCGAAGGCACCTGGCCGACTACCGCCAGCGTCGTGGGCTCCAACCGCGTCGCCCTCCAGGTCACCGTCGACGCAGCCGCCGCCCGGCTCATCGTCGTAGCTGCGATCGACAACCTCACCAAGGGCACCGCCGGCGGGGCCATCCAGGCCATGAACCTGGCCCTCGGGCTGAGTGAGACCACCGGCCTCAGCGCAATTGGAGTAGCGCCATGAGCATCACCACCCCCCGCGGGTTCGAAGCGACGGGCGTCGCAGCTGGCATCAAGGCCTCCGACCGGCTTGACCTAGCCGTGGTGCGAAACCTCGGGCCAAGCCACGCCGCCGCTGGCGTCTTCACCCGCAACCGGGTCTCCGCAGCCCCCGTCAAGTGGTCCCGCCAAGCGCTTGCCGACGGGCAGCTGGCGGCCGTCGTCCTGAACTCCGGTGGCGCCAACGCCTGCACCGGACCCGGGGGCTTCGCCGATGCCCGGGCCATGGCCGAGGCCACCGCGGCCCTCCTCGGGGTCACCCCGGACAAGGTGGGCGTGTGCTCGACGGGCCTCATCGGCGTCCGGCTCCCGATGCCCCAGGTTCTGGCGGGCATCACCGCCGCCTGCGACGCGCTGAGCCCGGTTGGCGGTCTCCTGGCGGCTGAGGCCATCATGACCACCGACACCGTCACCAAGCAGGCTGAGCACCTTGGGCCCGGCTGGAGCATCGGCGGGATGGCCAAGGGCGCCGGGATGCTGGCCCCCGGGCTGGCCACCATGCTCGTCGTGCTGAGCACTGACGCCGACCTCGACGCCGCCGCCCTAGACACGGCACTTCGCGAAGCCACTCGCGTCAGCTTCGACCGGGCCGACGCCGACGGCTGCATGTCGACCAATGACACCGTACTGCTGCTGGCTTCCGGGGCTAGCGGGGTCACTCCCGAGCTCCCCGAGTTCACCGCGGCCCTGAGCGCGGTGTGCCAGGAACTCGCCCGGCGCCTCATCGCCGATGCCGAGGGAGCCCGCCACGAGATCGCCATTGAGGTGACCGGCGCCGCCAGCGAACGCGACGCCGAGACCGTCGGGCGCGAGGTGGCGCGCAGCAATCTCTTCAAGTGCGCCATCTTCGGGTCCGACCCGAATTGGGGCCGGGTGCTGTCGGCCATCGGGGTCACGGACGCGGCCTTCGACCCCGACCGCATCGACGTCGCCTTCAACGGCGTCCAGGTCTGCCGGGGTGGCCAGATCGGCGAGCCCCGCGAGTTGGTTGACCTCAGCGGGCGTCACGTCCACGTCCACATCGAACTACACGCCGGCGACCAGGCCGCCACCATCCTCACCACCGACCTCACGTACGACTACGTGAAGGAGAACGCGGAGTATTCGTCATGAGCCGCTTGTCTCACCCGGATCGCCAGCAACTGCTGAGCAAAGCCAGCACGCTCATTGAGGCCCTGCCCTGGCTCAGCGAGTTCGCGGGGGAAACCATCGTGATCAAGTACGGGGGCAACGCCATGGTCGATCAGTACCTGAAGCGCGCCTTCGCCGAGGACATCGTGTTCCTGCGCCGGGTCGGGCTAAAGCCTGTGGTTGTGCACGGAGGCGGGCCTCAGATCAGTTCCATGCTTTCCCGCCTGCAGATCGACTCCGAGTTCCGGGGCGGGCTGCGCGTGACCACCACGGAGGCGATGGATGTGGTGCGCATGGTCCTCGTCGGTCAGGTCGGGCGCGAGCTCGTCGGGCTGATCAACGCCCATGGCTCTTTCGCCGTCGGCATGTCCGGGGAGGATGGGGGGCTTTTGCGTGCCAAGCGTCGCGGGGTGATCGTCGACGACGAGGAAGTCGACATCGGGCTCGTGGGCGATGTCGACTCCGTCGACCCTTCCTCCCTGCTCGACCTTATCGCTGCCGGCCGGATCCCCGTCGTCGCCACCGTCGCGCCCGGCCCCGATGCGCAGGTCTACAACGTTAACGCCGACACCGCCGCCTCTGCGCTAGCCGTCGCCTTGGGGGCTCGGCGGCTGGTCATGCTGACCGATGTCGCGGGGCTCTATGCGGACTACCCAGACGAGAACACCATCATCAGCTCAATCACCCCCGACGAGGTGCGCGAGCTCACCCCCGGCCTCACCGCAGGGATGGTGCCGAAGATGGAGGCATGCGTGCGGGCCGTCGAGGGCGGGGTGCAGTCAGCCACCATCATCGACGGCCGGGTGCCCCACAGCCTGCTCCTAGAGATTTTCACCGACGAGGGAGTAGGCACCATGGTCTGTGAGGAGTCGGCATGACAGCGGGGCTGCTCGACCGCTACCAGGTGACCATGATGAATGCCTTCGGGACGCCGAAGCGGGTCTTCGTGCGAGGCGAAGGCGTGTACCTGTGGGATGCCGAAGGGCGGCGCTACACCGACCTCCTGGCGGGCATCGCCGTCAACTCCCTGGGGCATGCGCACCCAGCGGTGCTGGGGGCTATCCAGGAGCAGCTGGGCCGGCTGGGACACATCTCCAATTTCTTTGCTTCCGAGCCGCAGATCCGGCTGGCTGAGCGCCTAGCAGCGGCTGCCGGGGGCGGCAAGGTCTTCTTCACCAACTCGGGCACCGAGGCCAACGAGGCCGCCTTCAAGCTGACGCGGTTGACGGGACGCACGCGAATCGTCGCGATGGAGGATTCCTTTCACGGCCGGACCATGGGTGCCCTGGCAATCACCCACACCCCCAAGTACCGTTCGCCCTTCGAGCCGTTGCCCGGGGAGGTTGTGTTCGTGCCCTACGGTGATGCGGAGGCCCTGGCGGCGGCCGTCGATGATCGCGTCGCCGCCGTCGTTGTGGAGCCAATCCAGGGCGAGGCGGGCGTCATGCCAACCCCGGATGGTTTCTTGGCGGCCGCCCGGGAGATCACCCGCCGTCGCGGGGCCCTGCTGTGGGTGGATGAAGTCCAGACCGGCATCGGCCGCACAGGGGAACTGCTGCTGAGCCGTGCCAGCGGGGTGACCGCCGACCTGATCACCGTCGCCAAGGGCCTCGGCGGCGGTTTTCCCATCGGGGCCTGCATCGCGACGGGGGAAGCGGCGGAACTGCTGACCCCCGGCACCCACGGCACCACCTTCGGGGGCAACCCCGTCGCTGCGGCTGCCGGCAACGCCGTGTTGGATGCGCTCGAAGCCGGGGTGCTGGACAACGCCCGGCGCGTCGGCGCCTGGCTGGCTGACGAGATCGGGCGGCTCCGGCACCCCGACATCCAGGGGATTCGGGGTGAGGGGCTGCTGCGCGGCCTCGTACTTGCCCGGGACGTCGCCCCACAGCTGGCCGAGTTGGCCTTGGAAGACGGCTGGGTGCTGAACGCACCACGGCCGGGCGTCGTGCGGATCGCGCCGCCGCTCATCATCACTGAGGAGCAGCTGGCCCCCTTCGTGACTGCGCTGCCTGAGTGGCTGGAGCGTAGCGGTGGCTGAAATGCGCCGCCCTGCCCGATTGGCGCTGCTGCGCACCCTCCTCACCGAGGGTGAGTATGCCTCGCAACAGGAGTTGAGCGCGGCCTTGGCTGAGCGTGACGTGGCGGTCAGCCAGTCCACCCTCAGCAAGGACCTCTTAGCGTTGAGCGCCGTGAAGCGACGGGCTGCCAACGGCAGTCTGGTCTACGCTGTCGGCCCCGTGCCCGAGCGGGGGGGAGCGGCGGAGCGGCTCGCCCGGCTCTGCCTGGAGGCGCTGCAGTCCATCCAGCACGCCGGCAACCAGGTGGTCATCAAGACCCCGCCCGGCGCCGCCCAGTATTTGGCGGCCCACATGGATGCCGCCAGGCTGCCGGGCGCTATGGGAACAATCGCTGGCGACGATACGGTGCTGATCATCGCTACGGGCGACAGAGCCGCTGAGCGCCTCGTGGCGGTGATCGACGATATGACGCGCACCGGGCAACCGGCCGAGATCCATGACCTGGAAGGTGAAGACAGTGACTGACGGAAGACTCTGGGGCGGACGCTTCGAGGGCGGGCCCGCCGAGGCGATGTTCGAGCTGAGCCGGTCCACCCATTTTGACTGGCGGTTGGCGCAACATGACATCGCCGGTTCTCGGGCACACGCGAAAGCGCTGCTAGCCGCAGGCCTGCTCACCGCCGAGGAGGCGGCGGCCATGGACCGCGGGCTGGTGGAGCTCGCGCGGCGCGTCGCAGCCGGGGAGTTCCAAGCCGCCCCCACCGACGAGGATGTCCACGGGGCCTTGGAACGCGGCCTCAAGGAGATCGTCGGGTCGGAACTCGGTGGGCGGCTGCGCGCCGGACGGTCACGGAACGACCAGATTGCGACGCTCATTCGCAGCTACCTGCGGGAAGAGTTCCGTGGTCTGTTGGCGTCGGTGCTCGACGTTGTGACAGCCCTAGTGCAGCAGGCGCGTGAGAATCTCGGGGCGGTCATGCCCGGCCGCACCCACCTGCAGTCGGCCCAGCCGGTGCTGCTCAGTCACCACCTGCTGGCCCACGCGTGGCCGCTGCTGCGCGACGTGTCACGCCTCCAGGACCTTGATGCTCGGCTGGCCGTCAGCCCTTACGGGTCCGCCGCGTTGGCCGGGACCTCCCTGGGGCTCGACCCGCAGCTGGTGGCGCGCGAGCTTGGATTCGACTCGTCTGTGCCCAATTCCATCGACGGCACGGCCGCGCGGGACCTCGTCGCCGAAGCGGCATGGGTGCTGGCACAGATCGGCGTTGACCTGTCCCGGCTCAGCGAGGACATCATCATCTGGTGCACCGCCGAGTTTGGTTTCGTGAAGCTGGCGGACGAGTGGTCCACCGGCAGTTCGATCATGCCGCAAAAGAAGAACCCCGATGTGGCTGAGTTGGCGCGTGGCAAGGCCGGGCGCCTGATCGGGAACCTGACGGGGCTCCTGGCTACGCTCAAGGGCATGCCGCTGGCCTACAACCGTGACCTGCAAGAGGACAAGGAGCCGGTCTTCGACGGCCTCGACCAGCTGCGGGTCCTGCTCCCGGCTGTGGCGGGCATGGTGGCGACCCTCACCTTCGACCACGAGCGCATGGCCGCGCTCGCGCCGGCCGGTTTCTCCCTCGCCACGGATGTCGCCGACCATTTGGTGCGGATGCGGGTACCGTTCGCTGTCGCCCATGAGGTAGCGGGGGAGACCGTTCGCTACTGCGAGTCCCGGGGAATCACGCTCCAGGACCTCACCGAGGCCGATCTACCTCAGATCTCCGAGCATTTCGACGCTGGGGTGCTGGCGGTGCTGACGGTGGCGGGGTCTGTTGCGGCCCGGGACGGTAGGGGCGGCACGGCGATTGCACGCGTGAGCGAGCAACTGGTCGAGGCCGAAACCGTCATGGCCGAGGCGGTTGCCTGGCTCAAGAAGAAATAGGGGTTTGCTGACGGCAGCATCGCCGTTGGTGTGGTAGACGGCCCCGTGGCGCGGGAGCCACGGGGCCGCGAGCTTGCCTTGGGTCAGGCAGCGTGCTTGCAAGTGGTGCACTCACAGGACGCGCAGTTGCACGCCGAACATGAGGTGCAGTCGCAGGAACCGCAGGAACAGGCGACATGCGAGCAGTTGTCGCAGGTGCAGTCGGCGCTGTTGCAGGTGGCGCAGGCGCCGGAGCAGTTACCACAGGAGCAGGCCGTGCACTCGTCGTAATGGCCGTCGTGCTCGCGG
>JAUNKK010000049.1 GCA_030532825.1 Propionibacteriaceae bacterium
GCGATCTTTGGATTGGTTGCAACCCCCATTCTCGCATAGAGCAGCCGATGCCCCATTAAGGGCAGATAAAGAACTCAAATCTACACCAGATGAATAACGCCCTTAGATGTGGAGGCCGCTGCTGACGGGGAGTATCCGGAGCCGACAGCTGTGGGGGGTTCTGAAACCCGAGGCGCAGCACCGCTTGGGCACCTCGGTGGTTAAATCCCGCTTTAGCAGATCTAGCGCATGCTTGGCGTTGCGATCTGGAGCCGTCGTCCTCACCTGCCTGCCGCTCACGAGCCTGCCTGATGCCAAGTTGCCTCAACTCACCTAGGCCAGCTCTTTCACGACATGCGCGATCGGATGACCAGTCTCAGTCACCAGCCGAGCCGCCTCACGCTGGACACTCCGGCCTGAATGTCTTGTAACGCTTCACCTGCTGTGTCTCTGCCATCAGGCACCCACTCCCACGGAACCTTCAACCCGCCAACTCAAATACCCGCCGAATCAGGGTAAGCTCAAACCTGGGAGGTTCAATGCCGCTCAGGCCTCGATAGGGTGCTGAGTTCGAAACGCATTTTTCATGCCCTACGGGCTCCGTCGCTGAGGGTGGTTGCGGCCGGCTAGGCCATGATG
Organism: Propionibacteriaceae bacterium; assembly: GCA_030532825.1. GTDB lineage: Bacteria > Actinomycetota > Actinomycetes > Propionibacteriales > Propionibacteriaceae > Arachnia. The sequence goes on from JAUNKK010000049.1 coordinate 619, forward strand.
GAGGCATGAGTGTCGCAATCTCCCCGGCTCAGAAACACGACCTGCCTGCTGTCGCCCGCGTGATCGCCTCAGCCATGGTGGAGGACGAGGTCATAGCCGCCATCATGCCGGGAGAACGGAACCGGTTGGCACGACTCACCCGGCTGTTGCTGTCGGAACTGCGGATCGGTCCCTTCGCGGGTGGGGTGATTGATGTGGCGCGACAGGATTCGGACAAGGTGATCCTCGGGGCGGCTGCCTGGGAAAGACCAAGCCACAAAGCATCGACATGGGCAGAACTGCGGGAACTACCGCAACTCGCGGCAAGCATCGGGGTCGGCAACCTCCGGACAGCGCTGCGGTTATTTCATGTCTTTGAGGTCCATCGTCCGGCCCAACCCCATTGGGTACCTAACTCATGTCGCCGTCGCCCCAGAGGCACAAGGACACGGGGTGGGTTCGAAGCTGATGCGTCATCGGCTGTCTGAGATCGACGGCGAAGGCTCTGCGGCCTATCTCGAAGCGACGACTCCGGGCAGCCAGCAACTCTACGAGCGCTTTGGTTTCGTGGTCGAGGCCAGCCTCGGGATGACGCCCACGGGCCATCCAATGAGCATGAGCCGACCGCCCACCCCCGGGGCTGATTGAGACAGCCCCGGCTGAGGCGGCTGCTATCAAGCGCGTGCTGCGACGACCGCTGCGACCCGGGCCAGCGACACCGCTCCGGGATCGGGCACGCCGACGGACCGCTCGCCGAGGGGGCGGGCCCGTCCCAGCCGGGCCTGCAGTGCCGTAGTAGAATCTGCGCCAGCCTGGGCGGCTGCAACCGCCGCCGTGGCTTTGCTGGTGAGGTCTCCATCGGTCGTATTGAAGGCGGTGACCAGGGGCGTCAGCGCGTCTACCAGGGTCTTGTCGCCCACCTCGGCACCGCCGAGCCGCTGCACCGCCGCCAGGGCAGCCTGTAGTGCCGCGCCAATGTCCGCGACCGAGGGAGCCCGGTCGTCGCCGAGGGCTGCCCCGATGGCGGTGAGCATGGCTCCCCAGAGCGCGCCGGACGTGCCCCCGGCTTGATCAGACCAAGCGTCGCCGGCCGCGGTGAGCGTCGTGCACGTCCCGGCACCTTGCTCGACCACGGTGCGTGCCGCCGCCGCAGCGGCCCGGGAACCGTTGGCCATACCGATGCCGTGATCCCCGTCTCCGGCCGTGGCGTCCAGTCGTCCGAGCTCCTCTTCGGCGTCCGCGAGCATCGCTGCGACCGCGTCCAGGAGATCGACGACCTGCGCGGCGGCGGCCTGCGAGGCCGGGGAACCGGTTGCCGACACCGTCACCGCCGCGGCCTCCCGGTTCAAGACGGCGTCATCGCGGGCGATCTGACCCACCGAGCCCTTCCGATAGGCGGGGCTATCGCAGGGAGCGTTCCAGTAGTCGAGCAATTCGTCATCAACCCACACCAGAGTGAGCGAGACCCCCGCCATGTCGAGCGAGGTCACGAACTCGCCCGATTCGACATCGACGCACTCAATGCCCGCTGCCGCAAGCTGATCGACGACGCTGCCGACCACCACGAAAAGCTCCTCATATTTCGTGGCCCCCAGCCCATTGACGATCGCAACGACGCGGCTGCCCGCATCGCCGGGACGCTCCTTGAGCAGGCCATCGACCAGGGTCCTGGCGACCGCGCCGGCCGTGCCGAGTTCCGTCTCATCGACCCCCGGCTCACCGTGAATGCCGAGACCGATGCCCATGCGGCCCGCGGGCACCGAGAACAGCGGGGCTTCAGCGCCCGGGAGCGTGCAGCCGGCGAAGGCGACGCCGAAACTACGGGTGGCGGCGTTGGCCTTGGCGAAGATCCGTTTGACCTCTTCGAAACTCCGCCCGGCCTCGGCCGCGGCGCTGGTGATCTTAAAAATCGGGAAGTCCCCGGCGATCCCGCGTCGCTTGTCAACTTCTTCGGGTGAGCCGGAGGCGATGTCGTCGGTCACCACCAGGGTGTCAGCGTCAATGCCCTCGGCACGCAAGCGCTCGATCGCTTGACCGAAGTGGAGCACATCGCCAGCGTAGTTTCCGAAGCCCATGAGCACGCCGGCTCCGCGGTGGGCGGCTTTGAGGACGGAATAGGCCTGGGCTCCGGAGGGGGAACTGAAGATGTTGCCACACACGGCTCCGTCTGCGAAGCCGTGTCCGACCCAGCCCGCGAAAGCCGGATAGTGGCCCGACCCGCCCCCGTAGACGACCGCGACCTTGCCTTCGGGGGTGGCGGTTGAGCGCACTACGCCGCCGTAGACGGGCTTTACGTAACGCTTATTGGATGCGATAAACCCCCGAAGGGCCTCGGCGGGGAAGTCGGACGGGATGTTGACCAGGCGCGTCATTGCGTTCCTTTCGGACGGAGGTGTCGGCTCGGGAAGAGCCGACGGTCTTCACATAGGTCCTGTTAATTCAAGCACACGTGCTGTGGCTGGGCGGTTTGGGTGAAACTAGACTGTCGTCATGACGATGAACGCTGCGGTTCTCGAAGGAATCAGCCAGTTGCGGCTACGCCAGGTGGCTCGGCCAGAACCCGGTCCTGGGGAGGTGCTACTGAAGATCGAGGCCAACACCATCTGTGGCACCGATCTAAGGATCGTCTCGGGCGCAAAGACCGCTGGCGTGCGGCAGGGAGTGATCCTTGGGCACGAGTTTGCGGGCCGCATCGCCGCAATAGGTGACGGGGTGACTGAGGTGCCGGTCGGGGCGCAGGCCACGTGTTCCATCGTCGTCAGTTGTCTGCGCTGCGCATCCTGCCAAGCGGGACGGGAGCACCTTTGTGAGCGGCTGATCTTATTCGGCTACGAACTCGACGGCGGTTTGGCCGAGTATCTACTGGTGCCGCGCATCGCCATGGACCACGGAAACCTCATGGTGGTGGAGCAGGAATTGCCGCCAACCCTGCTTGCCCTGGCCGAGCCAGTGTCCTGCTGCCTCAACGGAGCTCGTCAGGTGGCGGTGGCACCCGGCGATACCGTCGTGGTCCTCGGCGCCGGACCGATCGGGCTGTTGCACGTCGCGCTGGCGAAGCTTTCCGGAGCCACTCAGATCCTCGTCTCAGGACGTGCGGGACGGGTTGAGGCGGCTCTCGAACTCGGCGCCACCGAGGTCTTCGAGGTGACTGGGGAGGATCTCACTCGCGCCGTCATGGCGCGCACCGCGGGCCGAGGAGCCGACGTGGTGCTCGTCGCCGTTGGCGACCTCAGCTTGGCCAACCAGGCTCTGGAACTCGCCGCCATCGGCGGACGGGTTAACTACTTCGCAGGTTTTCCCAAAGGCTCAACGGCTGTGATGGACCCGAACCTCATCCACTACCGCGAGCTGATGGTCTCCGGCGGCTCCAACGCGCGTCGCGCCGATGTGGCCCAAGCCGTCGCCCTGCTGGCCAGTGGCGCCTTGAACGTGGGTGGCATCGTCACGCACCGTTTCCCCTTGAGCGAACTCGACGAGGCGATGGCGGCCGTCAGCCAACGCCGAGGGCTCAAAGTGGCGGTGGTCCCCGACTAGGGGATCACCAGAGGATCGGGTCGGACAGTGCACGGCCATCCTCAGCTGCCTAGTACTTGGCCTCCAGGTAGGCCAAGAGACGAGGATCCTGGTGGGTCATGTCGGCGTTCGGCTGCCGCTGATCCATGGCGGCGATGGCCGTCATCTCATTTTCGTCGAGTTGAAAGTCGAACACGTCGAGATTTTCGCGCAGGCGCGTCTCGTGGGTGCTCTTGACCACCAGCGGGATGTCGCGCTGTAGCAGCCACCGCAGCATCACCTGCGCCACAGACTTGTCATGAGCCGTCGCGATCTTGCCCAAGATAGGGCTTTGCAGGACCTCGGCGCGTCCTTGTGCTAGCGGCGCCCAGGCCTGGACGACGGTGCCATGCTCCTGGGAGAGGGCAACGATGTCGTGCTGCTGGTTGAGCGGGTGCACCTCCCGCTGGTTCACCGCGGGCACCACATCAAGGTGGGTCACGAAGTCGAAGTAGCGGTCGGGATAGAAGTTAGACACCCCAATGGCCCGCACGGTCCCTTGACCGTAAAGCTGCTCCAGCGCACGCCATGCCCCATAACAGTCATTGAAGGGCTGGTGCAGCAGGTACAGATCGATTCGGTCAAGCCCCAGCTTGGACAGCGAGGCCTCAAAGGCGCGCATCGTCGCGTCGTAACCGTAGTCGCGGTACCAGACCTTCGTGGTGACGAACAACTCGTCGCGCGGCAGGCCGGAATCCCGGATGACCTGGCCGACGGCGCGCTCGTTCCCGTAGAGCGCGGCCGTGTCGATGAGGCGGTATCCGGCCTCCAGCGCTACCGGCAAACTCGTTCGGACCTCGTCCTCAGTCATCTTGAACACCCCCATGCCGATCATCGGTAGCTGGATGCCGTTGTTCAGCGTGATGTGTTCCATGGGCGCTGTCCTTTCTATCGCTGCTTGAAACTCTATCCATTTCGTGCCCAGATGAGGCGGCACAGGGTCCCGGGCTAGCCGAAAGCCCGGCGAACCCAAGACACGACAAGCCCGCGACACTCGGTAGGGTGGGGGATGGCGAAGTCGCCGTTGCCGTATTCAGTGAGGATGGACAAGGTGAAGATCAGTCTGGGCACCAAGAACTCCGTGGTGGACGTGGCCCACACCGAGGCGATTGCAGCACGACTGTGGGAGCTCGGGCACGATGTCGAGGTCGTGCGGATTCCCGCTGCGGGCGACTCGGAGACCGTCGGCCAGCTCCGGCTAGGCCTGATGCGGGGCGACTTTGATCTAGTGGTGCATCGCATGCACCGGATTCCACCGCAGCAGATGCCTGGGCTGACGTTCGCCGCAATCCTCAAACGGTACGACTCCAGGCACGCTCTCATCGCTCGCGACGGCCTGACCCTGGCGCATCTCCCGCAGGGGGCAGTCGTCGCGACGAGGACTGCGCTGCGACGCACGCAACTTCTGGCAGTCAACCCGGGGCTGGAGTTCATTGATCGGCCTCCGGGGCAACTGATCGAACTGATGGACAAGGTGGGCCGCGGAGAGATCGACGCTGTCGTCGCTGGCGCCGCAGATTTCGCGGCTGTTGACCGCCTCGACGATGTCACGGAGTACCTCGACCTGTGGCCAGCCGGCGGGCTTGGGGCAATTGGCTTGGAATGCCGGAGCGAAGACGTTGGGTTGGTGAACGTCCTGAAGGAGATGGACCATCCCGATACGCGGGTATGTGTCATGGCCGAGCGGGCCGTTTACGGCGCCCTGAACGTCAGTGAATCAGTGTCGATTGCGGCCCGAGCCCGACGGGAGGGAGTGCTCTCGCTGAGCGTCGCCGTCCTGCCCCACGACGGCTCGAAGCCCCTCACCGTGCAGCTTGGCATGCCGACATCAGAGTTCCACGCGGTTCGGACTGCCCGCAAGGCAGCCGCCTACCTCCGATCGAAGGGTGCGGAGGACCTGGGGCGGGACCCGGGAACGGCGTCTGCCGATGTGGCGGATGAGCCCAGCCGCCGCGTCACCGAACTCTCGAAGGCCAGGATTCTGGTGGCGCGCGAGGAGGGCGGCGTCTCGCGGGGGCTGCGCAACCTCGGCCTTGACGTCACGTCGGTGATGCTGCAACGCGTCCAGGTGTTGGATGTCAGTTCCACCCTTGACGGCGCCGACTGGGTGGCGTTCACCTCGGTGCGCGCGGTGCGGAGCATCGCGCAACTCGGCTGGACCCTACCGAAGGACGCCAAGGTAGCTGCGGTCGGCCCCGGGACAGCCGAGGCCGTGCGTGAGATGGGATACCACGTCGACCTGGTGCCCGGGGGATCAGCGGGAGTCAACGCGCTGCTTGCCATCTGGCCCGAGGGGGAAGGTAACGTCCTGGTCCCCGGATCGGCGCTGCTTGCCCCGGGATTCGTCGCTGGCCTGCAAGCCAAAGGCTGGAACGCGCAACTGATCCCCATCTACACCATGCAACTGCTGCACGAAGCGCCCGCCGATATTCGGGAGCTCTGGGAGGAAGGGGCCTTCGACGCGGTCATCATCATGTCGGGCTCCGGCGCCTTCGCAGTCGGTCGACTGCTGGGCTGGAATCCGGATGTGCAGGTTTTCGCGGTGGGTGACTCCGCGTCGAAGGTCCTGGAACGTGCCGGGGTGCGTGTCGCCGGAACCTCCGACGACTACTCCCCCGAGAAGGTCGCCGCCATGTTGCGGCAGGCTTTCGAGGGTTAACCCCGGCCTACGCGGTGGGCTGGCGCTCCACCCATTCGGCAAGCGTGACACGCGGCCCGGTAAAGAACGGAGTCTCCTCACGGACGTGTAGGCGGGCCTCGACCCCGCGCTGGTGCCGCATGGCATCTGTCAACCGATGCAGTTCATCTGCCTCGAAAGCCAGCAGCCACTCGTAGTCGTTCAGCGCGAAAGCTGACGTTGTGGACCCCAGTACATCGGGGTACTCGCGACCGGAGCGGCCATGTTCGGCCAGCATTTTCGAGCGGTGGGCGTCGTCCAGGTAGTACCAGTTGTAGCTTCGCACAAACGGATAGACGGTGACCCAGGGGCGGGGAACGACGCCGGAGAAGCAGGCTGGCGTATGCCCGCGGTTGAACTCGGCGGGGCGGTGGACGCCGATGCACGACCACACCGGTTCCAGGAACTGCCCCAGCGTCGAACTCCGCAGCGCATGGTAGGCGGCCTGCAGATGCTGGGGATCTTCCGCCAACGTCCACATCATGAGATCGGCATCGGCTCGGAATCCTCCGATGTCATACCAGCCGCGCAGCGTAACGCCCGTCGCAACAACGGCAGCCTCGGCTTCCTGCGGATCGACGCTCAGCAGAGGACAGGCCGTCTGAAACACCGAGTACATCAGGTACCGCGGCTTGGAGTTAACCTCGTCGGGGGAGATGAGGCTATCCCGCGGATCGGCGGGTGGACGGGATGGCTGGGACATGGTCAGGCTCCTTTTCGGGACGAGGGAGACAGCAGTGCGCCGTCCCCCAATGGCATGGATGCGTTGGGGAGGGGAGTTCGCCACGAACGACTGCGGCTCGTTCGAGCAGCAGATCGGCCAATGCCGAGACGAAGGCCGGATGGGTTCCGGCGGTTGCGGCCCTTTCGTAGTCGAAACCAGCCTGGGCTGCGGACTCGCGGGCCTGGGTATCAAGGTCATAGACCACTTCCATGTGGTCACTGATGAAACCGATCGGCGCAGCCACAACCCCGGCGATCCCCGACAACTCCGCTAGCCGGTCGTTGACATCTGGCTCCAGCCAGGGGATGTGTGGGCTTCCCGAGCGTGAGCAGTACGTGAGTTCCCAGTCGAGGGACTCGCCGAGGGATGCTTCAGCTCGGGCAGCGACGCGCTCCGCCACTCGCATGTGCTGAGCGTCATAGCGGGCGTCGGCCGCCCCGGTGGCGGAAGCAGTATTCATGGCGGTGGGAATTGAATGGGTGACAAACAACACCTTCAGGGCCCCAGCGCCGATGCGGCCTCGCAGCGTCTGCACCGCCGCCGCCAGGGCATCGGCGTTGGCGACGATGAACCCTTCACGCTCGGCGAACGGGCCGACCTTGTCGATGTTCACGGGGATCTTCTCCGTGGCCTTGGCGAGGTCCTCCCGGTACTGTCGGCAGGAGGAGTAGCAGGAATAGGCGGCGGTAGCCACGGCGACCACACGTTCGTGACCGGCCGCTTCCAGGAGTCCGATCGTCTCATCGAAATACGGGGTCCAGTTGCGATTCCCGATGACGATGGGACGCGCGCAGCCCCGGCGATCTAGCTCAGCGGCAAGAGCCTCTCGAAGAGCCTCGTTCTGCTCGTTGATGGGGGAGCGACCCCCAAAAAGGTGGTAGTGCTGCGACACTTCCAGCAGGCGCTCGTCGGGAATGTCACGGCCAGCGGTGGCGTTGCGCATGAACGGCAAGACGTCGTCGGGGCGACGGGGCCCGCCATATGACGCAATTAACACCGCGGAATAGGGGCTCAACGCATCGCTCATGGAACCTCGGTCGGGTCGCGGTCCAAGTCGGCCAAGCTCAGCCCAGTGACGGGGCAGCGTGCCTCATGGGGGGTGGCGACGCCGGTGGCGTCGATGCCGTACAACTCTTCGATAGCTGCCAGATAGCTTCCAATACGGCCTTCGGCAGCGGCATCTCGTGCCCGGGTCGATGGTACGTGGAGCAGTCTAGTGGTGAGGCGCCGCAGCGCCAGTGCGCAATCCTCCACGGTCAGGGCTCGCCCCTGAGGCAGCCGGGCTACCTCGTCATCGACGAGCTGCAACATCGAGGTGCGCAGTGAGGCCACGGCGGGATCGGCAGCCCGGGAGGCCAGCCGATGGGATAGGTCGCTGACACCTTCGGCGATCAGGCGGTCGGCATGGGTGGAATCAGCCGCCCACGTTGGTGAAATAGCCGTCTGGATCGCCCCCAAGTCCAGCAGCCGCACCCCGGGGAGGTTCGCGACGGCCGGGTCGATGTCGGGTTGCAGCGACAGATCCAGCAGAACAGACGCAGCCGAGTCAGCTAGGTCCTGAGGCCCGACGACGGGGGTCGCGCTACCACGACACGTCACGACCAATGTGGCCTCCGATAACGCCTCCGCCAGGCTCGGTGCGGGGCGGATCTGGTGGCGCTCGGCGAAGGCGGCGGCCCGTCCCGAGGCCGAGTTCACCATGATGTTGTTCACGCCGCGGCGCTTCAGGCTGGCGATTACCGCACCCGCGTAGGAGCCCGTTCCGATCAGCAAAACGTGCTGACTCGACCAGTCGGAGATGCCAGTCATATCCAGCCCCACCGACACCACCGAACGCCCCGAGGCATGCAATTGGGTTTCGGCGCCGACACGGCGGGAGGTGCGCAGGGCCGCATTCACGACGGTGATCAGGGTTCCGGACGCGTGGCCATTGGCCGTTGCTTTTTGCAGGGCTCGCCGCAGTTGCCCAGCGATCTCCCGCTCACCGACAACCATCGACGCCAACCCTGAGGCCACCCGGAACAGGTGCTCTAGGGCGGCATCGCCTTCGTGCACCGTCCAGTCGGGGGGTGTGTCGAGTTCCCGAGCCAGCCGGAGGCGCAGATGGGATTCCGGCACGTCGGGGGCGTCCACCACGAACTCGACCCGATTGCATGTCGCCAACGTCAGCATGCCCTCGACACCGGCCGTCCGCCGCAAAGAAGCGGACAGACTGTCCGTATGTTGAGATACGCGTTGGACCTCGGGCAGACCATGGTGGTCGTGTTTCACAGAGAGGATGCGCAATGTCACAGTAGGTCCAGTGAACCAGATTTCTCGGCATGAGGCAGAATCAACGCATGACAAATAACGCTTTGCCTCCTCTGCTGACTGCTTTGTCAGGCACGCGGCCAGGCCGACTACCTGTGTGGTTCATGAGGCAAGCGGGACGATCCCTGCCAGAGTACCGCAGTGTGAGACATGGCGTCCCTATGCTGGAGGCCTGTTTGAGGCCAGAGCTGGCGGCCGAGATCACCTGTCAGCCGGTGCGGCGTCATGGGGTGGACGCCGCCGTGTTCTTCTCCGACATCATGGTTCCTCTCGCATTGACCGGGGTTGATGTCACCATCACGGCGGGAGTCGGGCCTGAGTTCGCGGAGCCCGTGCGCTCGGCGCGCGACGTGGATCGGTTGGTGAGCCGACGAATTGAGGACGGCAGCGCGATTGAGCGGGGCGTTGCCCTGACTGTGGCGGAGCTAGGGGCGGCGACCCCCGTCATTGGTTTTGCGGGTGCGCCCTTCACTCTGGCGGCGTACCTCGTCGAAGGGCGGGGCTCCCGGGATCACTTGGCTGCCCGGGCCTTCATGCATGCCGAACCAGCCGCCTGGGACCGCCTGCTGACGTGGTGCGCAGAGCGCTCCGCCGATTTCCTCAACCTGCAGATCGCCGGGGGCGCCTCGGCGGTGCAGCTGTTCGACTCCTGGGCCGGGGCAGTTACCCGCGAAGATTACGTTGCCCGCGTCGCCCCGTACTCGCGTTTGGTCCTGCAATCTGTAGCTGTACCACGCATCCACTTCGGTACCGGGACGGGGCATTTGCTGGAAGCGCTGGCGGATTGTGGTTCGGAGGCGCTCGGCATCGACTATCGGACTCCGTTAGACGAGGCGGCCCGGAGGCTGCCCGGCAAGGTGCTCCAGGGCAATATTGATCCCGCGCAGCTGGGGGCTGGCTGGGACAGCCTGGCCACGCACACCCACGACGTCGTTGATCGCGGCCGGGCGGCCCCCGCCCATATCGTGAACCTCGGTCATGGGGTCCCCCCGGACACCGATCCTGCCGTACTGACTGACCTCGTCGCCTTGGTGCACGAACTATGACCGCCGTCGTCATCGGGGCCGGGATCGCCGGCTTGGCGGCCGCTCACCGCCTAGCCGTGGCGGGAGAGCACGTGGTGGTGCTGGAGGCCTCCGACCGTCCCGGCGGGATGGTCGCCCCCCTGGAAATTGGCGGGCAACGCATTGACGGCGGGGCTGAGGCCTTCGCGCGACGCCTCGGCAGCGCCGACGAACTATGCGCCGAACTTGGTCTGGAGGTGGCCGCGCCGACCGGCCGGTCGCATATCCGTTGGTCGCCCACGCAGCTGTGGCCCGGCGCGGACGGTGTGCTGGGCATTCCGGCCAGCCCCGACGATCCGGCTCTGGTTGCGGCACTCGACGCGGAAGCACTTGCGTTCGCACGGTCTGAGCCTGGACTGCCTGACGATGTGGGGGCAGAAGCGCAAACCGTCGGTGAACTCGTCACGGCGCGGCTGGGATCGGCGGTCGTCGAACGACTGGTTTCCCCCCTCACCCGTGGCGTCTACGGGATGTCCCCTGACCGGATGTCCCTGGCACAGTTCGCTCCAGCGCTGCGCGGCCCGGGATCCCTGTACGCAAAAGTCACGGCAGCGCGCGGAGCCAACTCAAGCGTCGCCCAGCCCGTCGGTGGCCTGATCCGGCTGGTCGAAGCCCTCATCGCTGACCTAGAGCTTCACGGCGCGGACCTGCACTTCGGGGTGCGGGCTGAGTGCCTCACGCCTGGCTGGCAGGTGTCGGCGGGTAGTCAGCACTGGACTGCCGAGCGTGTCGTGCTGGCCTGCCCGGCCCGGCCCGCACTTGTGCTGCTCCGGCAGGTCGGGGTGACGGCGCCGGAGCCCGGGACTGGCGCCGCGGTGAGTGCCGTGCTGGCTGTCCCATCCGGCGAGGTAGCTGATGCCCCCGTTGGGTCCGGCGTACTGCTGGGGCAGGCAATTCCCGGGCTAAAGGCGCGGTCGCTGACGCACTATTCGGCCAAATGGCCGTGGAGCCGCGGCGCAGCCGACATCATCCGTTTGAGCTACCCTCCCGATGCCGCGCCTGATCGCAGCCAAGTCATCAGCGACGCGGCCCTCCTGCTGGGACGAGACGTGCACGCCCTGGATTTTGCGGTGGTCCGCTGGCCAGCTGTGCCACGCGCCCTGCCACTCGCCGAACGCGCCCAACTGCACGCCTCGCTGCCCGACGGGTTGCGTGTAGCCGGGGCCTGGGTGGCGGGTAATGGCATCGAAGCCGCGATCGCCTCAGGCTGGGAGGCGGCTCAATGAAGTTGGGAACGCGCGCCTCCACTCTGGCCATGACCCAATCTGCCTGGGTGGCGGACCAGCTTCGACGTCGGGGACATGACGTTGAGCTGGTGCCGGTGCGTACCCGGGGCGACCGAGACCGGGAGTCACTTCGCGAACTCGCCGGGCTGGGCGTGTTCGCCGCGGAGCTGCGCGCCGCCCTGCTGCGCGGCGACGTGGACTTCGCCGTCCACTCGCTGAAGGACCTTCCGGTGGAGTCAGTGCCGGGGCTCGTTATTGCAGCGGCCCCGGAGCGAGAGTCCCCCTGGGATGCGTTGTGTGCCCGCGATGGGCTCGGCTTCGCGGAACTGCCTTCGGGTGCTCGCGTAGGGACGGGCTCGCCACGCCGCGTCGCCCAGCTGCGTCGAGCGCGCCCCGATCTGGAATACGTCGATATTCGGGGAAACATCGATACCCGCTTGGCCCGGGTCGCCGCGGGGGACTTGGATGCGGTGGTCTTAGCGGCCGCCGGTCTGCGTCGGCTGGGCCTAGCGGGCCGCATCACGGAGGAACTGCGGCTGCTCCCGGCCCCCGGGCAAGGGGCCCTCGCCATCGAATGCCGCAGCGATGATGCGGCGACCCAAGCGGTTCTAGCGCCATTGGATGACCCCAAGGTTCGGCTGGCTGTCACTGAGGAGCGTGCGCTCTTGGCAGCATTGGGTGGCGGATGTGCCGCACCCATCGCGGCCTTGGCGGCGACGAACCTCGAAGCCGGGGTGTTCTCGCCCGATGGGGCCCGCGAGGCACGGACGAGTGTGCCCCTCCATCCCGGCGCGGGCGAGCAGGCGGCCGCGCGGCTGCTGGCAGCCGGGGCCGCAGGGGTGACGGTGTTGGAAGCGTCACGCGCATCCAGGCTTGCGGAGTTCCACGACGATGCGTCGCTGTGGCCGTCTGACTCCCGCCGGACAGTATTCCTGCCACGCGAACCGGGGAAGCTATCGAACGCGCTGAAAGCCAGTGGACTAGCAGTGACAGCCTGCCCGGTGCAGCAGCGCCGGGTGACCGTCGAGGCCATCGAGCCCGGGGGGGCAGATTGGTCCGTGGTGACGTCGACCCGCACCGTCACCACGATGGTGGAGTTGGGGGCGCGGTTGCCGGGCCGGATCGCGGCCGTCGGCAAGGCCACGGCGACGACGCTGGAGCAGGCAGGCTATGCGGTAGATCTCCTTCCCCGGGTAGAAAGCGCCGAGGGGCTGCTAGCCGAGTTTTCCCCCGGCCCGGGGCGAGTTTTCCTGCCTTGTTCCGCACTGGCACCCGACACCCTGGCGGATGGGCTGCGACGCTGCGGGTGGGAAGTCGCCCGCGCCGACGTGTACACGATGGAACCCACGGCGATACCGACCGGGGTAGCAGCACGCTGGCAGGACGGGGAATATGCTGCGGTAGTGGTTACCTCCGGGTCCGTCGCGCGGGTGCTGGATGGGGCGCTCGGATGGCCCCGGGGGACTCGAGTGCTGGCCATTGGGCAGGCTACGGCGAGAGTGTTGAATGAACTGGGGGTGGCGGCCAGCGTCTCCCCGTCGCCGCGGCCCGAGGCGGTTGCCGCGTCGGTGGCGGAATTGGTGAGAAAGGGAAACGCATGATTGAACGATCGCGCCGGTTAAGGACCACGGCTGCCATGCGGCGGCTCGTGCGTGAAACCCGTCCCCGAGCTAGCCAGCTTGTGCTTCCGGCTTTCGTGGGGGAGAGCGCCGCCGAGATCAGTTCCATGCCCGGGGTGCGACGGCACACCGTCGAGCAGATCGGAAACGTGGCGCGGTCCGCCCGTGATGCGGGGCTGGGGGGCATCATGCTGTTCGGGGTGCCAGATGACGCGGACAAGGACGCCCATGGCTCCCAGGCTTGGGCGCCGGACGGAATCGAACAACGCGCCATCACGGCATGTCGGGAGGCTGTGGGCGACGACCTGGTGATCATGTCCGATGTGTGCCTCGACGAGTTCACCGACCACGGGCACTGTGGTTTCCTGTCCTCGGACGGCCGGGTCCTGAACGATGAGACCTGCGAAGCCTACGCCCGGCAGGCTGTGGCGCAGGCGCGTGCGGGAGCCCATGTCGTCGCCCCCTCCGGCATGATGGACGGACAGGTCCGGGTGATCCGGAACGGGCTGGACGATGCGGGTTTCACGGATGTCAGCATCATGGCGTACTCGGCGAAATATGCGTCAGCATTTTACGGGCCGTTCCGCGAAGCCGTCGGGTCATCACTGGAAGGGGACCGTCGCACCTACCAACAGGACCCGGCGAACCGTCGCGAGGGCCTACGGGAGGCGCTGCTGGACTTGGGTGAGGGCGCCGACATGGTCATGGTGAAACCTGCTAGCCATTACCTAGACGTACTGGCTGATGTCGCCGCAGTGTCGCGGGTGCCGGTGGCGGCCTACCAGGTCTCGGGGGAATACGCCATGATTGAAGCCGCCGCCCAGCAGGGCTGGATCAACCGGCAGGGCGCCATCCAAGAATCGGTGACGAGTATCGTTCGTGCCGGGGCCGATGTGGTGCTGACGTATTGGGCAATGGAGGTCGCAGAATGGCTGGACTGAACCAGGACTGGATGGCTCGGGCCTGTAAATCCATACCAGGCGGTGTCAATTCGCCCGTGCGCGCCTACTCGTCGGTGGGCGGAACCCCCCGTTTCATTCGGGAGGCCTCCGGGTGCCGGGTCACGGATGTCGACGGCGTCTCCTATGTCGACTTGGTGTGCTCCTGGGGCCCGGCCTTGCTCGGTCATGCCCATCCCGACGTGGTGGCGGCCGTCCAGGCAGCGGCGGAACGAGGCCTGAGTTTCGGAGCCCCTACGGGAGCCGAAGTGGAGTTGGCGGAACGCATCCAGACCCGGGTGTCGGCGGCGGAGCATGTACGCCTCGTCTCAACGGGCACCGAAGCGACGATGACGGCCGTGCGTGTCGCACGAGGAGCGACGGGGCGAGACCGGATCGTCAAATTCGCAGGCTGCTATCACGGGCACTCTGACGCGTTGCTGGCTGCCGCAGGCTCCGGCGTAGCCACGCAGGGACTCCCCGGTAGCGCAGGCGTCACGACGGCCGCCGCCGCTGACACCGTCGTCTTGCCCTACAACGACGTCGCCGCACTGCGAGCCCTCTTCGAACGCATCGGAGGTCAGGTTGCAGCAGTCATCACCGAGGCCGCTCCGGCCAACATGGGGGTTGTCACGCCGGCAGAAGGTTTCAACCAGGAGATCCGTCGGCTGACGGCCGAGCACGGCGCGTTGATGATCCTGGACGAGGTACTGACGGGTTTCCGGGTCGGGGAAGCCGGCTGGTGGGGCCTTGAAGCTGGGACCGAGTCGTCAGCCTGGGTGCCCGATCTCATCACCTTCGGCAAGGTCGTCGGTGGCGGGATGCCGTTGGCCGCGGTGGCGGGGCGCGCCGCCGTGATGGACCTTCTGGCACCCCTGGGCCCGGTGTACCAGGCAGGAACGCTTTCCGGGAATCCGCTAGCGACGGCAGCCGGGATCGCGACCCTCGACCTAGCAACCCCCGACGTCTACCGGCACGTCGACGCGCGCGCCGAAGAATTGAAGCTGATGGTCACCGAGGTGCTCAACGAAGCCGGGGTGCCGCACGTGATCCAATCCGCGGGCAACCTGTTCTCAGTGTTCTTCCGAGAACACCCCGTCGAGAACTACGAGGATGCCCAAACTCAGGACACTGAAGCCTATGGTCGGTTCTTCCACGCCATGCTCGACAACGGCGTCGCCCTGCCGCCATCAGCTTTCGAGGCCTGGTTCCTGTCATCCGCGCACGACGACGAGGCCATGGAAGTCATCGCGCAAGCACTGCGAAAGGCCGCACCCGCGGCGTTGCCGCGGTAGCAGGTCGTCCGCTAAGCTGGGTGGACGAATGGGGCTATGGCGCAGTTGGTAGCGCGCTTCCATGGCATGGAAGAGGCCAGGGGTTCGAATCCCCTTAGCTCCACTACAACCCCATCCCCTCTAGGGTGGGGTTTGGTTTTTGCGCCTGACCAGTGAAGAAACACCGCTACTGGGGTTAACCCCGAGGGGGACCTCGGGGCTAGCTTGCGACAACTAACGAAAGCGCGCAATCAGAATGACGCCGCTCGTGGGCTTCTAGCCCAGCGGGTTATCCCCAGGTTTTAGCCCGGATTTATCGCTCTAAGTCAGTGGGTTTCGTTGTCAGCCGTACGGCTAAAAAACTCAGCCGTAGTCAGGCGGGCACCTGTCGGAACTGCTGTTTTACAAAAGTTAGCCCTATGCAGTTACACTGATCCGGCTCCGATAACTTTCGGAAACTACTGTTCGACGGGAAGTGACCTTCATGCAAGTCAAACGCAGCGGGGTGTGGGCCGCGTTCGCACTCTCAATCTCGCTCATCCTGAGCGCCTTTCTTGGTGCGCCCTCGGCTCACGCCGCCAACAATCCGGACATCAAGCTGACGGTGGATCGGTTGGTGCGGTACACCGCCACCGTCGGGGAACAGCCTGGCATTTTGCGTGCTTCTGGCGGCGCACTGATCGAGTTCAGCTACGACGCCACCGCTGCTAATCCTCAGCCCGGTGACTCATTCACGCTCGACCTGCCGTCCGAGTTCAGCAACTACGAGATCGGCAAATCCGTCGACCTAAGGTTCGGGAATGAAGTTGCTGGTGAGTGCCGGGTTGAGAACTCTCAGACCATCACCTGCACCTTCAACGAGGCCATCCGTGGTAAGACCGACATCAAGGGTAAGGGCTCCCTGGTGGTGCGAGCGGATCGGATGACCACGAAGACCACGGTTGAGTTCAACCTCAACGGGCAGGTGACGCAGGTGCCGCTTCCCGACGGTGGCGGTATCGGCGATCCGTTGGGTGAGTTCCGGCCATTCCGGCCAACCAAGTGGGTGGGCACCATGCTGCCCTCCAATGAGACTGCTCGCTGGGAAATCGTCTTCGGGGCGGCGAACCTGCCGTCTGATCTTGGTGCTCCAGACAACGTCGGGCAGGTTGTGTGGAAAGACACGCTAGGTGCCGGGCACACATTCGTGACCGATCCAGCGCAATGGCAGCTCGTCGTCATCAACACGCAAGACCAGGGAGCGCACTGGCAAGTCGTTGCTACCGGCGAGGGAAAACGCCCCAACACTTCCCATGGTGAGTTCTCCATCAAGGTGGAGTTCAACAACCCCGACAAACCTACCGAGGCGACCATCACTGCCGCGGGGCCGTTCCGGGCCGATGCCAACTACTTGATTCGTTACTACTCTCAGTTCCAGACCGATACCGGTAAGCCGGGCCCTGGGGTGCAGTACTCGAATCACGCGGAACTGATGAACAGTCAGAAGGATGTGAAGGTGAGTGCCGTCGGCCACTACATCGACACCTTCACCGTCACGATCGAGATGAAAGACGGCTTTGGGGGTTTTCAGATCACGAAGCTGCTTGCCGGTGACGGGGCCCCGAATGTCGCTGCGAGCAGCAAGTTCACGGCACTGGCGTCCTGGGAGCTGCCGACAGGAAAGACCGCAGCTGACTATCCGGGGTGGCAGGCGCCATCCAACCCAGTGGAGGTTGAAGTCGAGGCGGGTAAAATCGCCACCTATCCAGGGGTATTCCCCGTGGGAACGAAGATCACCGTGACCGAAGACCCCAAGACGGCCAATCCCGCCTCGCCAGTGGAATGGAGTGAGCCGGTGTTCAAGATCGGCGACGAGACCACCACGTCATCCGCCACCTTCACCATCGAGAACCAGCAGTCCACGCATGTGAATCTGACCAACGTCGCTTCGCCAGTCACCGGCAGGGTCAGCGTCGGCGACTACGTATGGTTCGATGCGAACAAGGACGGCATTCAGAACGAAGGCGACAGCCCCTTGGCGGGTGTTGAACTCACGCTGACGGGGCCTGATGGTGGGCCGGTCACGGACGTGAACGGTCAACCCGTCGCTCCCATCAAGACCGATGTCGACGGCAAGTACTTGTTTGTTGATCTGCCGGTTCTGCAAGACGGTGAGGCTTACACCGTCACCGTGACCGCCCCGGAGGGTTATACGCCGACCGTGGCTGGCCAGGGCGATCGAGAAATCGACTCATCCACTGGGTCTGCGACGTCGCAAGGTCTCACGAAGGATGGAGAGTCCGACCTCACCTTGGATTTCGGCTTCATCAAGCCGGAACCCACGCCTCCGGCCCCCTCGGAATCTCCCATGCCGACGCCACCTCCGGCATCGCCGACTCCCTCGGAGTCCCCGACCCCCAACACGCCGTCGACGCCTGCGCCTTCACCAACCCCATCTGGCACCACACCGCCGGTGCCGACGGCAGCTAAGACGACCCCGGTCACACCGAAGCCCGGCCTTCCGAAGACCGGCAGCTGACCACTCAGCGTCCAGTGGGGGTGAGAGTCGTTGCGGGTCTCACCCCCACTCATGCGTGGTTGGGAATCGCCTCAACCAAACAGTAGGTTGCGCCGCACGAACTGGGTGCCA
This sequence comes from Propionibacteriaceae bacterium, assembly GCA_030532825.1. Lineage (GTDB taxonomy): Bacteria > Actinomycetota > Actinomycetes > Propionibacteriales > Propionibacteriaceae > Arachnia. Next base: position 18,611 of record JAUNKK010000049.1, read on the forward strand.
CCAACGATCATGAGGGCGACAGTCGATGCCCCCAATATCAGCGCCGCGGCGGTATTACCCGGCTCGGCTGGGACGTGGCCCACGAGTTCCAGAGCGGATAGCTGCTTCGCCCAGCTGGGCAACCGCAGCGGCTCCGACAGCAGGCCGACAATCAGTGCCCAGATGACTGGTGCCCAGGCAATGCCTCGCGCATGGGGGACAGCCGCAACCAGTACCATGCCGACCGCCACCATCGCCCAGACTGGCCCGATCAGGTACAACCCGGCGACCATGGCGTCAAGGAAGACCGCAGAGTCATGAAGCGCATGCCACTGCCCGATGCCTAATGCTGCCGCAGCGCTCAAGAGTACGAGCGTGGCAGCCAGTAGCGCGACGGCATGCCAACTGAGCCACCAGCCCCAACGCCGTAAGTGCAGTGAAGCAACCCCAGGACAACACGATCGCGACGGCTGCCACCCGCAAGAGGGCCAGGCGATCAATGCGCGTGGCCGTCACGAGATCAAAGTAGCCGCGTTCCTCCTACCTCCTCGTCAACGACACCGACAACAACACGCCAGTCACCGGAATAGCGAACTGACCCAGAAATCCCACCTCGTAGGCAACGACGCCGCCCAGCTGATCGAGATCAT
>JAUNKK010000212.1 GCA_030532825.1 Propionibacteriaceae bacterium
AGTTCTTTCTGGAGTTCCACGATGGTTGGGGAGGGGGCGCCGAAGAAGCCGTCGACATCAAGGTGGTAACGCGCCTGCAACGCCGAGATGGTCTGTGGGCCAATCAGCCCGTCATCCGGGACCTTGAGCATTCGCTGCAGGGCGGCGATCGTGGACGATCCTGTGGCCGTTGTCTTCGATACCCAATGCCACCCGCCAGCCAGCCCAGGGTTGGAATCCTTCCAGAAGACCGACTGATTTTCGACGATGCCCGTCTGGGGTAGGGTCATGAGCCGTTGCATGGCCGATGTCACCTCCAAACCCCACCAACCGTCGACCTGCACAGGCGAAGCGGCGGCTGGGGAGGCCCCCAGCGGGTTTAAAGCCCCCAGCACGCTGAGCGCGGGTATTCCGACAGCGGCCATGGCCAGCAGGCTTCGACGTGACGTCGTGGGGCGTTCAGCAGTCATCGCCACTCCTTCCGGGGGCTTGGGGTGTGGTGCTCACCGCCGTGGCAAGGGGTATCGGGTATCTCCTCAGTGCTGCGCGGGGCGCCTTCGCGCTGCGGCCGTGAACTGTTGGTGGCTGAAAGCCGAGGGACGAAGGCCGCCCGACGTCCACGTCGTTGGATGCTGTGTGCGCTGCCGGGCAGTGCCTTCCCGTGAAGAAATGGCACAGGGACCGGCCGCGGGACGGCGACTAGGCGGGATGCAAGGTCAGCCCTGAGAAAGTGGTTGTGAAACCCCAAGGCGTTTCTGGTGAAATCGCGAGGTTCGTGCACGGCACCGCTGTGCCTGCGGGATGCCCGTGAGCCGAGCCGACCCGTCGCGATTCGAACACCCATGACATTGACTCTCAGAAAAGTACGCTCCACCAGACCTTCCGAGCCTGACTCTAAGAGACTACGGGCCGACTCTTCAAGCCTTCAGACCCCATCTTCTCAGCAAGCGTTCAGGTTCGCTCCCCGCCCAGGGAGCTGCCAGCCTTTCGAAGATGGCGAAGGTGCCCGGTTGACGAAAAGCTCCAGGCACCCTGGCAGCCCCCCCGGGGCGGCCGGGTGACACCCCACCCCCTGACAGCCGCTTAGAGCGGGGGTTTCGAGCGGCCAGGCAGGCGATTTTGCGGGACGCAGCCCCCGATGTCGCGGTAGACTATTGATCGTTGTCAACGCCGTCGGTTCTCCGGCGGCTGTTTCATGGAACGGGAGCACCGCGTGACGGATGAGCTGGTGAGTGAGCTAGAACCCCAAGACGAGACCGGCCAAGGCGGTCGCACCCATACAGACGCGGTCTATGACGCCGAGCAGATCTCGGTCCTGGAAGGTCTGGAGGCGGTTCGGAAACGACCCGGCATGTACATCGGCTCCACCGGTGAGCGAGGCCTGCATCACCTGGTCTACGAGATCGTGGACAATGCCGTCGACGAGGCGCTGGCCGGGCACTGCGACCAGATTGACGTCGCGTTGCTAGATGGTGGGGGCGTCCGGGTTGCCGACAACGGGCGTGGTATCCCCGTCAAGGAGCACCCCGTCGAGAAGATCCCCACAGTCACCTTGGTGCTGACGGTGTTACATGCCGGCGGCAAGTTCGGCGACGGCGGCTACAAGGTGTCCGGTGGTCTCCATGGCGTCGGCTCCTCCGTCGTCAACGCCCTGTCCCGCGAGTTCACCGTCGAGGTCTCGCGCGACGGGTACCGCTACGCCCAGACTTTCGAGCTGGGCGTCCCCAAGGCTGACCTGCAAGAGCTGGAGAAGACAGAGGACCGGGGCACCACCATCACCTTCTACCCCAGCCCCGACATTTTCGAGACCACCGACTTCAACTACGAGACGCTCGCCACGCGGTTCCGGGAAATGGCGTTCCTCAACAA
>JAUNKK010000050.1 GCA_030532825.1 Propionibacteriaceae bacterium
CACCACCGCCCCGAAGAGGACGATCATGATGATGAAATCGAATCCAGGTGGCATGTGTTCTTTCCTAACCGAGCGGACAGCGGGTTTGCCGTGGGTCAGAATAGCTCACTCGAACAGCGAGGGCTCATCCGACGGCGGGGTGAGGCCCACATGTGCCCAACCGGCCCGGGTAGCCACCCGGCCGCGCGGAGTACGCATCAAAAGGCCTTCACGGATGAGGAACGGCTCTGCCACCTCGGAAACGGTCTCAGTCTCCTCCCCGACGCTGAGCGCCAGGGTAGACAACCCCACCGGTCCCCCGCCAAACAGAGTGCACAGGTTATGCAGCACAGCCCGATCCAGGCGATCCAGACCACGCCGATCAACCTCATACAGATCAAGCGCGGCCTGGGCGTGCTTCCGCTCGACGCGAGGATAACCTTTGACTTGCGTGTAGTCGCGGACGCGCCGCAGCAGCCGGTTGGCGATCCGAGGCGTACCGCGGGAACGGCCCGCGATCTCGTCGGCCGAACCTTCCTCCAGAACGATGCCGAGCTTCCCTGCCGAGACTGCAACAATCCCAGCCAAATCCTCCGTGTCGTAGAACTCCAGTTGCGCGGTGAACCCAAAACGATCCCGCAACGGTCCCGGCAGCAGACCGGCACGGGTGGTGGCCCCGACCAGCGTGAACGGCGGCAATTCGATGGGGATGGCGGTGGCCCCCGGCCCCTTGCCGACCACCACATCGACGCGGAAATCCTCCATCGCCAGGTAGAGCATCTCTTCGGCAGGCCGCGCGAGGCGGTGGATCTCGTCGAGGAAAAGCACATCGCCCGCATCGAGGCCGGACAGGATCGAGGCTAAGTCTCCGGCATGCTGAATAGCGGGACCCGACGAGATCCTCAGGTTGACCCCAAGTTCTGCGGCGATGATCATCGCTAGCGTCGTCTTGCCCAGCCCGGGCGGCCCGGACAGCAGCACGTGGTCGGGGCTCGTCCCACGGTGGCGGGCCGCGTCTAGGACCAGCCCGAGTTGGTCACGCACGCGCGGCTGGCCGTCAAAGTCGACGAGACGTTTCGGCCGCAGCGCAGACTCGTAATCGGTTTCCTCCTGCCGCCCCACCGGATCCACTTCAGATGCTGCCATCCCCAGCCTCCTCAGCGCTTACCCAAGGCGCCCAGCGCTGCCCGCATCAGCTGGGCGACCGTGGCACCGTCAGCCGCCAGCTCGGCGACAGCGTCACAGGCGGTCGCCGCTTCCCGGGCCGACCAGCCGAGCCCCTGCAGCCCATCGCTCACCTGTTCCCGCCATAGCTCGCTGGCCGTCACCGCTGCGACGGGTTGGGCAGCCGCGTCGTCCAAAGCAAGCAAACCCGCCTTGTCGCGCAGTTCTAGCACCAGCTTTTGGGCGCTCTTGTTACCGATCCCGGGCACTCGGCACAACGCCTTGAGATCTTCGGTGAGGACCGCCCGCTTCAGCTCAGCAGGCGGAAGCACCGAGCAGATCGCCAACGCCACCTTGGGGCCGACCCCGGAGGCCGACTGAACCAGCTCGAACACCTCACGTTCAGCATCGCTGGAAAACCCATAGAGAGTCAGCGAGTCCTCGCGCACGATCAGGGACGTGAAGATCGTGCTGGTTTCCCCGGGACGAAGCGCGGCGGCCGCACCGGGAGTGCAATGGCCTTTGAAACCCACTCCGCCCACATCGATCACGAACCCGGCAGCCCCCGCGGCCACAACGGTGCCAGTCAGCTGGGAGATCATCAAGCTCCTCTCGCGGCGGCTACCAGAGCCGCATACCTATTCGTGTGTCCACCGCGCCACGCGTGGCAGACGGCGAGCGCTAGTGCGTCGGCAGCGTCGGCCGGCTTGGGGGGAGCTGTCAGACGAAGGATGCTCCGCACCATGGCCGTTACTTGCTGCTTGTCGGCCCGGCCGGATCCCGTCACCGCAGCTTTCACCTCGCTGGGCGTGTGGAAAGTCACGGGCAGCCCGCGGCGAGCCGCCACGAGGGCCGCGACCCCAGCAGCCTGAGCCGTGTCGATGACCGAGGCCGTGTTGTGCTGAGCGAAGACACGCTCAATGGCAATGACATCGGGCCGTTGCTCCTCGAACCAGGCTTCGAGGCCCGCCTCGACCTCCACAAGCCGGGCGGGGAGATCCAGCCCGGGATTGGTGCGGACCACCCCCACAGCCACGAAACGTGGTGGGCGCCCTACCGTGCCCTCAACGACCCCGATCCCGCAGCGGGTCAGGCCAGGGTCGATCCCAAGAATGCGCTTCACCTCGAACATCAGTTCGGATTCTAGCGGTCAGTCCTCCGAATCCAGCGCTGCGGCGACGGCGTCGGTGAGATCCAAGTTCGTGTAGACGTTTTGCACATCATCGGAATCCTCGAGAGCGTCGATGATGCGGAAGATCTTCTGGGCCACCTCGACCGTATCAACCTCGGAATCGAAGGATGCCACGAACTGCACCTCGGACGAGTCATAGTCGAACCCAGCAGCCTGGACGGCCTTGCGCACCTCGACGGTGTCGTTCGGGTCGCAGATAGCCTCCCAGCTGTCGCCTTCATCATTAACCTCCTCAAGGCCGGCCTCCAACGCGGCCTCAAGCAGGTCATCGTCGGTAAGCTCCCGGCCCTCCTGCTTCTTCGGGACCACCACGACCCCCTTCCGGGAGAACAGGCGCTGCACGGAGCCAACGTCAGCCATAGTGCCGCCATTGCGTGTGACCGCGACCCGGACATCGGACGCCGAGCGGTTCCGGTTGTCGGTGAGGCACTCAATGAGGATGGCGATGCCGGAGGGGCCGTAGGCCTCGTACATGATCGTCTCGTAATCGGCTCCCCCGGACTCAGCACCGGAGCCGCGCTTGACGGCGCGGTCGATATTGTCGTTGGGGACACTCGACTTCTTGGCCTTTTGAATGGCGTCATACAGAGTGGGGTTGCCAGCAGGATCGCCGCCGCCCAGCCGGGCCGCGACCTCCACGTTCTTGATCAACTTCGCGAACAGCTTGCCGCGCTTGGCGTCGATAACCGCCTTCTTGTGCTTGGTGGTCGCCCATTTGGAGTGGCCGCTCATGTACCCGCCCTCTAGTAGAGATCAATGTGCATCGGTGAGCTTAGCTCACTGAGGCCGGAACACTCTTCGTAAACAGAGTCACGCTGTCGCGCACCTCGTAGCCCAAGACGCGGTTGAGCCAGTCAGCCACCGCCCGCTGTCGGGTGTCGACCCCGATACCGGCAGCCGGGCAGCCGGAATCTGCCATCGAATGCATAGCACGGGCCAGCAAGGACTGGGCCACTCCCTGGTGGCGGTATCCGTCGGCAACGCCAAGGCGATCGCACCAACCTTCGAGCACCCCATCCAGCGCCGCCCCGTCGTCGGTCCCCGACAGGCAATACCCGATGACTCGATCATCATGGATTGCCACCCAGGACCAATCGCCCCGGAAGGTGTCGGAGCGCAACGATTCTTCCCAGGCTTGGATCGACACCGCGGAAGAGAAACACTCATTGTGCAGCTGGAGGATCTGGGGGCTGAGTTGTTCCGTGAACTCCTGGAACCGGATTCCAGGGATCTCAGCCGGTTGCGGCAACTCGTCCAGGTTGCGGTGCATATCGATGAAATAGCGTTCCACTTGGAATCCCCGCGACTCGAGCAGGCGCTGCAAGCCGGGCTGCATGGCCTCGACGTAGCAGCCCAGCCACAACTCCTCGCCGGGGCGGTGCTCGTCGCGCCAAGTCGTCGCCTGCTGCTCCTGCCAGTTAAGCAGGGCACCTCCGATGCCCTGATAACGGTGGGTGGGATGCACGCCGCCGATGAGATAGATCCGTAGCGGGTGCGGTTCCGGGGCTCGGAAGTTGCATCCGAATGCCAGCAGACTGCCGTAGGAGTCCCAGCCGCCAACCGCATCGCTGTCTTCCAGATCTACCTCAACGCCCACCACCCGGTCGATGGCCGGCATCAACGAATCATCCAGCACAGCCAGTTGAGAACGCAGGGCCATCACTTCGTCCCAGTCGCTGGAGGCCAGGAAACGCCAATGCAGGTGCCCTTCAATGTATGGCTCCATCATTCTCCTCAACGCTCCCTCGCCCAGATCCGGGGCATGGACGGCTCGCGGGCCGCGGTCTGTTGCCACAGCCGGCGCCAACGGGGCATTGGCTCGGCGGCGGGTAGCGGACCGGGGTGCTGGGTGGCCCACCACGTCAACTCGCCGGTGTGGAAGAGAGCCCCCACCGCCGCCTGTAGCTCGCCTGTCGCTTGATCAAGGGTCTTACCACGAACGTAGGTGGGTGCCCCGAACCAGACGAAAATCCGCGGCCGTCGCTGAAGAGCAAGTTGGAGAACCTCGTTGAGTTTGAAGGTGCCGCGGATAGCCACGGGCACCACGGGGACGTTGTGGAGGTTCGCAAGCTCTACCGCCTCCGTCGTAAACTCGCCCACCCCGCCGTCCACGATCGACGGTTCGGAGAACAAGGCGAAACTTCGTCCCTTGGTCAAGGAGCCATTCGGGTTGCGGTTTAGAGTCCGCAACCGGGGCGGCAGGACCGCCTTGAGGACCTGCCAGTCCAGCGGGCCTTGCCCGTTGGCGGCGAAAACCACCGGGCCCTGCAACCCCTGCAGGGAATCCAGCCCTGCCACTTGGTATGCCAGTCGCCAGGTCAGCGGATGCAGCAGATTAGGGGTCTCGCTCAGATCGGAGCGACTGAGGCGGTAGCGGCGACGGGGCGTGGGCGCTGGAGCCGAGGGGGGACGGCGGTAACGATAGCCAAATCCGGTGCGGGCGAACTGGGCCATGTCGGAAAACCAGGTAATCACGGCTCGGCTCCCGCCACTGTCCCCGGGGGGTGGATGTATGTCAGCGGTGAGCCTGCCCCCAGGTGCGCCGCGCACAACTCCAGCGCGTCCTCCAGCCTGGTTGCGGCCCGGTGCCCAAGGATGCGCGCCGAGGTACGGTCGGCGCCCACCCAGATGACCATGCCTAACTGAGAGGCTGCGCGTTGTGTGGCGTACCAGGTATGGAACACGGCTAGGGGGTGGTAAGCGTGATGCTCACGGTAAAGCTTGAGATACCAGGTGTCCGCGCAGGCCGATGCCTCAAATCGGGCCTGGATGGTGTGGGGATCGCGGCTCTCGGGGAGAACCTTGGTGAAGAAGTCGGACGCAGCCGCCTGAATCCGGTTGGAGAAAACTCGGGTGAGGGGGTGGAAGGCGATGACCGCAGCGCCGGGAGCTGTGAGCGGGTAGCCGGCCGTTAGTCCCGTTGCGTGTCCGAGGGCGTAATGGGCGGCGTCGATCGGTGAGCCGACCGGGTCACCGGCCTCAAGGGCGCTGCCCCACACTGAGGTGACTAGCGTCGAGGCCGGGGGCAGGGGCACTGCGTTGGCTGCCTGCCACACCTCCTGGGCCTGCCGCAGCACCTGCCGAGCGTCACCGCCGATGACATCGCAGAGTTCGTAGTCGGCTCGAGGCATGCCGTGCAGACGCTGGGCGCCCTGCCGAGGCATGGCTGCGACCCACTGGCGAGCCAGAGCGTACGCGGCCTGTTGCGGTAGACGCCACTCCCACTCCCGTCGGTTTAGGAAGTTAAGGGAACGCTGGAGGTGCGGCTGCCCCAGCACTGCCGTCACCGCAAAGACCGGCACCTGCTCCAGGATGCCCTCGGACACCTGATCGCATGCCGTTTGACTGCCATCTACTCCTGCGATGCGGTTGATGGTGGCGAGGTCAGTGGCGCCAAGGGCGAGCAGGCACTGGGGCCTGCGGCCGTGGCAGACGTCAATGGTCACAACAAGGTCTGACGCGGCAAGCCGCTCCGGAAGCTTGACGGGCTGGCCTTCGACCGTGGTCACGGTAGTGAGGTGTTCGTTGCTGACGTCGTGGCTGTCGATCATCCCGTCTGGCAGGAACGAGGTCGCGATGCGGTCTCCGAGCGCCGTCACGATGTCCTGACCCCGCCACCTGGGGCCGAGCCCTCCTGCGATGAGGATTGCGACATCATCCACTCGGCCGCGAGCAGCCTGTTCCAAGACGCGCTCCACGATGTTACGGCGCACATCGAAGCGCATTCCGGGTCGCACGGGGTCTATGTTGCCCACGACGACCGTCAGCTTCATCCCGGGCTTCAGATGATCCGCCAACGGCGGTGTCCCAGCAGGCGAGGCGAGGGCCTGGTCGATGAGCGTCGTCGGATCACTGGATGCCACTGCCTCGGGCGGATACACCACCCGGGTGCCGACGGGGAAACGCTGCAGGTTCACATCGCTACCGGCGAGCGTAATGAGAGGTGGCGTCTCCTCATCGGTGTGCAGCAGGAAACCCGGGCGACTCATGAAGGCAACTTCCAGCGGGGCTGCACTGCATTTGAGGGCCAGTCAATGATGGACCAGCCGGATTCACGGGCGGCCCGCATCAGGCCGATGTCGGGGCTCACCGCGACTGGATTGCCGACCGTCCGCAGCATCGGTAAATCCACATGGCTGTCGGCGTAGGCGAACGAGGCCTCCAGGTTGATCCCATGCAGGCCGGCGTAATGAGTAAGCCAGGCGGAACGGGAGTCACCCACCATGGGCGGCCCGGTGAGGAAGCCGGTGCAGAACCCGTCAGCGTCGGTGGCTAGGTCGGCAGCGACGATGTGGTCGAACAGGCCCTCGAAGGGCCGGGTCAACGGCCGGATCACACCCGTGATGAGGATCGTGGTATGCCCAGCCTCGCGGTGTTCTCGGATCCGGCGGATTGCCCCCGGCGAGGTGCGGTCCAGCACGAACGGGGTGAGGCGCTCGTCCACAAACCGCTCTAGATCGGCGAGCCGAGCCCCCTCGTAGCGTCGGTACACCTGACGCAGAAACACGCCACGGTCCTTACGCTCGGCGCCAAGATAGTTCGGCAGTTGCGTGGCTACTTTGAACAGTTCGCTGGCGCGTTCCGTCAAAGACAGTTCCGGGAGCCGGAGCCACAGGTAAGTCTCGATGACGTTCGTGGTCATCACGGTGCCGTCCAGGTCGAAGGCCGCCAGCACCGTCCCGGGTGTTGTGGGCTTGAGGTCTTTGAAGGTGGCCGAGCGGGCCTTGCGACGGCGGCGAGCCGCCTCAAGGCGCCGAACGGGGTCAGTAATGGCTGGGGCGTGCACCTGCTCGATGTAGTGGGTCCAGTCGAAGCTGGCCGAATCGAAACCGAACGCGTCCCGATCAGCGGGGTCAAGGCTGTTGTGCAACGCGAGGGTGCAGTCGTCCACGAAGTGCAACTCCGATTGCAGATACTCGCCGTATAACCCGAGGTATTTGTTGAGGAAATCGAGTTGCTTGGCGGTCTTGTCCAGCGCCCGCGCGGCCGCCCGGGTCTGGTTACCCCGAGGGGCGAAGCTCAACAGCCGATTGCCGATGTTGACGGCCTTGCCTGCGAACCACAGCTTTCGTTCGACCGGCTCGGGTCCTGGGAAGTCCCAGGTGGCCAGCGGCGGCGAGCCTGCCTCCGTCTTGTAGGGGTGCCGCGAGAAATAGGCGCGAATGTGTTCGTAGATACCGCGGAAGGTGAGCGGATTCCGGGCCCCGGAAGAGCAGTGGTAAAACTCCGCCTGCCCCACCGCAGGCTGGGTGGCGCACACGGCGACGATGGTGTTGACCACAAAGTCGCAGGGGATGATGTCGATGACGGCATCGGGCGAGGCCGGGAACTCCGGCAGCTGGCCGCGACCGTAGGCCAGGATAATCGGGTCAGCCATCTTGAAGCCCTCGATCCAGCCGGGATGCGGGAATCGCAGCGATGACTCAACGATGGCCGGCCGAACCACGGACACCTGCATGTCTTTGCACAGATCCACGACGACGGCTTCCCCCATCGCCTTAGCGAACGTGTAGACGTCCGTCCAGCCGAGCGAGCGTGCCCGCTCCGTCCCAGCCGCGATGAGCTCCTTTTTGACCCACTCAAGGCGCCGACGTTCGGTGTCCTCGCTGGTGGTCAGATAACCGGCTTTCCGGTGCAGCTTCTCGGCTTCCTTACGTAAGGCCGTGAGTTGTTCCGAAGTACGTGAACGAGCCTCAATGAGGTCGGTCATCGCCAAGGCAGCCCTGGTCTCGGCCTCGTAGTCGACCTGGTGCGGGTGGGCAGCTTCGGGAATGGGGCCGCGCCGCCGGCCCGCCGTGTAGGCCGTGGAGATATGGACGTAGTGCGGAACCCGTTCCAGCTTCCCCTCCGCGTCCGAGCATGATTCACGGAAACGGGTCAGCAGCGCCTTAGTGCCCAACACATTCGTCTTGAACGCGGCGTCGATGGGTGGATCGAAGGAAACATCGCCCGCGCAATGCACCAGGATGTCAATATCGCGCGGCAACTCCGGGACACTCGGCAGGTCCCCTTCTATCACCTCCACCCGGGCCGCCATCAACTCCTCGACTGAGCCAGCCTGCGCCACGACCTCTTTGAAGATCGGCTTCTTCAACAACGTCGCCACTCGGCTGACGGCGGGCAGGGAGCCTTTGCGGCGGACGAGGACGGCGGTCTGGGTATCCGGGCATTCCGTCAGGAACTTCCAGAACATCTGTTCGCCGATGAAACCCGTGACGCCAGTCATGGCGATCTTCTTGCCCGCCAAGAGGTCCGCGATGCGTCCCGTCAGCAGGGGCGGGGTGTGCAGCCGCACGGACTCGGCTGCTCCGAAGCTGGTTCGTGGGGCGCTCATGCGTCACCGCCGTTGCGTTGTGAGCCAGCCACCTGAATGGCCTCGGTGAGGCTGAACCGACCGAGGTACAAGGCGGTGCCGACGATGGCCCCTTCGACTCCATCGGGAATCAGCGAGCGCAGGACGCGCAGGTCCTCAAGACTCGAGATTCCACCTGAAGCCACGACTGCGGCGCTGGTTCGAGCGCACACCGCGCTCAGCAATTCCACGTTTGGTCCGGTGAGCATGCCATCAGAGTTGACGTCGGTCACCACGAACCGGGCGCAGCCGGCTGCGGCTAGGCGGTCCAGCGTCTCGTCCCATGGCCCCCCCTCAGTGGTCCAGCCGCGGGCCGCCAAACGATCCCCTCGCACATCAAGACCAATCGCAATCCGGTCTCCGTGCTGATCAATGATTTGTTCGCACCACTCGGGGCGTTCCAAGGCAGCAGTGCCGATGTTGACGCGACGGCATCCCGTGGCCAGGGCACGTTCAAGGGACTCGTCGTCGCGGATTCCCCCGGAGAGTTCGACATTGATGTCGAGCCCAGCAATGATCTGAGCCAGAAGCGGGGCATTGGAGCCTCGGCCGAAAGCGGCGTCGAGGTCCACCAGGTGAAGCCACGAGGCGCCTTCCTCCTGCCACATCAAAGCCGCCGCCAGCGGGTCACCGAACTCCTTCTGGGTTCCCGCTTTTCCTTGGACGAGTTGAACGGCTTGGCCATCCTGCACATCCACTGCGGGCAACAGTTGCAATGCTTCCACGATCGGAAACCCTACCGCGAAGCTGGGCTGGGTGACAGGCCCGAGCGGCCGCGTTTAACGGGCCGCGATCCGGACTAGAACCCCGGATTGGGGGCAATCACTGAAGCTGACCATCGGCATAGTGCAGCTCTTGGACATTGAGGCTTGTCAAAGCGGCGCGGAGCCCTTTCTCTTGGGCATCCAAGCCCAGTACCTCAATCCGCGGCACGTGGACGAAACCGGCTCGGAATCCGGCATCCCGAGGTGCGGTGGCTGCCAGGTGCAACACGAGATACAGCAGCGCGTTGCACGCATAGCTGCCCGCGGTGAGTGAAAGCCCGGCTGGCACCCCCTCCCTCTGAGTGGCGCGTCGCATGGCTTTCACCGGCAGCGTGGCGAAATAGGCATCCGGCCCGCCGACGACGACCGGTTCGTCGACGGGCTGAACCCCCGAGTTATCGGGGATCGTGGCATCGATCAGGTTGAGACCGACTCGCTCGAAAGTAAGCCCGGTGGCCGCGCCGGACAGCCCCAGGCAAACGACATGTGTGGGCTGGTGTCGGGTGATCAGCTGAGGTAGTTGTTGCTGGAGCGCAGCGAAATCGACAGGCAAGATCGCCGTGGCCGTCTCATCCGCGAAACGCCGCGTCAGCTCTGCGGATGGATTGACGGTATCGCCGCCGAAGGGCTCAAAGCCGGTGATCAGGATGGTCACATCATCACAGGATAATCGTCTTCGCCGCCGGGGCCGTCGTCGCCGTGCCAGAGTGGAGTCATGAATACTCCGTTGGATTCGGTACCAAGCGAACTGATCACGCAGGCTAAGAGGGCACGGCGCGTGTTAGTGCTGACTGGGGCAGGTATGTCGGCGGAATCCGGCGTGCCGACCTTCCGCGATGAGTCGGCGGGGTTGTGGGCACGGTACTCTCCGGAGGCGATGGCGACCGAGGAAGGCTGGCGCGCTGACCCAGACTTGGTGTGGGCTTGGTACCTGTGGCGAATCGGGATCGTCGCCAAGACGAAACCCAACGCCGGGCATCGCGCCCTCGCCGCTTGGGCACAGCTCGTCGGCGATAGGCTGCCCCTGGAGCGGCTAGACATCGTCACTCAGAACATTGACGATCTACACGAGCGGGGCGGTTCCGAGGTTCTGGCGCATCTGCATGGCCGCCTTGACCGGTTTCACTGCCTCGATTGCGGCCAGCCGGGCACCCCAGACCTATCGCAGGCCGCCTCCGAACCTGAACTCCGGGTCGCCCCGAGCCCGTGTAGCTTCTGCGGCGGGGATTTGCGCCCCAGCATCGTCTTTTTCGGAGAGCCCCTGGATGCGGCGGACATCGACGCTAGCGTCGCGGCCGCGCAGCAGGCCGATCTGACGCTAGTGGTGGGCACCTCATCGATCGTCTACCCCGCCGCGGCCCTGCCGGGAATAGCCCTCGAATCGGGCTCGTATGTAGCCGAGATCAACCCACACCCCACCGACCTGGCCTGTCAGCTTCGTTGGCGTACCACCGCTGCCGTCGGCCTGCCCGAACTACTCAACGCCCTGGCCGGCCGATAGCCTGAGCCAGTTACGCAACAGACGGGCGCCCGCCGCCCCAGATTTTTCGGGATGGAACTGGGTGGAGCAGACGTTGCCGCATTCGACGGCCGCCACGAACGGATGCTCATGGGTGGCGGTGGTGACCCGAAGTTGGGCTGCCAGTCTCGGCGGCTCTGCGAGCCCGGTAGCACCATAGCTGTGGACGAAATAGAACCGCTCCTGCTCAATGCCTTGAAAAAGGCGGCTGCCTTCAGAAGCCTCGACAGTGTTCCAGCCCATGTGCGGCAGGCGTCGCGCGACGAGTTGAACGACATCCCCCGGCCACAGACCAAGACCCGGGGTTATCCGGTTGTGTTCGTTCCCGGAACGAAACAGGATCTGATGGCCGACGCAGATACCGAGCAGCGGTCGGCCAGAGGCCAGCCACCCTTCCAGAAGCTCCACTCCGCCGACGGCGCGAAGCCCTGCCATGCAGGCCGCAAAAGCCCCGACGCCGGGAACCACGAGGGCTTCACAACGCCGCAACTCCTCCGGTGAACCCGACAGCAAGACATCACCACCGGCTGTCGCCAACGCTCGGGCAACGGAGTGAAGGTTGCCCGAGCCGTAGTCGAACAACCCAACCTTGCGGCTCAGAGCGCCCCCTTGGTCGACGGCACGCTGGTGACGCGCGGATCCAGGGCAACGGCATCACGCAGAGCCCGTGCCAGGGCCTTGAACTGCGCTTCGACGATGTGGTGCGGATCGCGTCCCGCCAAAAGCCGGGAGTGGATACATAGGCCAGCATTGAGCCCGAGCGACTCGAAGACGTGATAGGTCATGGAACCGGCGTAGGCCACTCCCGTGCCGCCGATGCGGGCATACGCTTGGCCCTCTGGCTCCCCGGTGCACACGACGTAGGGACGCCCGGCCACATCCACCACGCAGTGGGCCAAGGCCTCATCAAGCGGCACCGTGGCATCCGCGTACCGCCGGATACCGCGCTTATCACCCAGAGCTTCACGTAGCGCCTGCCCCAATACGATGGCGGTGTCCTCGACGACATGATGACCGTCAATTTCGACATCACCCTGAGCATCGACGTCAAGATCAATGAGCGAGTGACGAGACAGGGCCGTGAGCATGTGGTCATAGAAACCGACCCCCGTGGCGATCTGGGACTGGCCAGCGCCGTCGAGATTCACCGTGACGGTGATCTGGGACTCGCTGGTGGCGCGGGATACGGTGGCGACGCGGCTCATGAGTGCCGTCCTTCCGGGTTGATCTCAATCAGGGCTGAACGCAACTGCGCCATCTCCTCGGGCGTACCGGCGGTGGCCCGAAGAAAACCCTCGGGACCGGTTTCGCGGATCAGCACCCCCCGGTCCAGCAGCGCCTGCCAGACCGCGTGCCGGTCGTCGAAGCGACCAAACAGCACGAAGTTCGCTTCTGAGGGCACGACATCGTAGCCGTGGGCACCCAGCCACACCTGAAACCCGCGGGCTTCGGCAGCCAGCCGGTCCACTTGGGATAGCAGTTCCCCCGCATGCGCCAGGGCGACGCGAGCCAGCACCTGGGTTTGGGCGCTCAGGTGATAGGGCAACCGGACGAGGCGGCAGACATCGACGAGTTCCGGGGAGGCGGCCAAGTACCCGACCCGCCCCCCGGCCAGGGCGAAAGCCTTTGACATGGTGCGCGTCACCACTAAATGGGTATGCCGGGCGATCAGCGACAGCGATGACGGTTGATGTGAGAACTCCTGGTAGGCCTCGTCAGCGACGACCACGGCCGTGGTAGCGGCGCAGACCGCATCAATCACCTCGGGGTCGGTGCTGGTGCCGGTGGGGTTGTTCGGAGTGGTGATGACCACGACGCTTGGCTGGTGTTCGGCGATGGCCGCCAAGACCAGCTCAGGGTCGAGCGAGTAGTCCTCCCGGCGGGGGGCCGTGAGGTAGCGCGTGCAGGTGTTGCGCGCGTACTCGGGGTACATGGAATAGGTGGGTGTGAACGTCAGCATGGCACGCCCCGGCCCGCCGAAGGCCGTGAGCAGCTGGCTCATGATTTCGTTGGACCCGTTGGCGGCCCAGATGTTCTCAGGTCTGAGGCCATGGCCAAGATATCCGGCAAGGTCCTGACGCAACGCCCATGCCTCCCGCTCTGGATATCGGTTCAGATCGGCGGCGGCCTCGTAAACGGCCTCGGCCATCGCTCGCCGTAGCCCTTCCGACGGTGGGTAGGGGTTCTCGTTGACGTTGAGGACAACCGGCACCCTCAACTGGGGAGCGCCGTAGGGTTTCTCCCCCACCAGGTCATCGCGCAGTGGAAGCCGGGTCATCGCGGCCGCCGGATCGCGATAGCTTCTGCGTGTCCGGGCAGGTCCTCCGCCAAGGCGAATCGCTCAACTCCATCGGCTATTTGAGCCAAGGCTTCGGCGGAGTAATCAATGACGTGAACGGTCCTCATGAAGGAACGTACGCTGAGACCGGAAGCGTGGCAGGCGCACCCCGCCGTCGGCAGCACATGGGTCGACCCGGCGGAGTAGTCGCCAAGGCTGACCGGTGAGTATTCGCCCACGAAGATGGCGCCAGCGTTGCGGATGCGCGCCGCGATCTGGGCCGCGTCGCGTGCCTGGATCTCCAGGTGCTCGGCTGCGTAGGCATCGGCCACCTCAACGGCTTGGGCGAGATCGCGAACCAGTAGTGCGGCAGACTGCGGACCCATGAGAGCGGCCCGGATGCGCTCGTGATGCTTGGCGGCCGCCACCTGACGCTGCAACTCGGCCTGCACCAATGAGGTGAGGTCCGCTGAATCGGTGATGAGCACGGACGCCGCCATGGGATCGTGTTCGGCCTGGGAGATCAGGTCGGCGGCGACGTAGGCGGGATTCGCGGTCTCATCGGCAATGATGGCGATCTCGGTGGGACCGGCTTCAGAATCAATACCGACGATCCCCCGCAGCAGCCGCTTGGCAGTCACCACGAAGATGTTGCCCGGCCCAGTGACCATGGACACCGGCGCGCACACGTCTTCGACACCGTGAGCGAACATCGCGATGGCTTGGGCTCCACCCACGGCGTAGACCTCTCCCACCCCAAGGAGATGGCACAGTGCCAGGATGTTCGGGTGGGGCCAGCCGTCGTAGTCCAGCTGGGGTGGCGAGGCCACCGCGATCTCCGATACCCCAGCGACCTGCGCGGGGATGACGTTCATCAGGACGCTTGAGGCCAGCGGGGCGAGTCCACCCGGGACGTAAAGCCCGACGCGTTCGACGGGGATGTTCCGCAGCCCGATCTTCGCCCCGGGGGCAACCTCCGAAGCAGGCGGATCGCCGTCGAGTTCGAGGGTCTCGGCGACCTGACGGCGACGTCGAATGGCTTCTTCGAAGGCCGCGCGAAGACGCGGCTCAAGCTTTGCCGCGGCTGTGGCCAACACCTCAGCAGGCACCCGGAAGCTGGCTGGCAGCACGTGATCGAAGCGCAGTGAATATTCGGCGAGTGCCTGGGAACCCCGCGCTCGGACATCGTCGCACAGCGCCTGGACGGTCTCGTTGACCTGCGTTGCATCATCCGTGGCCGCGCGAGGCAACATGCGGCGGTAATCGGTCCTGACTTCGCTCAGGTCAACGGTTCTCAGCACGGTCGTTCAGTCTACCGTCGCAACCCGGCGTGCCTCTGGTTGCGGTTGCACCGTGGACATTCGTTCCGGCAGGAACGCCGCCAGCAGCATCACGGGCGTGATGGCGCAGAAGGGTCCAACCAGTAAGGCGGACAGCGAGTGCAGGTTCAGGTCGATGGGGATGACATCACCAGGCTGAGCTGCCGCAAGCCGCTCATCGAACGTGGGCGGCGCAATCAATAGGCCGAGCTGCCAGATGACGAGGCCGGCCGTGAACGCCCCCAGGAGGGCGGCCGCGCACACCGTCCAGTTTCGGTCTTGGAAGCGCCACCAGGACACCAGTCCGATGATGATCCCGCTCACCGCCGCTAGGCACACGAACAGTGCATCAGCCGAGAACACATCCGCCAGGCCCCGTTCGGACAGGCCCGCGCCTAGATCTTGGGATACAACGTACCCGGGGCGCCTCGACAGAAACGCCCACATCACGCCCATCGGAACGCCGAGGGCGACCACGACACCCAGCAGTTGCAGCCATCGCCATCGCAGCCGGGGTTGGACCTTGGTCTCTGCCATCTCAGCTTCCCCTTCCAAAGGTCACGGCACTTGGCCCCAACAGGGCCTTCAGGTCGGCGAACAGCGGTGAGCTGGGGGCCACGCGGAATCCCTCGCCCAGCCGGAAGGTGGTCATCCGTTCCCCGTTGCGTAGTTGCAGATGAACTTCGGCACCCCCGGGATGACCGGACAGCACCTGCTTCAGGTCACCGACGACACCGGGAGTGCATCTCACGGCAGGTAGTCGAAGCACGACGGGGCCAAGTCCCCCATCGGCGCTTACCTGAGGGGCGTGAACGTCCTGGGCCCGCATCCGCACGCGATCCTCGGACTGCTCTACCTGGCCGCGGACCGCGACGATGGTGTCAGGGGCGAGGTGCTGAGCGACCGTGTCGTAGACCCGTGGGAACACGGTGATCTCGATACTCGCCTCAAGGTCCTCTAGCACGATGACGGCGTAAAAGGCACCTTGCTTGTTGACTTTACGAGTCACGGAGGTGATCAGGCCACACACGGTGGTCTCCCCCCGGGGGCCGCCTTCGGAAGCCACAGCGGACACCGAATGCTTCCCGTGCTGAACAAGCACATGCTCCAGTCCGTTGAGGGGATGATCAGAAACGTAGAGCCCGAGCATCTCGCGCTCGAAGGCCAGCTTGGTTCGCCGGTCCCATTCCTCGACGTCCGGGATCTGCTGACGCTCCAGTGCCCCGGACGACTCACCCGCCACGGGGTCAACGAAATCGGAGAACAGATCGAACTGGCCATGCTCCTGGTTTCTCTTGACCTCGATCACGGAGTCGACGGCCTCCTCGTAAACCGCCATGAGCGCCCGCCTGGAATGTCCCAGCTCATCGAAGGCGCCGGCCTTGATGAGAGACTCCACCACGCGCTTATTGCACATCAGCAGCGGGGCCTTGTCGAGGAAATCGTAGAAATCCCGGGCCGGCCCAACGTGGCCGCGCTCAGCTGTCCATGCGTTGACCACCTTATCGCCAACGTTGCGGACCGCCCCCAGACCAAATCGGATGTCCTTGCCGACAGGGGTGAACGCCAACTCGGAGGAGTTGACGTCTGGTGGTAGAACGTGGATTCCCATGCGGCGGCATTCGGCTAGATAGCCCGCGGACTTGTCCTTATCGTCCCGCACAGACTGAAGCAGGGCAGCCATGTATTCGGTGGGGTAGTTGGCCTTCAGGTAAGCGGTCCAATACGACACGACACCGTAGGCGGCAGAGTGGGCTTTGTTGAAAGCGTAGTCGGAGAACGGCAGCAGGATGTTCCACAGAGTATCGATGGGTTCCCTTTTGAAACCGCGCTCCATCATGCCCTTGCTGAACCGTTCATAGTGGGCGTCCAGCTCCGCTTTTTTCTTTTTGCCCATGGCACGGCGGAGCATGTCAGCCGCACCCAGCGTGTATCCAGCTAGCTGCTGGGCGATGGCCATGACCTGCTCTTGGTAGACGATCAGGCCGTAGGTCTCCCCAAGAATCGGCTCCAATGCGTCAGCGAGGTCTGGATGGATTGGCTCCACCTGCTCGCGGCCGGTCTTGCGTCGCGCGTACTTGTTGTGCGAGTCGGCACCCATCGGGCCGGGCCGGTACAGGGCACCAACGGCGGAGATGTCCTCGAAGCAGTCGGGTTGCATGGAGCGAAGCAACTGCCGCATCGGCCCCCCGTCGAGCTGGAACACTCCGAGGGTGTCGCCGCGCTGCAGCAACTCGTAGGTGGCCGGGTCGGTCAGGGGCAGTTCTTCGAGATCGATGTCCTCGTCGCAGTTGATCTTGATGTTGCGCACCGCGTCGTCGATGACGGTGAGGTTCCGCAGCCCCAAGAAGTCCATCTTGATCAGACCGAGTGCCTCGCAGCCCGGGTAGTCGAACTGCGTGATGATGGCCCCATCGGCCTCCCGCTTCATGACGGGAATGACGTCCTGCAGCGGGGCATTCGACATGATCACGCCGGCGGCATGCACGCCCCATTGGCGTTTCAGTCCTTCGATGCCTTTCGCCGCCTCTACGACGGTCTTCACGTCTGCCTCGGAGCTGTAGAGTTCCCTGAACTCCTGACCCTCCGCGTACCGCTTGTGTTCGGGGTCGAACAGGTCTGGCAGCTTAACCCCCTTGCCCATCACATCCGGGGGCATCGCCTTGGTGATCCGCTCCCCCAGCGCAAAAGGCATATCCAGGACCCGCGACGCATCCTTGACCGCCGCCTTGGCCTTGATAGAACCGTAGGTGACGATTTGCGCCACCTTGTCGGACCCATATTTGTGGGTGACGTACTGGATGACTTCACCGCGGCGACGATCGTCGAAGTCGATGTCGAAGTCCGGCATCGAGACTCGTTCCGGGTTGAGGAAACGCTCGAACAGCAGGCCGTGGGCGATGGGGTCGAGGTCGGTGATCCGCAGTGCGTAGGCACACATTGATCCTGCTCCGGAGCCGCGCCCAGGACCGACCCGGATGCCGTTGCGTTTGGCCCAGTTAATGAAGTCGGCCACCACGAGGAAATAGCCGGTGAAGCCCATGGCGGCGATGATTTGCGATTCGAACTCCGCCCGCGCGACGACTTCGTCGGGGATGCCGTCGGGGTAGCGCTGATGTAGGCCACGCTCGACCTCCTTGTGGAACCACGAGTCCTCGGTTTCGCCCGCGGGACAATCGAAGCGAGGCATGTAGGTGCCCATGCCCTCTTCAAAGGCCGTCTCAATCCGTTCTGCGATGGCCAGCGTGTTGTCGCAGGCTTCGGGAAGGTCCTTGAACAGCGCCCGCATTTCTTCGGGTGATTTCAGGTAGTAGCCGGAGCCATCGAACCGGAACCGGTCAGCCTGGGCTTTCCGGGAACCAGCGGAGACACACAACAGGGTGTCGTGAGCGTCCGCGTCTTCGGCGTGGACGTAGTGCAGGTCGTTGGTGGCCACCAGCGGCAGGTTGAGGTCCCGGGCCAGGTTAAGCAAGTCTTGGCGCACCCGGTTTTCGATGGCTAAGCCGTGGTCCATCAACTCGACGTAGAAATTCCCCTGGCCGAAGATGTCGCGGAACTCAGCGGCCGCGGATACCGCGTTGTCGTATTGCCCGAGCCTGAGGAAGGTCTGGACCTCCCCAGAGGGACAGCCCGTGGTGGCGATGAGCCCCTTGCCGTATTCGGCTAGCAGTTCCCGGTCTGCGCGCGGCTTGTAGAAGAACCCCTCCAGCGAGCTGCGCGAACTGAGCTTGAACAGGTTGTGCATGGCCGCCTGGTCGGAGGCCCACATGGTCATGTGGGTGTAGGCGCCTTTGGAGGCCACATCCTCCCCGGTGCCGTCACCGAATTGGACGCGCTTGCGCTCCGAACGGTGGGTGCGGGGGGTCAGGTAGGCCTCAAGCCCGATGATCGGCTTCACGTCATAGTTCTTCGACGCCTTGTAGAACTCGTAGGCCCCGAACATGTTGCCGTGATCCGTCATGGCCAGCGCCGGCATACCCATGCGTTCAGCGCCCTCGAACAGGTCGTTGATCCGAGCGGCGCCGTCGAGCATGGAGAACTCCGTGTGGCAGTGCAGGTGCACGAACGTATCCCCCACGACTGCTCCTTCCAATCGACCCGAACGGGCACCAACCCTACCCCCGGATG